>NZ_CP137134.1:649867-974801 GCF_033095785.1 Nitrosospira sp. Is2 | reverse complement strand
CGCAGGCGGATTCTCAGTTCATCATTGCCGCGCAAGACTTGATTCTGCGCGTGGCGCAGGCGTATTTCGATATCCTGGTGGCAGAAGTAAATCTGGAGGCGGCGCAAGCTCAGCTGAAGGCAATTGGCGAGCAGTTGGAGCAGGCCAAGCGCAACTTCCAGGTCGGCACAGCTACTATCGTGGATACGCATGAAGCCCAGGCGCGTTTCGATTTCATACACTCGCAGGAAATTGCTGCCAGGAATGACCTGGAGATACGGAAACGCAACTTGCAACAAATTATAGGCCGTATGCCGGATTATCTTCGACGCCCCACTGAAGATACTTCTGACCTGTTGACGCTGAAGTACCAAACTATGCAGGAATGGATCACGGTGGCGGAGCAGAATAACCTTGCGTTCAAAGTTCAACAGGCAGTGTACGAAATTGCCAAACAGGACGTGGAGCGAGCCAAGGCTGGGCACTATCCAACCGTGGATCTGGTAGCAATATATAGCGACCAGAAAGGTGTCGGGGGTACTATTACCGGACGTCCGATAGACTTGACCTCAAAAGAAATAGGCGTTCAGGTTAGTTTTCCGATATTTCAGGGCTTCGCCACCCAGTCGCGTGTACGGGAAGCGTTGGCGACGCAGGAGAAGGTGTTTCAGGATCTGAACAATACCCGGCGCAACAACGTCCTGCAGGTAAGCCAGCAGTATTTGAATGTCACCAACGGAATGGCTCAGGTAAAAGCGCTGAAACAGGCGTTGATATCTACCCAGAGCCAAGTAGACTCCACCAAGCTCGGACAGGAAGTGGGCGTTAGAACGGAAGTGGATGTACTGAATGCACAGCAATTGTTTTATACCGCAAGACGCGACCTGGCCCAGGCGCGCTACAACTTTGTCATGTCAAGATTGAGGTTGAAGGCGGAGGCGGGCGAATTGGATGAAGAAGACTTAAGAGAGATCAACAATCTGTTGCTGCGATAGGCTCCTCCTTCTGGAATACAAGGTCGTGCAAGTGCCTTGGCGAAGCTTATTCAGATCGGACCTCGCTGTCGTTGACGCGTAATGGGTTGAGTGTTAGATTTTCAAACAAGAGATTGCGTGTCGCCGCTGCGCCATTTCAGTTTCACCGGGATGGCGGCATGATACGAGCAAGGGCCGATCATGAAAGAGGCAGCCTTACCCGATTCATACTGGAATCAGCCATTTCTCCTGTCGCGCGGCGACCGGTTGGCCGGTGTCCGCGACACCCGTCCGGCGGAATCTGACGAGGGTATACTCGACGCCAAGACATTCGACGCGATAGAGACCGATCAGCTGTTCGACTCGCTCAATCACGCCGTTACCCATGCGGGGCAGTCGGTTCTTTACCGCTCGCTGGCCCGGCCAGGGACGGAGGCGGCAGTAGCGCGGAAAAAACAGGAGGCGCTACGGGAGCTCGAGTCCGACCTCGCCCTTCGGGACGCGCTACGGAATTTTATCGACGAAATGGCGCGGGGAGAGCAGTCCTTGTACCAATTGCTCTACGGGACGTTTACCGGCGGTCTTGCTATTGATAGTTCCGGAGTTGGTAAAAAAGATGAAATGGAATTCAGTGGCTACGGCTATCACCAGTTCATCGATGGAACCGGCTTCGTCGTTGATCTGGTCGAGATGGCGCAGGCCTTGCCACAGCCGCGGAGCGAATATTTGCGCGACTTGTTCAAAGCGATTCGCGACTTCGGTACGTCGCGTATGTATTCACTGATACGCGGTCCCGTTTATGTAGTAGAGGGAAAATTCAAGACGGGCGAAGAGAAACCCCACTATTTGCCGATTCCACGCTTCCGGCCGTCGATGTTCAAGCCTCTGCCGATCTTTTTGATCCTGGCAGCGGTGGTCGCAGGCCTTTATTTTTTCCAGGGTTTACTGGCCGGTTTTGGCATCGCATATCTGGGTTATGGGATACTTGTGCTGGCAGTACCCATTCTTCCGGTCATCTTGATTGCAATCGCCTCCTCAGACCGTGACTCTGTCATCTATCCGTTGCGAAAGTTGTTCAGGCATAGTCCCGAGTTGGCGCGGTTGCTTGAAACAATGGGCATGATCGACGAAATCCTGTCTTTTCATCGTTATTCCCATGCCTTCAGCGGGAAGATGACACTTCCGGAAATAATGGAAGGCGAGCGCCATTCCCTTAGTGCCACCGAAGCCAGAAACCCTCTGCTTGCCTGGGCCAATCCCAACTATGTGCCTAACGATATCGAACTGGATGATGCGGGACGGCTGCTAGTCATCACCGGACCCAATAGCGGCGGCAAGACAGCCTACTGCAAGACCGTGGCCCAGATTCAGCTGCTTGGCCAGATCGGCTGCTATATTCCCGCCGCGACCGCGCGTATGGTATTGGCGGAACATATTTTCTACCAGGTGCCCGATCCCGGGCACCTGGACGAGGGGATGGGACGTTTTGCCCATGAACTGAAACGCACGCGCGAAATTTTCTTCAGCTCAACAGCACGCAGCCTTGTCGTGCTGGATGAGCTTTCGGAGGGAACGACATTTGAGGAGAAAATGGAACTGTCGGAGTATGTCCTTGCAGGCTTCTACCAGCTGGGGGCAAGCACATTGCTGGTGACACATAACCACGAGCTGTGTGAGCGCCTGCAGGACAGGGGCATCGGGCGGTACCTGCAGGGCGAGTTTCTGTCCCAGGGCCCAACCTATCGTCTGATCCCTGGAGTTTCGCGGGTGAGCCACGCGGATCGCGTGGCCGCTGCGCTGGGTTTCAGCAAAGAGGATGTAGAGAAGCACCTTGCGGCGCGGGGCATGTAAGCGCCGGGCCGGCATCCGTTTGGCGTGCAGGATGTGGCGACATATCGTCTCTTCCAATGGTCTGACTGACCTATTGCTGAGCTCTGCTCTGTCTCTGGTTCTATAATCCAGGATGTGAAAACTGTGTACCACTACCACAATGCGAAGTTCAATCGTCGCTTCGCGTCACAGATTCTTTCACACGAAGCCGGAGCTGAAAAAGGATCAAGTTGATGAAAGCACTGGTTACGGGCGCAAATGGATTTGTCGGTTCGGCCGTTGCAAGGTGTTTACTAAACGCCGGACATGAAGTGCGGTGCCTGGTAAGACCGGGCAGCGACCGGCGCAATCTCCACAAGTTGCCTGTCGAACTCTCCGAAGGAGATTTGCGATCCGCTCCATCTTTGAAGCGGGCGGTGACGGGCTGTGATAGCTTGTTCCACGTTGCCGCCGATTATCGCCTCTGGGTTCCAAACCCGGAAACGATGTACGAGATCAACGTAAAGGGAACTCAGGCATTGATACTCGCGGCGGCCGAAGCCGGAGTAAAAAGGATGATATACACCAGCAGCGTGGCAACGCTAGGAATAAATCAGGATGGCATCCCGGCCACCGAGGAGACGCCCTCGAGTCTTTTATCCATGACTGGACACTACAAGCGTTCCAAATTCATGGCCGAGCAAGTTGTTCAGCAGATGACTGATGAGCATAGACTGCCGCTGGTTATCGTGAACCCTTCTACGCCCATCGGGCCTCGAGATATCAGACCTACGCCAACAGGCCGTATCGTGGTGGATACGTTATGTGACCGGATGCCGGCATATGTAAATACAGGTTTGAATATAGCCCATGCTGATGACGTTGCGCATGGCCATCTGCTGGCTCATGCGCATGGAAAACCGGGGCAACGCTATATACTGGGCGGCGAAAACATGACGTTATTGGAAATACTCCAGATGATCGATCAGATTCGCGGCAAGCAGACGAAACGGTTCAGCCTTCCCGTGAAGCTGATCCTTCCAGCCGCGTGGCTGATGGAAAAAATGGCTATGGTTACGCAGATCGAGCCGCGCGCGACGATGGATAGCCTGCGCATGGCGCGAAAAAAAATGTTTTACTCCAGTGACAAGGCCGTACGTGAACTGGGGTATCGATATCGGCCTGCGGCGGAGGCGCTTGAGGACGCGATGACCTGGTTTCAGGATAATGGATATTGCGGGTAGCTTTTCTTCACGCTTAAGGACTCTCTCGATAGACAGTCGATCAAGTCAACCCAACATGAGTCCCATCTCTCCGGCAGGACAAACCCCAGGCCTCTTCTACTGTCCTAGCCCCGTTTTGCCTGGGACCCCCGCTGCCATTAACGGTCCCCAAGTCATCAAAACAGCTTGTATCACTTTCCCGGGCTAAATGCTCGGTTTGACGTTATTCCCTTGCCCGGCATCTTGGGCACGGTATTTATTGCGCACCCTTCCGGCTTCGGTCTACTTCAATTGCTGTAACCAGGCTGCCGCGGTTTCCCCATGCGTTCCGGATGTACGACAAAACAAGAGCGATCTCTTCGTCATGCAAGATCTGCGCGAATGGCGGCATGCCATAAGGACGTGGATTGCTTGCCGTGACGGGCGCATATCCACCATAGAGAATGCTGCGAATCGCGTTCGTCGGCGACGCCAGCGTGACTCCGCGGTTTCCCGCCAACGCCGGATAAGCGTTCGGCCTGCCTTGCCCCAGGTTGCCATGGCAATCTTCGCAAAGTGTTTTGTAGATCTCCCCGCCTCGCGCAAGAAGCTTATCGACCTCCTCGGTGAGGGGAGGTGCCACCCCGCGTGATCGTGGATCGCCCGCGGGCAACGATTTCAGATACGCCGCCATGGCACGGGCGTCATCCTCCTTCAAATGCTGAAGACTTTGGGTGACAACATCGGCCATCGGGCCGGCAGTGGCAGCGCGGGGTGACAACCCTGTTTTAAGCAACTGAACAATGTCCTGGATCGGCCAGTCTGAGGTGCTGCCTTCCTGGAGCGAGGTCAGGGACGGCGCGTACCAGTTGGTACCCATGAGTTGCCCCCCTCCCAATAGCCCACCCTGGCTCCCACCCAACGGATTGCGGGTTGTGTGACAAGCATTGCAATGTCCAAGCCCTTGCACCAGATATGCTCCCCGGTTCCATTCATCATTTTTCTTCAAATCGGGCTGATAAGCGCCGGGGTCAAAGTAAAGGGCGCGCCAGATATAAATGAGCGGGCGGAGACTGAACGGAAAGCGGATCTGGCTCGGCGGATTTTTCCGCTGAACGGGGGTGAGGGACTGGAGGTAGGCGAAAATAGCATTGGAGTCTTCGCGGGTTACTTTGGTGTACTCCGTGTAGGGGAAAGCCGGATACAACGGGGTGCCGTGGCGTCCTTTACCATCGTGCAGCGCCCGCCATAAGTCATTTTCATTCCACTGCCCAATCCCGGTTTCCGAATCGGGTGTAATGTTTGGCGTGATGAACGTGCCGATGGAGGTGACGAGGCGATGTCCTCCCGCGTACGGGCGGCCACCCTGCGTCGTGTGGCATCCCATGCAGTTACCGACGTGCGCGAGATAGGCGCCCCGTGCTTGCAGGGACTGTCTTGCCGCCGTGTCATCCGCCTTCGCTATCGGCGATTTTTCGCTCTCTTCGATCCTGGACGACGTATCAGCGGATGCCAGGAACAGGCCGATACCCAAGAGTCCGGCAAGCGCAGCGGCGATGGCAATATGTTTCATTGTGGAAGCCCGGATTGCAGGACGATGCTCGCGCAACGCCTTGCCAGTTCATCGGGAAGCGTTGGCGCGGGTTCCTCGCGCTTAAACCGGGCTTCGGACACGGGTTGCGCCGCCAGCCACTCCGCAATAATGCTCGCCTCGTTAGTAGTGAGCTGTTTCGCAATTTCCGACATACAGTCGGGAGTCTGCCCCCGCATCAGACCGCCATGCTGCCAGTTGCCGAATTGGGCAATTAGGTAGACGCGGGGCAGTCCGAGTAAGCCAGGAATAAAAGGCGGTGTCCCCATCAGGTCCTTACCGTGGCACTCAACGCACGCAGGGATTTTGCGGCTGGGATCACCCCGGGTCACAAGCTTTCGAGCGAGCTCGATTTCCGCGGACGAGGCCCTCATCGGCTCGGGTGGAGGAAAGGCCTGTTTCAGGGAAGCGAAGTACGCCGCCATTTCCCGCAGATATGGGTCGGGCAAGCCTTCCAGCAGCAGGGCCATGGGTTGATAGTGTCGCTTGCCATCGCGGAAATTACGCAACTGGTTGAAAAGATAACCTTCAGGCTTGCCCGCGATACGCGGGTAGTACGCATCTCTTCCCTTTTTATCTTCCGGACCATGGCAGACGATACAGGGCTTCACCCGTTCCTCCACGGTGTCGGGAGCGCTGGCCGTGAGTGTTTCCGCTGCGCCAGCGGGATGCGCGATAAACAAAAGAGCGGTCAGAAAGAGTCGTTTCATGAGACCTTCGTTCGTGCTGTTCTTTTCAGGGGCATAGAAATGTACTTGTATTGGTGGAAATGTATATGGAATACCCGTCGCTAACGGGCGAATTTCCGCACCACCATCATCAATTCATCGATCGCTTCGTCTCCCTTGCCCGACTTGATTGCCCCCTGCATGCAGCCATGAGTATGGTTTTCGAGCAACCGCATCGCCACGGCGTCAAGCGCGGACTGAAGCGCAGATACCTGGTTCAGGATATCCACGCAATAACGATCCTCGGTAATCATCTTTGCCACCCCACGCACCTGACCCTCGATCCGATTGAGGCGTTTTATCAACGCTTCCTTGTCCGGTTGCACCACCATATCGGGTGCATGGCAGGGCTTCTTGTCAGCCGACGACTTCAAAACCGGCCTCCTTGATCGCATTCTTTAACTGATCGGTATGGGTTATTGCACCGTCGTAGGCGATTTTTGCCTGTTTCTGTTCGAGAGAAACATCCGCGCTGCTGACACCGGGTATCTTCTCCAGCACGTTCTTCACGCTGTTGACACAACCCATGCAGGTCATTCCGTTGACTTTTATGATTTCTGTTTGCATTTTCATGACTCCTTTCCGGTTAAGTTAAATCGATTGCTCAACAGCGGGCTCAGGCGCCGTCCGCCACCGTTTCAGCAGCAACGAGTTGCTAACTACCGATACTGAACTCATTGCCATCGCCGCGCCGGCGATCACGGGGCTGAGTAAGCCTGCCGCCGCCAGCGGTATGCCCAGCACGTTGTAGATAAAAGCAAAAAAAAGGTTCTGCCGGATTTTCCCAAGCGTGGCGCGAGAGAGGGAGATGGCGTCAGCCACACTCATCAGGTCGTCGCGCATGAGGGTAATATCGGCGGCTTGAATTGCCACATCTGAACCTGCCCCTATGGCAAAGCTCACATCGGCGGCGGCCAGGGCGGGCGCATCGTTGATTCCGTCGCCAACCATGCCCGTAAATTTTCCGTTTTCCTTCATCTTGCGTACTTCTGCGGCCTTATCCCTGGGCAGCACCTCGGCACGATATTCCGTGATGCCGGTTTGCCGGGCGATAGCTGCTGCGGTGGCGCGATTGTCTCCGGTCAGCATGATGACTTCAATGCCCATTGCCTGCAGTCGCGCTACCGCTTGCGCGGAAGTGCTCCTCACCCGGTCGGCAATGGCGAGATAGCCGAGAATTTCAGTTGTGGGCGCATTTGCAGTGTTTACCTCGGAAAGGCACACGACCGTTTTACCCTCGGCCTGAAGAACAGCTATTAGTTCTTCATCAACGTGCGCGCCATGTTCTCTCGCAAAGCGGGGCGAGCCGAGCATGTATTCGACGTCATCAATACCCGCCGTAATACCGCTGCCAGCAATTGCTCTGAAATTGCTCACTGCCCGCGGCCGTATCCCTGCGCTGCTGGCCCGCTCCATTACCGCTTTCGCCAGGGGATGTTCCGATCCCTGTTCGAGACTAACCGCAACCTCCATCAGCTCGCGCTCCGTAATTGATCCCGCCGGCACGATATTCGTTACTGCGGGCCTCCCTTCCGTTAGCGTGCCGGTCTTATCCAGGATCAGAACCCGAATTTTTTCAGCCTGCTCCAGCGCCGCGGCGTTTTTCACCAGCACTCCGGCCTGCGCGCCACGCCCCACTCCGACCATGATTGCAGTTGGCGTCGCCAGTCCTAATGCGCAGGGGCAGGCAATGACCAGTACCGCCACGGCGTTGATGAGGGCGGGAACGAAATCACCTGCCAGCCCCCATGTGAGGAGCAGGGTCAGCACGCTCAGGGAAACTACCACCGGCACGAATACTCCGGAAACAGTATCGGCGAGCCGCTGGATCGGGGCCTTGGAGCCTTGAGCTTCCTCAATCAGGCGAATAATCGCAGCAAGCTGGGTATGAGCGCCGACGCCGGTGGCGCGGCACTTGAGCAACCCCTGCTGATTTACCGTGGCTGCATAGACTTTCGCATCTGCTCGCTTCGCAATGGGCATGCTTTCGCCGGTCAACATTGCCTCATCTACACTGGAGGCGCCTTCAATGACGATGCCGTCCACCGGCAAGCTCTCGCCCGGGCGAACGATAAAAACGTCCCCGACCTTGAGCGTGATTACCTCCACTTCGATTATCTCGCCGTTACGCTCTACCCGAGCAGTCTTGGGTTGCAGTTTGACGAGTTCCTCGATCGCTGCGGAAGTCTTGCTTTTAGCGCGGGCTTCCATCAATTTGCCCAGCAGCACCAGTGTGATGATGGCCGTGCTTGCTTCGAAATAGACATGTTGATCCAGCCCCAGCAACGTCACTGCCGCGCTGAACAAATATGCCATGCTGGTACCCAGCGCCACCAGGACATCCATGTTGGCGCCGCCCCCGCGCAACGCATTCCACGCGCCGATATAGAAGCGTCTTCCCACCCAGAACTGGACCGGCGTCGCCAGCAGCAACTGCAGGCCCCGCGGCAGTTCCATATGGTCGCCCCAGAACATGGGGATCATCTGAAGCATTAAGGGGAGGCTCAGCGCAGCCGAAATCCAGAACATGCGGAGCTCCACCTGGTAATTGGCACGCCTGCGCGCTTTCTCTTCGGCATGGCTGGCTTCGCTGATTTCGGTCGCGCCAAAACCGGTTCGGGTAACCGCCGCGATCAGATCTTCCACTGATGCGGCGCCAGGGTTGAAACGCGCGTGGGCAATCTCAGTGGCGAGGTTGACGGTCGCAGTGACTCCCGGCAGTGCGTTCAGCGCCTTTTCGATACGGCCACTGCAGGCGATACACGTCATCCCGGTGATTTGCAGCTGTACGGATTGAGGCACAACCTGGAATCCCGCTTTTTCGATCGAACGCACCAAGTCTTCGGGGAGAGTTGCGGTAGCGTCAAACTCAATCCGTGCTTTCTCATTGGCAAAATTGACAGCCGCGCGCACGCCAGGGAGTTTATTCAGGTTTCTTTCGATACGTGCTGCGCATGCGGCACAAGTCATGCCCTCGATCGGCAGCTCTATTTGTTTTAACGCGAATGAGTTCATGCGTGATCAATCTCTTGAAAGAAAATGAATAACCGGCAAGTTAGTCTTGTTGGGGTTTCGCTCGTCGCTACCGCATCGTGTTGCCTGATGCAGATGATTCAAGGTAATTATTCGCGGGCTTGTCACGGGGTCCATGTGCGGGCCCATTCACTGGCCTGAGCTGCTGCGAGGGGGATGTCAGCGAGTTGAAGTCGTAACCGGAGCCAGTCAATTTTAATCCACGATCCGCCATCATCAAGCCCATGGCAATAACGAGGACCGCTGACGCGAGCACCAGTTGGCGCAGGATACGGCGAGGGACGCTACTGGCGATCAAGCCGAAGCTCATGAGTGGTATAAGCGTACCGAGGCCAAAGAAGAACAGCATCGTCGCTCCCTCCTGGGGGCTGCCCGTGCCGGCGGCGGTGATATACATGGCCTGTAAGGGACCGCAGCCCAGCATGAAACCGTTCAACAACCCGATTACCAGCGGGTTGCGCTGGTCCCGAAGCTCATTCGCCACCCCTTTCGTCACGAAGTGAGGCAAGCGCAGGGTGAAACCCCGTAGGGCCGAAAATACATCCAGCATTTTCAGGCCATAAATTATTACAAAAATGCTGGCTGCAATACTGATGACACCTCGCATGTACGGGGTAAAGGTCACGACTGAGCCGAGTAAACCCAAAGTGCCTCCAATAGCGGCGTAAGAGGCCGTCTTGCCCGTGGCATACATCAGATGGCGCGTCGCGGTGGAAGCAACAGATTGCGGCCCACCCACGGATGCATAGCCGACGACAAACCCACCGCACATGCCGATGCAATGAAAACCGGTAAAAAATCCGATGGAAGACAACATGGCGTGGCCGAGATTGGGGCTCATCTCTCCTACCAGGCCGGGGATCATGCTCTTGCCCCAGACCGTAATACCACCCACTACCAGCAGGAAGAGCAGGAAAATGAACGCGCTTCGCAGATTGCCCAGTGGGGACGTGGCTGCGCCTTCGAACTCGTATCCCTTTTCTTCGATCGCAAGGCGAATCCCGGCATCGCCGATGAGCTTGCTGTTGAACTCGACATCAACCGTCTGCTTGACATAATCCGCTTTTACTTTCTGCACTCCCGGCAAACCAACGATTGCATTCTCGATAGTTTCCTCGCACCCCGTGCAATGCATGCCTTTGATCTTCAGATGTGTGGATTTATTCATCGTCGCATCCTTTTGGCCGAACCACAGACTGTCTTCAGGAAATCCCCTCGCGGAATTTGTTCCTCGCAAGTCCCGGAGCCTGGATTCAGCAACTCCTGCTATCGAATTAAGGAAATTCCATTAGAAGCTTTGCTTTTAATATATACCCCAATAGGGTATATGTCAATACCCCCATAGAGTATGTGTTCTGGGAAGGCGCTACCTGCTTGAGGCAAGGAATTTCGTTGTGTTGCTACGGGAATGGTAGAAGAGGTACGTCAGGGTAGAGGGGCAACGTGATGACGATTTGAACCGTTGGAACCCTCCTGTGCATGCCGTACCAACGGCCGCGCACACGTCAGGCAGGATTTTTGAAGGCCGTGATCGGCCCGATGGGGCGTGTTGAGGGAGATGCGTTATCTCATCCTCTTCCGTCACAAAACAATGACCGCCCTATTTATACCGAGGCAGGATTTCCGGAGAATGCGAATGATCCAATATATATATCGAGACCAAAATGGCTTCCGCCGGAGGATCTGACGGATTAGTCTTCCGGTCGCAGTTGCGGAAACAGAATCACATCGCGAATACTCGGACTATCGGTAAAAAGCATGACGAGCCGGTCGATGCCGATGCCTTCGCCAGCTGTGGGAGGCAGGCCGTATTCCAGCGCTCGGATATAATCGCCGTCGTAATGCATCGCCTCCTCATCACCAGCCTCCTTGGCGCTGGCCTGTTCCCGGAAGCGTGCAGCCTGATCCTCCGGGTCGTTCAGTTCAGAAAAACCATTGGCGATTTCGCGTCCGGCAATATAGAGCTCAAACCGGTCGGTTATAGCGGGATTCAAGTCGTTGCGCCGTGCTAGGGGGGAGACCTCGGCCGGATAATCGATAATAAAAACCGGCTCAAACAGTAAATGCTCGGTGGTTTCATCAAACAAGGTGAGCTGCAGGGCGCCAATACCGTCCTCCGGTTTATACGCGACACCCAGCGACTTTAGCTTGGCAATCACGAAGGCACGATCGGCGAGTTGCACATCGGTTATATCGGGGTGAAACTTCCGGATAGCCTGAGTAATGGTAAGCCGCCCAAAGGGCTGCGCAAGATTAATTTCGCGGCCCTGATAGACGATTCTCGTGGTGCCCGACACCTTGAGAGCAATTTCCCGCAGCATGGCTTCGGTTAAATCCATCAAGTAGGCGTAGTCCCGATAGGCTTCGTAGAATTCCAGCATCGTAAACTCGGGATTATGCCGCGTCGAAATGCCTTCGTTCCTGAAGCTGCGGTTGATTTCGAATATCCGCTCCATACCGCCGATAACAAGCCGCTTCAAATAAAGTTCCGGCGCGATGCGGAGGTACAATTCCATATCCAGCGCGTTATGGTGCGTGACAAAAGGACGCGCCGCCGCGCCACCGGGGATGGGATGCATCATCGGCGTCTCGACTTCCAGGTAACCGCGCGCGACCAGAGACTCACGGATGGACTGAATAATGCGTGAGCGGGCGATAAAAACGTTGCGGCTATTCTCGTTGGTGATGAGGTCGAGATAACGCTGGCGATATTTCTGTTCCTGATCGGCCAGGCCATGAAATTTTTCCGGGAGTGGGCGCAGCGATTTTGTCAGCAACCGAAGGCTGGTCACTCGCACGGATAGCTCGCCGGTTCTGGTTCTGAACAGTGTGCCCTGAGCCCCGAGAATATCGCCGAGGTCATAATGCTTGAACGCCGCCTGTGTCTCCGCCCCGGCTAAATCAATCGCGATATAGAGTTGAATGCGGCTGCTCATGTCTTGAATCGTGGCGAAGCTCGCCTTCCCCATGACCCGCTTCAATACCATGCGGCCGGCCACGCTGACAGTCCGAGGCGCCTCTTCCAGCATTTCGTTGGAATAATCCCCATATTCCCGGTGGAGATCCTGCGCAAGATCATCGCGGCGAAAGTCGTTGGGAAAAGCATTGCCCGCTTGACGCAGCGCTGCAAGTTTGGCGCGGCGCTCTTCGACAAGCTTGATTTCTACGTGAAGCCGATCGAGTGTTTCATCCGGATTTTTTTCCAAGGCGTCATCTGCCACGTTCGGCTCTCCTTTTATGTCTTATTTATATGCCTTGTTTCAAACTCGCGGCAATGAAATCGTCCAACGCCCCATCAAGTACAGCCTGCGTATTGCCGGTTTCGACTCCGGTTCGCAAGTCCTTGATGCGTGACTGGTCCAGCACGTAAGAACGGATCTGGTGGCCCCAGCCGATGTCGGTTTTATTGTCTTCGACCGCCTGCTTCTCTTCATTGCGCTTGCGCAATTCGGCCTCATACAGGCGCGATTTCAACATCGCCATTGCGTCTGCCCGGTTGCGGTGTTGCGAACGGCCGCTTTGGCATTGCACTACAATCCCGGAGGGGTTGTGGGTGATTCGAACAGCCGAATCGGTTTTGTTGATATGCTGGCCTCCGGCGCCCGACGCCCGGAAGGTATCCACGCGGAGATCCGCTGGGTTGATTTCAATGTCTATCGTCTCATCCGCTTCGGGGTAAACAAATACGCTGGCAAAGGAAGTATGGCGGCGATTTCCGGAATCGAACGGGGACTTCCGCACCAGGCGGTGCACGCCGGTCTCAGTGCGAAGGTAGCCATAGGCATACTCCCCGGATATCTTGAGACTTACGCTTTTGATACCCGCAACTTCCCCCGGCGACTCTTCCATTATTTCTACACTATAACCGCGGCGTTCGCTATAGCGCAGATACATGCGTTCCAGCATTGCTGCCCAGTCCTGTGCCTCGGTGCCGCCAGAGCCGGACTGAATGTCCACGAAGCAATTATTGGGATCCATCGGGCTGGAGAACATCCGACGGAATTCCATATCCGCCACGGTCTTTTCCAGTTGCCCGATATCGCGTTCGATACTCAGCAGTGCGGCGTCGTCATCCTCTTCCCGAGCCATCTCGAACAAGTCTCGCGCATCGTGCAGTTGCCGTCCGACTGTTTCCAATGTAACAACGATACTCTCCAGCGCCTTCTTTTCCCGGCCCAGTTCCTGGGCGCGCTTATTGTCCTCCCAGATGGCGGGGTCTTCGGTCAGCCGGGTGAGTTCGTTCAGCCGCGTCTGTTTGCTATCGAAGTCAAAGATACCTCCGCAATTCCACGGCCCGGTGATCGAGATCATCGAGCTGGTTTACGATCGCGTTGAGTTGTTCCGCTTCCATGGCGTTATTCCAAAAAGAAATAATTATACAGGAGGGGGAGGGGCGTTTGCCGCCCCATAAGCAAGGCGACCTGAAAGCTAAAAAGAAGGAATTTATGCGCAGAGCGGCGGATCGCATCGTCGCTCGTGCGGCTAGCCCCCTTCTAACGTAAATCATCCACCTACTTGTCAGTTTTCCTATGCCAGTGGTCCTATCGAGAGACTTTTTCTAATATTCCACTAAACAAAAAACATCGAAGCCTGATCGAGAGATCAATGGGTCTGGAGATTTACTAATATAGAGACGACTCTGATGCAATTCTGCTTAGGAAAAATATGAGGAATAAATCCGGGTTCCCTTATCAAAAATTCCTCGGGTTCCGGCGTTTATACATATCCAAACCGCAATCAGTCTGAAGCGGTCAGTTCATTGTCAGTACTTGTTTAACGACTTGTTCAATCCGCACTATGCGGGGACATTGTTATAAAGGAACGAAAAGCTATGACAAGACACGCGAACCTCTATGACATCTGTGATCAGCCGATCCTTGACGGAGAGTGTGTTACCCCGGCGGGACGCAATCTTAGAGCCATATACAGAGATCTAGCGGGCCATCCCTTTCTAAAGTACGTGATCCTTAATGGTTGTCGTCATCCTGCTATAGGGGCAACAGAAGTATCCCATTATCAGGAGATGATGCGTAAAGCCATGCAGGCTAGCATTGACAACTGGCACGATCCCCTATGGATCGAAACAACCTTTCGTCCCTTGAGTCGACTTCTTGATGGCATCGAAAGCCCTCGTTGGCAGAAACGCGAAAAGACTGAGCGAGTCCACAGCGAACCGACTCAAACAGAAATGCAGAAGATGATCGATAACTGTCTACAAGACATTTTACGGATTTGGGATAAAGATAAGAATGATCCCTGGTTTCCAGTTGCTGCGCAGGTCGAGCTGTCGGGCGATGACCATATGGATGGTAAAAATTTTATCAACGTACTACAGGGGGTAGGCTCCTTCGAATATAAAAACATTTCGTTGTTATTTGCGCTAATACGATGCTTTCTAATGACGAACCCCGCCAGACTCAGGCTCATCCGCAGGCCTTATCGTGGGATTTGCGAGCCTATGTCAACGTCCTTTGCCTGGATCTGGCACAGAATCGCGTTTTCAGATGTCAATTTTTTCGAACATCTGCTTGTGTTTTTAAGCTTGGAGGCTTCGCGACGCCAGCATTATCCTCGCATTATCCCGATTCTCGAAAATCTACTGCGTTATTGTGTGTGTAGCAGTCGAGAGTGGCTCGAAACACCGAATAATCTCATTCGGCACCCAGCTATTACGTGCTTGCCGAAAGATGAAGAGGGGAGACCTCTTTGTCGGCTGTCCGAAGAAGCCCTGCAAAAGAAACGGAACCTGGGATTCGGCGATTACGTTCCGGATACGGATACAACCTTTCTCACGTTAGCGATGGCGAGAAAGTGGCTTGACTTTGTGCAGAGGGAGCAGTTGGCCGTGGACGGAGGGCTTCTCGAAAGTTGTGAGTCGCTTTTGGCTTACCCTTGGGTGAAAATTATTGGTGAGTACCAGGTAGGAGGCAAATACAACTCGAATCCACCCACCATTCAGATCACCCGCCCGTTGGATTACGAGGGTGCCGTGCCGATATGGTTTGATAAAACGTTCAAGAACGAAGACGGCAGGATGATCAGGGAAGTATTAGGTAATGAGATTTGCCCCGGTCACAACATGGACATTCTAGACGCCATTCTTGTTAACCGGAAACAATGGTTGGCTTTAGAGGGTGAAAACCTGGTCTTTTTACAGCGGTTGCTTGATTTTCATTATCGAGCCTTCGTAAGCGGTAATTTTCACCATGAAACGGCCCTCAAATATTATTTGCCGGAAATGTATGTCTATTATTTGAGGCGTATGTATCGGACTTACACGACACTCACTGATATAGATAAACGTATCCTTGACCCTGACAAAAAAATTGAAGACATGCGCAAGATTGCTCAGCAGTATTGCAAGGATGAGTTAATCGGGTATTCCCTCAACGCCTTCGATGCCGCCTTGGCAGTATCTGCGCTCGCGCTGCTGGAATATGAGCCGAGACATGACGGAGTAATTGCTGCTGGCCTGAAGGTTCTGAGCCAGGCGACGGGGGAAGGCAGAGGCAGCCATCCTTACCGAGCCTATGAATGGAACCGCATGCGTCACCCTACCCGAATTCTGATCGGCAGTGAGGTTGCAACCGCGTTCTTTGTGCTGAGAGCCAGTAGTGAAGCTATGCGCTACCTCAAAAATGAGTAATTATGAAGGGTGAGTGACAGAACCCGATTTATGCGCATTATTCAACGGATACTCACCGCGAACATTCCCACCTTGTTTGGGGACAAAGGACGTTATCAGTAAGCGGGACCCGTATCCGCGTGAAGTGAATCACCTCCGAAGCGCTTCGGCGTGAAAACGCAGATGGCTTTCGATGAAGGTACTGATAAAAAAATAACTGTGATCGTAGCCCGCACGCATATTGAACTGCACAGGATAATTCGCTGCCTCGGAAGCGGCGATGAATCGTTCAGGCTTAAGTTGCTCGGCCAGGAATTCGTCGGCGTCGCCCTGGTCGATCAATATTGGTAGTTGCTGGGATCGGTCCGCCGTCTCGATGAGTAATGTCGCGTCATAGTCCCGCCACCTTTCGATATCGCTGCCCAAATAATGGCTGAATGCTTTTTTCCCCCACGGGCTGTTGGTCGGGTTGGCGATGGGTGAAAAGGCGGAGACTGCGCGATAGCGGTGGGGGTTGCGTAGGGCTATGACCAGTGCGCCGTGTCCGCCCATCGAATGCCCGCTGATCGAACGACAGTTGCTGGTCGGAAAAGAGCCCTCGATCACAGACGGGAGTTCGTCGACGATATAGTCGTACATGCGGTAGTGGCGGCTCCATGGTTCCTGGGTCGCATTCACGTAAAATCCCGCGCCCACCCCCAGATCATACGCATTCTCGGCATCCGCCACGCCTTCCCCACGGGGACTGGTGTCGGGGACGACCAGCATGATGCCGAGTTCTGCAGCCACGCGCTGCGCCCCCGCCTTATTGGTGAAATTCTCGTCGGTACAGGTTAATCCCGATAACCAGTAAAGTACCGGCAGCTTGCTTCCACTGCGGGGCGGAAGATAAACCGAGAAATTCATTTCGCAATTCAGCGCGGTTGAGAAGTGACGATAGCGCTCTTGCGAGCCCTCAAATGAGCGCTGGGTTGAGAGAACTTGCAGTACTTGCATAGTCTGAATCCCGTTCCAGTTCTGATTCCGCCTATTATCGGGCTTGTTTGTCGAAATGGATAACCGAGCGGATAGACTTCCCCTCGTGCATGAGATCAAATGCTTTATTGATGTCGCCCAGCTCGAAGGTGTGAGTGATGAAGGTATCGAGTTCGAACTCCCCATCAAGATAGCGTTGCACATAGCCTGGCAGTTGGGTTCGACCCTTTACCCCGCCAAACGCCGAGCCTCGCCAGACACGTCCCGTCACAAGCTGGAAGGGGCGTGTGCAGATCTCTTCGCCCGCGCCGGCCACGCCTATGATCACCGATTCCCCCCAGCCCTTGTGACAGCACTCCAGAGCGGAGCGCATCACTTTGACATTGCCGATGCATTCAAAGGAGAAATCCACTCCGCCTCCTGTCATCTCAATGATGACATCCTGTATGGGTCGGTCGTGATCTGCCGGGTTGACCACATCGGTCGCGCCAAGTTTACGCGCGATCTCGAATTTCCCGGGATTGAGGTCGATGGCAACGATGCGCCCGGCCTTGGCGATTACCGCGCCGATGATTACCGCCAGACCGATGCCACCCAGGCCGAAGACGGCTATGGTGTCGCCCGCTTTTACTTTCGCCGTGTTGGCCACCGCGCCCATGCCGGTGGTCACACCGCAGCCGAGCAGGCATACTTTTTCCAGCGGCGCTTCCTTGTTGATTTTGGCGAGCGCAATCTCGGGTATGACTGTGTATTCTGAAAAGGTTGAGGTGCCCATGTAATGATAGATGGGTTGCCCGTCTTTAAAAAAGCGTGTGGTGCCGTCGGGCATCAGCCCTTGCCCCTGCGTGGCGCGGATTGCCTGGCATAGATTGGTTTTGCCGGATTTGCAGAATTTGCATTTGCCGCATTCCGGAGTATAGAGCGGAATGACATGATCACCCGGGGCGACCGTAGCGACGCCTTCCCCTACAGCCTCGACAATACCGCCACCCTCGTGACCAAGAATAGTGGGAAATTTGCCCTCGGGATCTTTGCCCGATAACGTGAACGCATCGGTATGACAGACGCCGGTGGCGACGATGCGTACCAGCACTTCGCCTCGCTGCGGCGGCACCAGGTCAACTTCTTCGATAGCCAAACGCTGCCCGGGGCCCCAGGCGACCGCGGCACGCGTTTTTATCATATCCTTCATTGAGTCCTCTCTGCTCTCTGTTGTGCTTCCGAATAGTATGCTTATCAATCGGGCAATTTACAAATGATGCCGCTTCTGTGCCGATCCGGCGGAAGCTTTTTTACGTCTTCTTCTGGCGATTGCCGTACCGAGAGCCGGAACGGGGAAAAGCATGTTTTGGGCCAAAAGCTCAGTGGACACCGACGAGGTTGGCTTTTTCGTACAACGCGTCTATGATGAAGTAGGCCGGTTTGAATCTCTGCCTTGATTTGCCTGTTAATGTTTTTAAGGAGGTCATGATGAGACGAATCTATTTTCTTTCCCCCGATATTGAGACCACTAAACGTATAGTCGACGACCTGCTGTTGGCTCGAATCGAGGAGCGGCACATTCATGTGGTCGCCAAGCGCGGCACGGAACTGGAGGATCTGCCTGAGGCGAACCTGCTTCAAAAAAGCGATTTTGTCCCGGCGGTAGAACGTGGGCTCGCAGTGGGCGGATCGGCCGGCGCGCTTGCGGGACTGGTTGCAGTCGCGCTTCCTCCTGCTTCCACGGTAATTGCCGGCGGGGTTTTGCTGGGGAGCGCGCTGGTCGGCGCGGGAGTAGGTGCATGGGCCGGGAGTCTGATAGGGGTCAGCACGCCCAGTTCCAGGATCAAGCAGTTCGAACAGGCTATCGAGTCAGGACATCTACTGGTGTTGGCTGATGTGCCAAAAAACCGCGTTGCTGAGATCGAGGCGAAGATAAAACAACATTTGCCGGAAGTGGATATTGAAGGGACCGAACCTATCATACCGGCATTTCCCTGAGTAGGACTATCGGGTAAGCCCTGTGAACTGCTTCATGAAGCGACGATCGATCCAGTCTTTCAATCGCCAGAAAAGCGCAGAGTGGCCGGCCAAGGGCCCGTATGACGCAATGGCGCGTCCATCCGCGGTGCCGATAAGGCTAAGACTGTGGCGTTGCGTTTTATAGGCCCCCAGCGGCGCGCCCGCGAAATAAGCGCGCAGGTTGCGCTCCAGCGGTTTAGCCATGCGCACCGCGAAGACACCGGACTTCGGCAGTCTCCGATTTTCGATGGCAGCCACATCCCCCGCTGCAAAGATCCAATGATGGCTTATTGTCTGAAGTGTGGGGGTGACTCGAACGAAGCCTTCAATCGTGGTTTCCAGTCCGCTTTCAGCCAGCCACGCGGGAGGCGCGGCTTGCGCGGCCCAAAAGACGAAGTCGGCGGCAATGGTTTTTCCGGTATCAAGGCGAACGCTATCCGGCATGACCTCCACCACTCGGCGGTCCGTGATGACGGACACCTTGCGGATGCCCAGAACCTCGGCGGCAATACGTCGCGTTCGCGGATGGTATCCCGGCAGCAGATGCGAACCGGCATGAATAACGGTAAACGCTCCGTTGTCTCCCAGCCGCGAATGCATGGCTAGTGCCAATTCCACTCCGCCTGCGCCCCCGCCCACGACAACGATTCGCAAACTCTGTTTCGAGTGTGCTGCTGCTTCGACACGTGCCCATCCGCTCAGCAATTCCGGAACGGGTTTGGATGGAATTGCCCATGCTTCCGCACCGGCTACGCCTGCCACGCATGATGTGCCGCCGACATTGATGGAGACTGCGTCAGCAGTCAACGTTGGAGGGTTGAAGTCGACGAGGATCTGTTTTCGCTTCAAATCGATTCCGCGTGCTTCCGAGTGAATGAAGCGGGCACCTGCGAAATGGCACAGGCGGCGCAGGTCTATCATCATTTCATCGCGGGTGTAGATGCCGCTGATATGACCCGGCAGCATCCCCGAATAAGCCGCATGCTCGACGTCGCTTATCAGCGTCACGTGAACATTCCCCAGGGGGTTGTCGCCGAACTTCCGCAGCAGCAGGACATGAGCATGGCCCGGGCCGATAAGTATCAGCTCGCGAAAGCTGGCATTGTTCGATGAGTTGAACGAGTTTGCGATGGCTTGAACTTCCTCAGGGTTTCGGTTTTGTCCGTGCTGGTTTATCATGCGCGGTTCGCGAACGAGGAAACGGCCGAGGAAACCGAGAATGGCAGGACTGAATAAAGGTACTCCTAATCCTGTTGAAATAAAACTGCACCGAAAATCGAGAATTTTGGAGATTTCTTTCAGCGACGGTCAAACTTTTCGATTTCCATGCGAGTTTTTACGTGTCTATTCCCCTTCCGCTGAGGTGAAAGGCCATGGTGCGGGACAGGAAACGCTGCAAACCGGCAAGAAGGAAGTGAATATCAACCATATCGAACCTGTCGGCAATTACGCGATTCAGCTTAATTTTTCCGATGGCCATAATACCGGACTGTATTCCTGGGATTTACTTTACGATTATGGTTTACGCCAAGACGAGATGTGGCAACACTATTTGAGGCGGATGGAAGCGGCGGGTGCGGTCAGGTAGGCGCGCCGTTTGCCGGCGTTCCATCTTCGAGAAACAAAGCACGTGGTAACTTCATCGATATGATAATTTGTGCATTCTTTCTTGACATAAGACTGGGCGTTCATGACTAAGACTACGCATTTCGGGTTTAATACCGTTGCTGAAACAGAGAAAGCCCGCCGGGTGGCCGGTGTTTTCGATTCAGTAGCCGAGCGCTATAACCTGATGAATGACCTGATGTCTGCCGGCATGCACCGTTTGTGGAAGCGCTTCGCGATCGAGGCAAGCGGAGTTAAAAAAGGTGAGCGGGTGCTGGACATTGCTGGCGGTACCGGGGATCTCAGCACGTTATTTTGGGAGCAGGTCGGCGGCTCCGGCGAGGTCTGGCTTACTGACATAAATAATTCCATGCTTACGATAGGCCGTGACCGGTTGCTGGACGAAGGCGCGGCTGTATCGGTCGCACAATGCGATGCCGAAAAGCTGCCGTTCCCCGACGACTATTTTGATTGCATAAGCGTTGCGTTTGGGCTCAGAAACATGACTCACAAGGACGTCGCGCTTGGGGAAATGTTGCGTGTCCTTCGCCCTGGCGGGCGCCTCATCGTGCTCGAATTCTCGAAGGTATGGAAACCATTGCAGCGTTTCTACGATCTTTACTCATTCAATGTCCTCCCCGCCATGGGCAAGCTCATCGCCCAGGATAGCGAGAGCTATCGCTATCTGGCCGAATCCATCCGGGTGCATCCCTCTCAGGAAGAATTAAAACAGTTAATGCAACAGGCCGGGTTTGACCGGGTGGAGTATTTTAACCTGACCGCGAGTGTCGTCGCACTTCACCGCGGCTACAAGTTTTGATAAGAGTCGGTTCGACATGGCCTGCATTTCGGACCCACGTACTGGCAGTCGCGGTCCAAGGGGAGCGTTTGGGTAATACCCTCCGCAGCGCAAGCGCAAGATGGCTTGCCTTCAAGTTGTCCAGTAGGACCGTGGGGACTTAACTGTGGTGGTGCACGTTCGCGAAGTCATTCGACATATTGATGTTGACGTACGAATACTCGAACAATGCCGGATTGCGGTCTCGCTTCGTCAGGACGGGGCGGAAAGCCCGGGCATATGGATAAGTATTTTTAGCTGGTATCATCCTTAAAGCGTAACCGGAACTTGCTGTCGCCATTCCGATAAAAATCGCTCCTACAAAACCATAATAAGCTCCTGTCCTATTATTGTTTGGACTTTCTGAAAGGAGCGGCGCCTCGCACCTCAATGGCCCGGTTTCATGGTGTGCGGAATTACGTCGTCACCACCTGGGTTACAAAGCAGGTTTTCAGGAGGTAAGAATGCCCGACCTTCGCCATGTTGTATTATTGTTTGGCGAAATCTTGATAGACCGGTTTCCTGACAGGGAAGTGTTGGGCGGCGCACCGCTGAATGTAGCCCGACACTTGCATGCTTTCGGTTGCACGCCTGTACTGATTACACGTGTTGGACAGGACGCGGCTGGTGCGCGACTGTTGCAGACCTTGAGAGGTTCAGGCCTGGCCACTCATGGGGTGCAGCTTGATTCCGTGTACCATACCGGCGTGGTGGAGGTGAAATTTACCGCCGCTGGTCACCGGTTCGATATCCTTCCCGATCAGGCCTATGACCATATCCATCCGCGATTATCCAGAATTGCCGCGCTTGCTGCGAGCCCCGAATGGATCTATTTCGGGACGCTGGCCCAGCGTGCCAGCTCGCATCGGGCGCTGCGCCACACCTTGCGCGCAGTCCGAGGTCAGCGGTTTTTTGACATTAATCTGCGTGACCCATGGATATGCCCGGATCGCATACGCTGGTCGTTGCAGCACGCGGACGTAGTAAAGGCGAATGATGCCGAGCTGGCGCGAATAGCCCAGCTATCTGGCCTGGAGGAGACTTCTGCTGAAGCGCAGGCACATACCCTGGTGCGACAGTATCACCTCAGGGGAGTTCTTGTCACATGCGGTGCAGCGGGCGCGTGGTGGCTGGACGATTCTGCGGAACCCATAACGGTTGCGTCCGAATCAGTGGAGAATATCCGTGACACGGTGGGGGCCGGCGACGCATTTTCCGCCGTCTTTATACTGGGACAGTTACGCGGCTGGGACCTTACCGCAACCTTGCAGCGAGCGCATCGTTTTGCCGGCGCAATTTGCCAGATACGCGGAGCAATTCCGGATCACGACGATTTCTACAAGCCGTTCACGGAGGAATGGTCTTCACTGAAATGAACGAATTATATATCTTAATGCTGAGCCTGCACGGCCTGATCCGGGGGAGCGACCTGGAGCTGGGGCGTGATGCGGATACCGGGGGCCAGATATTATATGTAGTGGAATTGGCGCGATCGCTGGCCCGTCAACGCCAGGTTACCAAAGTCGATCTCTTGACCAGGCGGATAGAAGATCCGACGGTGTCGTCCGACTACGCGCGACCCGTAGAGACGCTAGGTAGGCATGCCCGCATTATTCGCCTTCCGTGCGGACCTCGCCGCTATCTGCGTAAGGAGAGCATGTGGCCCCACCTCGACCAGCTTGTTGACCGCGCCTTGCTTTTTCTGCGCGAGCAGAAGCGGTTACCCGATGTCATTCATAGCCATTACGCCGACGCGGGGTATGTCGGGATGCAGCTTTCCCAGCTTCTGGGCATCCCGCAGATTCACACCGGCCATTCCCTTGGGCGCAGCAAACATCAACGTCTGCTGGCGCAGGGCCGTAAACCACAGGCACTAGAACGTCAATTTAATTTTCGCCGCAGAATCGCCACTGAAGAAGCCGTGTTGCAGCACGCGAGCCTCATAATAACCAGTACCCCTCAGGAAAGCGCGGAGCAGTACGGCCTGTATACGAATTATCACCCCGAACGCGCAATCGTCATTCCACCGGGAACAGACATTTCCCGTTTCGCTCCCCCCAGCCGCCGGATTCCACCTGAACCCGAGGTTGCCCCCATCATCGATCGTTTCCTGACGCATCCGCGCCAGCCTCTTATACTGGCGATCTGCCGGCCGGAAATACGAAAAAATCTCGGGGCATTAATCGCCGCCTTCGGTAATTCGTCCAAATTAAGGGAACAGGCTAACCTTGCCATTATTGCCGGCAATCGCACTGATATCAGGGCGCTCGACGATGCTCAGTCTGAAGTAATGACCGATCTCCTGCTTGATATTGATCGTTACGATCTTTGGGGCAAGGTGGCCCTGCCCAAGCAGCACAAGCCCGCTGACATTCCCGGTTTTTATCGTCTCGCAGCGCGACGCCGGGGTGTGTTTGTCAACCCAGCGCTTACCGAGCCGTTTGGTCTTACCTTGATTGAAGCTGCTGCGAGCGGGTTGCCGGTGGTTGTTACCGAAGACGGTGGTCCGCGCGATATTCTTGCTCACTGCAAGAACGGATTGCTGGTCAACCCCACCGATATAAGCGCTATCGCGGCTGCGATCGAATACGTACTGGACGAGCCATCCCGTTGGCAGCGCTGGGCCCGCAACGGTATCTTGGGCGTTAAAAACCACTACACCTGGGATGCGCACGTCCGCAAGTATCTGCACGCTTTGTCACGTTTGCTCCACCACGAGCGCAAGCGCATCCGCCGCAATATCGCGATCCACCAGCGACCGCAACGCCATCCGCTACCGTTGGTCTCACAGATGCTTATCAGTGATATAGACAACACCCTTTTAGGAGATCGTGCCGCCTTACGGCGCTTTCTTTCGACCTTGCGAGCAACGCCCCCGAATTTGGGCTTCGGGGTGGCGACTGGCCGTACTTTGAATAGCGCGGTGAAAATATTGAAGGAATGGAACGTACCCCTGCCCGATGTATTTATTACAGCGGTGGGCAGCGAGATCAACTATGGCCCTGAACTCAGACCGGATGTGGGATGGCAGAATTTTATCAAGCACCTGTGGCGCCGGGGCGCGGTCGAGGATGCACTCCGGGCAGTGCCCGGACTGACTTTGCAACCAGCGGAAAACCAGCGCGAATTCAAGCTCAGCTATAATGTTGACCCGGTTCTACTGCCGCCAATAACCGAAATCAGGAGCCTTCTGCGTGAGCAGAACCTGTCTGCTCAATTGATTTATTCACGGGCGGCATATCTCGATGTTCTGCCGGTGCGCGCTTCCAAGGGACGAGCGATACGTTATCTGGCCTACAAGTGGGGGTTGCCCCTGCGAGCCTTTCTTGTTGCCGGTGACTCTGGCAATGACCATGAGATGCTAATAGGGGATACGCTTGGCGTAGTGGTTTCCAACCACAGCCCCGAGCTCGCGAGTCTCCGCGGCAATGAGCAGATTTATTTTGCTCAGACCAGCTACGCGGATGGCATTGCTGAAGGCATGGCTCATTACAGATTTGGGATTTCCATACTGGAGACTGTGAATGATTCAGAAATTTGATACATGGGTGGCAGACCATCGCAGCGATTTGTACGCTCTCCTGCGGAGATGGTTTGAGATGGAACGACCACTGTTGCTGCGATCGGATCTGCGCGCGGCTTTCGATGATTTGAGCGCGGATCATCCTCATTCTCTTGTTGAGACCCCGTTGGAGGAAATTGTAGAGCTCCTGCAAGAAGCGATATGTCGGCCGCCACTGGTTTACATGGCGTTACGAGAAGATGCCGGTCGCTGGTATTTTATGAGCATTCACCAGCAACAGCTTGTACCCGAGCTTGTCAGCGTTTCCGACTATCTTGCTTTCAAGGAATTGCTGGTGCATCCGGAAAACGCTCATGAGCCCGTGTTGGAGCTGGATTTCGCTCCGTTCAATCGTGGCTTTCCGAGACTTACGGAAGTGCGATCAATCGGCCAGGGCGTGATCTTCCTGAACAGGCAGTTGGCAGGCACGCTTTTCACTCAATCCGGAATAGGCACAGGGAAGCTGTTGCATTTTTTGACAGTGCATAGCATGGATGGGCGGCAACTAATGCTCAGCGGTAATTTTCCCGATGTTGCGGCGCTGCGTACCGGTTTGCGTCGTGCGCTCGCATTGCTTTGCAAATACCCTGCCGAGACGCCGTGGCAGCAAATTGCGGAGCCACTTAGTGGATTGGGCTTCGCTCCCGGCTGGGGCGGCACTGCCGCCCGGGCAACCGATACCATGAGCCTTCTGGTCGATATCCTCGAGGCGCCCTCTCCGTTGATACTGGAAGACTTCCTGGCCCGTATTCCGATGGTCTCAAAATTGTTGATCCTTTCCCCCCATGGCTATTTCGGCCAGGACCATGTGTTGGGACTACCGGATACTGGCGGCCAGGTAGTGTATATCCTGGATCAGGTAAGGGCTCTGGAACGGGAGATGAGCGAACGTTTGCTACTGCAGGGCATAGAGGTACGGCCCAAAATCCTGATAGCAACGCGCCTTATTCCCGATGCAGGCGACACGCTGTGCAACCAGCCGCTTGAGAAAATTCACGGAACACAGAACGCCTGGATTGTGCGCGTTCCGTTTCGCAAAACCAACGGCGAAATTATCAGGCAGTGGATATCGCGCTTCGAGATATGGCCATACCTGGAAAATTTTGCCCATGACGTTGAAAGAGAAGCGCTGGCACAATTAAGCGGGCGTCCCGATCTTGTGATTGGCAATTATTCGGACGGAAACCTCGTGGCTTCGTTGATTTCCAAGCGGATGGGAGTGACCCAGTGCAATATTGCGCACGCCTTGGAACAGAGCAAATATTTGCATTCGGCCTTGCACTGGCAGGAGAACGAAACCCAGTATCATTTCAATTGCCAGTACACTGCTGATCTGATCGCGATGAACAGCGCGGATTTTATTATTACCAGCACTTATCAGGAAATTGCTGGCACTCCGCACACGGTAGGTCAATATGAGACTTATCGTAATTTCACTATGCCTGGGTTATATCGCGTCGTGAATGGAATCGATCTCTTCGACCCCAAGTTCAACATTGTTTCACCGGGAGCGGATGCGGAGGTGTATTTCTCCTATCTGGACGATGAACGCCGCCTCAAGACTCTGTTACCTGAAATTGAGCGTCTACTGTATGGGCATGACCCTGGGGTACCTTGGCGGGGGCAATTTGAGGATCCTTCGAAGCCCTTGATGTTTACAATGGCCCGTCTCGACACGGTCAAAAACCTGACGGGATTGGCGGCCTGGTTTGGGCAGTCCCCGGCGTTATCGGCTGCCGCAAATTTACTCGTGATCGGCGGTCATATCGACCCGGCGCTATCCGCGGATGCCGAGGAGCGAGCCGAGATAGAACACATGCATTCGATAATGAACGAATACGGGCTGGATGGACGTATGCGCTGGTTGGGCACGCGCCTCGAGAAGAATCTTGCGGGCGAATTGTACCGGCGCGTTGCAGACCGGCGCGGAATTTTTGTTCAGCCAGCTCGATTTGAGGCATTTGGACTGACCATTATCGAGGCAATGGCGTCAGGCCTTCCGGTTTTCGCCACTTGTTATGGTGGTCCTCGCGAGATCATCCAGCACGGCGTGTCGGGTTATCACTTTGACCCTAATCATGGCGCGGCGGCCGCTGCCGCAATGGCGGATTTTTTTGAACGTTCAGCAGCTGATCCGGCGTTTTGGGACAAAATCTCCACTATGGCTCTGAGGCGAGTCGAATCGCACTACACGTGGCGTCTATATGCGGAACGGATGATGACTTTAACGCGTATTTACGGTTTCTGGAAATTCGTGAGTAACCTCGAACATGAAGAAACCGTGCGTTATCTGAACATGTTCTATCATTTGCAGTTCCGGCCCATGGCTCAGAAGTTGCGTGACGCTGCTGCCTGATACTGAGGTAAGGGGAGAATTAATCGGCAGTCAGGTTGTGTGTTTATTTATCGGGAGTAGCTTGCTTAGTGTCTGACATCTCCCGAGAGGGGAGTATAAGAGGCCAATTTTTTGAAGATGCTACGAAGATGGTCTGTTACAGTAAATGTACTGATTCCCAGGATAGCGGCTATTTCGGAAGTGGTCTTGCCCTCCTTGATCCAATTAATTATTTCGGTTTCGCGGCGGGTCAGCTGGTTATTCCCGGGGCTCGAAAACGATTGGCCGAGCTGGGCGTGCAAGGGTAGCGGATCTATTTTGCCCAATGCGCTATCGAGAAACGGAAGGAGAATATTGAAGGCGCTAAATGAGGAAGTGGCGAATTTTTTCCCTGAGCCGAAAATTATGTAAAGACAATCGTGCTGTCCGCGTTTATCGCTAATGCCATGGATCAATATGGATTGCATGCCTTGCGATGCCACTCCGAGGGGACATTGAAGGGCCCGATCTTCAAGTAGAAAGCCGGTTTCGCCGACGCTTAGCTCATACGGTCTTCTACCCAACTCGATCCAGCGGTTGAAGAGTCCCTGAAGCAACGGGGACAGACTGGATACATCCGAATGTTGTGTCCTCACGCCTATCAAGGCAGAGACGATATCATGACGGATAAGGTTCGAATGAAAATCACCCCATGCCGCGAGCATGATTTCATGTGGCAGATAGTGCTGTATTTCTCCCTGTAGCCATAGGAAAAGATCGTAATGCCGCCGGACTGCCATCCATTCGCGGATGATTCTGCCGTATCGTTCTACCTGTTCGGCAGAGAGAGAGAAGGGCAAACCCATATGTGCTTCGCTTTTGAAAGGAAAACTGCCTGCTTTTGCTTGGCGTCGGCGATTGAATATATGTTGTATAACCTTATAAGAAGGTAAAAGCAAAATCCGTGCCGCCTTTTAATATGAGGATTTTCAAAAGTAAAAAAGGTTTCATTGCCCGAGATGTAAGGAAAGCCGACGGATGGTTCGACATAAGACGGACGCGTCAGGTCATTCCTCACGACGCCCGCTGCGTATATGCCGTTTGTCATATAAATAAAAGCGAAGGAAATGCATGCGATAACCCACCTCGGCTGAGCGCAAGATGTCATATCGTTTGCGACCCTCCTCCTGATAACAAGCGGCCAGTCATCCCTCACGCGTCATGGGATTTCCTTGTTGACCGGTTTTATTGTTGATAAAATAAACCCTATTTTTCGGGTGGTTCTGCTGTGTTGTGTTTTCCATCGCGTTGAGATAGCATGCGCGCCCCGGGCGGGACAGGCAGCAGAACATTTAGTATGGATAGAGGGGAGTTTGCGCGTTTCGATACAGCCCCGTAGAACTTCCGTGTCTTGCTGTGGGCTATTCTATTAAGGCTTTGCCCACGCTCGCTTTTATCTCCAATGACGTATCAATGCTGTGTGACATTCTGGTTTCGACGGGCGGAAAAGATTCCGCCAAGGAGTATTCGTGAACAAAAGTATTATCAGCCTTGCCTTTGCATTCGTCCTCCCATGGTCAGCTCCCGCTTCATCGCAACCACAGCAACGACAGCAACAACAGCAACAACAACAGCAACAACAGCAACAGCAACAGCAGCAACAACAACAACAACCGCTACCCCAAGGTGATGGCTGGCGCCTCATCCGATCGGTTCAGCTGGGAAATTCGGGTAATTATATTCATATGGTCCTGATTGACGTCAGCCGAGACGCCGACAAAGCAGTTTATGGCGCTGCACTCAGTAAATTATGCCGGTCACAGCCTGACTTCTGCCGGGTCAGGTTTTGGAACGAAGCCCGCTACGTCCCCGACTCCATTTCTTTTACTGATGCACAATTCAAAGCCCTGAGAGCAGAGTACGTATTCAACCGTGCGGGAGGTGTCCAGGAGCTGCGATACGCCTGCACGGCAGTACCCGACAAGAATCAGTGTTTTTCACATTGATGCAGGCATTGATGACGGGGAGTGAGCGCGTCGTGGTCGTAACACATCTATATCGATGGTCGTTCTGTCTAGGCAGATGCGGGGCTCGAGCGTAGTGATCGAATTTTTTACGTGCGAAAACAGGACGTTTATATGTCACGTCAGCTGATTAGTTCAGGCTCTACTTTCGAGCATGAGATCGGGTATTCAAGGGCCGTTGTCGAGGGCGATTGGATTTTCGTATCCGGCACGACCGGATTTGACTATAGCAGAATGACGATATCCGAAGACCTGTTGGAGCAGGCGGAGCAATGCTTCAAGAATATCGAGGCTGCCCTAAATGAAGCGGGGGCAACTTTACGCGATGTTGTTCGGGTGATCTACGTCTTACCGGTCGCCGAGGATTTTCCTAAGTGCTGGCCGATTTTACGTAAATATCTGGGGGAAACCAGGCCTGCAGCAATGATGATCTCGGCTGGTCTTTCCGATCCACGCATGCGTATCGAAATCCAGGTTACGGCTCATCGTAAGCTCAGCGCCTGAACTGGTCCATCCAGGCCGTGGCCAGTTGTTTAGTGGAATCAGAAAGGTAGGTTGAGTACCGGTTTAGGGGCTCGAAACATACAAAACGCAAGGAGGAACGAACTTAATGGCTTCAACAAACAAAGTCTTTATTAGCTTTGCCCTGAGGGATATAAAGCTGCGCGACCAACTTCTTGAGCAATTGAATAAGGAGCAGACAGGATTAACCTTCGTGGACATGCCGGTCAAGCAGTCATGGGAACCGGCGTGGAAGGAGGAGTGCCGGGAAAAAGTTACCGACTGTGATGGAGTGATTGGCCTGGTAACAAAAAATATTGTCCGGGCAGATGGTCAGCTATGGGAACTACGCTGCGCTTATGAAGGCAAGATGCCGGTCCTGCTCATTCACGGGGATAATGAAAAACTACCCTCCAAACTTCCTGACCCTGTGAATGATCGCGAAATTGATGCGTGGACTTCATCCACTATTTCAGCATTCCTAAAAAGGTTGTGAGGCAATATTGACCACCAGCAAAAAGAAATGACCAATATGGGAAAGTATTTACTTGATGCATGCTCTCGGCAGGTCTCGTTTTCCTGCCGAGGTGTGGCTGCGTTCATTAGCTTCTTTCCAGTCCATGCGCGTTATCGCCACGCATAAATACGGGGCGCTTCAAGACACTCTTTACCCGTGCCGAAGATTGCCAGGCAGCAACCCTAACGCAATATTCGTAAATCTGCGACTCGGTGCTCGATCTTCTGCATCACTGCACGGTAGGCTGGCGAATCAATTTCGGTAAAGCGGCGTTTGAATTCCGCCTCTGACAAGTATTCGGGAAGATCCTTCCACTCCGGCATCAGATCCCTATCTTCAATTTCCGATGCCATCTGGCCTCGCAGGTCCCGTGCGGAGTCTTCGCTAGCCACCGCCTTTTCACCGAATTTCGTACCCGCTCGGTCAGCGGCAATGTCATTGAATGAGAATCCGCTACCATAACGCGAGTCATCGATTTCCTTATACAAGCCGATTGCGTCTGCAAGCGCCGTGTCCGCATAGGCGGCGATAGCAGCGGACACCATGAAGTGCTTTGCAAAATCATCACGTCCGTCAAGCGTGATCTTTTGAGGCGGGGGATGAGGCCACCTTGCTGCCTCCGGTAGCAGTTTTTCGAGGGAAATCCCCAGCACGTGGAAAGTCGCGACTAAAATCATCGCGCGATTATCCGCCATCGCATCTCCCGCCGATTGAGCGGGGGACGTGCCGCGCGCTAATTGCGACAGGATGGTTGCTAGGGATCCAACCCCTCCGTTTCGGGTGCTGTTTGCCGCCAGCAGAGACTGATAGCTAAGTAGCCGCCCGCGTTCATGCTCGTCAACCATCGACGCTTTCATGTCATGTGGGAAAGCATCGATCCAACGGTAAACAACGACCAGTTCGTCCCTCGATATTCTGATTTGTCGCAGCGCGTCGAACCCGGCCCAATATTCGGAGTCGCGGCGTAGCCAATCTTCGACCCGAAGAGCGATTAATTCAGTAAATGCATCGGGAAGTGGTAGTTTCCCGATACGTACGGACCGAAGCGCCGGAAGCCCATCTGTCTGAAGGAGGGTGCCCTCAAGGTTCAAATAGCCGTTAATGGCAGGCAGGGCTGTTGAAGTCATCGGCAGGCTGAGGCGGATGATGGCACTGCGGTCTGCAACAGCTACTTGGGCACTGCCATTCCCTAGACGGCTTGCCAGGTAATTCGCCGCTAAATCGGCGTCCGCCGGTCTGACTCTAGCTACCGCAAGCATTCCGGGGCTCGCCCGATGGCGATGTGTATCGATGATCGCTTTGGCACGACCCACATGTTCAGGCGTGAGAATCACCTTACGGTCGGTACGAGGTCGATCTTCGATGGCTAACCAAAGGATAGTCAGCAGCGCCAGAGGTACAGCAACCAGCACGCCAACGACAGGAAGGGCATATTTTCGCATGCAATCTCGTTTGTTTTCGCCCGATACCTGATTTGGAAAAACCAAACTCTTAAGCCAACTGTTCGGACCACAATGCAGCGATAGAAATCAGACGCTCGCCGGCAAACAATGACAATTAACACAGCGCAGGAGCGGGAGCAAGGCCTTCGGTTGAGCTTCTGATTCTGAGAAGCATCGAATGCTCTTGGCGGGCGACACCAATGGGGAAAAAGGCGTACAGCACAGGAGCCACCTTAGCCGTGGTTATTGAAGCTCGGACTAACGTTCTGGGTCTGCCTTCTCGGACTCCTCGTGAAGGAGCGGTCGAGGCAGTCTACGGTGCGCCTCGGGGCGCGTTTGGGGTGGCGCTGTCGCGTGCTTGCGACCGTAGCCCGGTGCTTGCGACCGTAGCCCGGTGCCTGCGTCCGAATCTGGGCGTACGGGAGCAACCCTTGAACAACTCCTTCACGTAGCGCATTGCTGGGAAATTGGGACGATCACAAGGCATCCACCATCCTTACGGAGGTCGTAGGCTGGGTCTACGACACGACCGCAAGGAGTCGACGCGGTGAGCCGCTCGATTTGGCCGCAACCCTAACGGATATGCCTTCGCGGATGGTCTGCTTTGTCACGCTTCCTAGAACACTTCCTGGACAGGCGCCGGCCATTGGATCATCCGTTCACGTCGTTGCCTTTCGGCCCTCCGCAAAACCTAACGTTGCGCTCGTGAGACTTGCAGGAGGCTCCTTGGAAATAACTAATGGCTGAGTTATTGTTTACCAGTACGGCCGGCCGTATCCCCCCCAGTATGGACCGTAATAGCCGTATCCGTAATATGGACTCATACCCCAGGGGCCCCAGCCACCATAGCCTCCGTAACCATAGCCGTATGGATTGGCTTGATAAATCGGCCACATATATATGCCCGTGGAGGACAGCAGCGGCAGCCGGACTGTCTTTTTGCCTATTTGGCGTTCAATATCGCCTTCCAATTCTCCGGCAACGGTAATTTCCCGGTCCTTTTTATACACTGCGGGATCAAGAAATTCGGCGCTTTTTACAACAAAACGCCCCTCGCTTTGTTTTGTCGATTGAGGGCGGCCGGTATAGTCCAGCGGATAGGACAATACCTGTACCAGAGTTTCGTTTTCTTCATTCTCAACATCGATTATTACTCCACCCCATCGCACAAGAGTACCTTTATAACTGTTCGGGTCCGTACTGGCCTGCGTATAGGAGAGTTTCGATACAGGCACATTTTTCACCGCCGCGGGAAGTCCGGCACAGGCGCTCAAAAATGCGCATAGTGGCAATACATAGAGTCTCATGTTTGGTCCCCTTTGATTTCAAAAGTGCATGCCCGCCGACGCGCATCAGCCATCGCAGGCGTAGTACGAAACATTAGACAGTTATCACGAGTGATGATTCCAGTACGAGCTTAATGTAGAGGCTGATTTCAGGTATCTTTCCGGCCCCGGAGAAAATTGACAAGCATGCGGTTAACTTCAGCAGGCGCTTCATTTTGTACCCAATGGCTCGAATCCGGTATTCGATGTATACAAACGCGAGGCGCTACCTCATCGAGCCCATCGAGGAGTTCAATTCCGAGCGCGGGATCAAGCTCTCCCCAGATCACCAGAGTTTCAGCCTGGATGGGCATGAGGATTGCAGACTTACCCATTGTCGCCATGGTTACATTCGCCCGATAGTAATTCAGCGCCGCGGTGAGGGCGCCCGGCGAGGCGAGAGCCTCGATGTATTGTTCGATATCTTCCGTGTTGAAAGCCAGTTTCCGCGCTGGGCCCCGCTCGAACATCTTCCTCAGTACCCGATAGTTTCGCGACGACAGAACAAACTCGGGTAAGCGCTGCAATAAAAAGAACAGGACATACCAACTTCTGAGCATTTGTCGGGGGTATCGCACCTTTTGAAAGTAAATTTTCAAATGGGGAGCGTTGAGTATGATGAGTTTGTCCACCAGTTGCGGATATTGACCCGCGAACATCCACGCGATAACGCCGCCCCAGTCGTGTCCAACGATATGCGACCTTGAATAACCGGTTGCATGCACCAGGGCGGCCACGTCTCTTACCAGATGTTCCAGTCGATAGGCATTTTTATCTTGCGGGCGGCCCGAGAGGTTATATCCGCGCAAATCGGGCACAAGCACGGAAAAGCCGGCGTCCGCCAAGACCGGTATTTGCCGTCGCCATGAGTGCCAATTTTCAGGAAAGCCGTGAAGCAAAATAACCGGCGGACCTATTCCAGCCCTCACGACATGCAACTGGACGCCATCTGCCAGGATGTGTTCATGATGAAATGACGCTTCTGTCAATGCATTACTCTCAAGCTCCGCCTTTCGCTGCCAAGGGCTCCGTCGCGGGATTCGCTCTTCACTATTCTCGGCAAAGAAGGCGAGACCAGCATTGGATGGCGCCCTATCAGGCGTGACCCACACCGGTTACCAATCGAGCGCCCAATGAAGTAAAAATAAAAAGCCCGGCTTCCAGCGGGTTTCTGAGCGAGCAGGTCTAACGTCATAAAATATTTCTGCGGCGACCTTGCGTAGAGTATTTCAGAAATATTTGTTGAAACGGGAGGCGATGAACTGCCCCAACGCCACGCCATCACATGCTACGCTGCCGAGAATAGCTGGATCTGCTTGAGCTATGCCTGGAGGCCTTCAGCGAAGGTGGAGCATCCGCTTCCCAGGTGCGTCGGACCTTAGGAGCTCGTTTCTTGTTGGTGCTTTCCTCCAGCCACCTGTCAAATTCTTCTGCCTCATACCCTAATACATCAATATTTCTGAGTTTCTTCATCGAACGTTCCTATTGAGAAAGAGTTGTCAAAAATACGGACTGCATTATTAAAGGGAATGCAGAGGGGTGCCAGCCCGGATCAAGACGTAATGTTGGCGTCTGAATGAGTACCACGACCGCAATATATAATCTCAGTACGGGCAAGATATGTGCGGTCCCCAACTTATGAAGAGGAGTTTTTCCACATTGACGATGCGGCTCCAGGTAGGGCACATCATCCCCTCCCCCCACGAATATCAGTGAGCGTGCCACTGTGCGAAAGCCTCCCACCATGGCGCGCACACCCATGTACTGAAGGGCACCATGACATTGGGCGGCAAACAAGATCTCGGAGGGTACTGTGATCCGGTGGCTCCACTGCCGGGCTTGCAACAGTGGGTGAGGTTGACGTTCAGCTGGTCTATCGTTAGACTGAGGCACCTATCCGGCGACTACGGCCGATCCAATGCCATTTTTGCTGCGGTCCACATCGAAATTATTCTGCATGACAGCAGAGAATATCATCCCCCAGCCGTTAACAACCTCTCTACGGCGTCGAAGGAGTCATGAAACGCAGTTCACTTGGGTCGAAGATCTGGCGCTGCACGGCCCACCGTTCATTTCGCAGGCCACATACCGGCATGCCGAGGGGCCGGTTATAATGATAAGAACTAAAGGCGTGGACGGAATTGCGGAACTCACTTCCCTCATTGCAATCAAATTCCAGGATAAGTCGCTTCCCCCTTGATGCTCGTCCAACGACCTTCTAGTTTACTAGTTCGCGTTTTGACAGACAGCTCGTCCTGAAACGCTTGAGTAGATCCTTACACCTTTAACAAACTTCTATTCGTTCGCTCTATGCCAGCTCTTCGAATCGGCATGGCCAAGCCATTGTTCCATACGCGTCAATTCCGCAGTACACGTCCAATAAACGCAGTACACCTCGACTATGTTGAGGTGGCGTTTCAGGTGTTAAACTTCTCGTTTAATCTTTATTAGATAACTCGCATCGAGGTTGAACATGAATTTGAATGATGCACGAAAAGTTATGCTGCGGCCTGAGTCAGCCTCTTCGGCAAACTCGGCAAACCCGACGTTGAGGGTGCTGCCGGAACAGCTTTTCCCGAGAACCCCCATCCTCACCAGCGGCGATGTCGCCGCGAAGCGGGAGGAGATACGGCATTATTTCCATGCCACGCTCGATCGCTACGAGCAACTCTTCGAAACATTACAGGGCGATGAGGCCTATTTCAAAAAACCGATTTCGTTGCGCCATCCGTTGATCTTCTACCTGGGTCACACCTCGACTTTTTTCACCAACAAACTGGTGCTTGCGGGGCTAATGACGGAGCGTATCAATCCCAGGATGGAATCAATGTTTGCGGTGGGCGTCGATGAAATGAGCTGGGATGATCTGAATACCACTCACTACGATTGGCCGTCCGTTGACGAGGTACGCGCTTACCGGGGTACGGTGCGTCGCATCGTCGACAAACTGATTACGGATACACCACTTACCCTACCCATCGGCTGGGATAGTCCGTGGTGGACGATCCTGATGGGTATCGAACATGAGCGGATCCATCTGGAGACGTCATCCGTCCTGATCCGGCAGCATGCGCTTGAGTACGTGCGACGCCATTCCGCATGGGAACCGTATAAAAAATCCGGACAGGCGCCCGAAAATCAATTGATCGATATCCCGGAAGGTATTGTGCGGCTGGGTAAAATGAAGACCGATCCGGCGTACGGATGGGACAATGAGTATGGCAAACATATAGCGGAAGTTGCTGCCTTCCAGGCGGGCAAGTACCTCGTGAGTAACGGGGAATTTCTTGCTTTTGTTCAGGCAGGCGGTTACAGCGATGAAAATTTCTGGGAAGAGGAGGGCCACGCGTGGCGATGTCATACTCGCGCAGAACATCCCACCTTCTGGATCAGGCACGGCTCGGGCTGGAATCTGCGCTTGATGACCATGGAAATACCCATGCCCTGGGATTGGCCGGTGGAAGTGAATTACCACGAAGCCAAAGCCTTCTGCAACTGGAAAGCGGCAACCAGCGGCCAAACCTACAGATTGCCGACGGAAGATGAATGGTACCGGCTATATGATATGGCTGGGTTGTCGGAGGTCCCGCATACGGAGCCCGCTCGCGCCAACATCCATCTTGACCACTGGGCCTCCAGTTGCCCCGTGAACGAATTTGCCCATGGAGAGTTCTACGATGTGGTCGGTAACGTCTGGCAATGGACGGAGACCCCGATCTATCCCTTTGAAGGTTTCGATATTCATCCCCATTATGACGATTTCACGACGCCAACCTTCGATGGCCGACATAATATGATCAAAGGCGGTTCGTGGATGTCATGTGGCAATGAATCCCTGAACAGCGCCCGCTATGCATTCCGTCGACATTTTTTTCAGCACGCGGGATTTCGTTACGTGATTGCGGAGGCGCCAGCTGTGCAGCAGGGATCTCACTACGAAACCGACAAGCTTTTGTCTGAATACGCCGAATTCCATTATGGCGACAGTTACTTTGGCGTCCCGAACTTCCCGAAGGCGCTGGCGGAACTCGCTATTGCCGCCATCAAAGATAAACCAGCGTACAGGGCGCTCGATCTCGGCTGCGCGTCGGGACGTGCGACTTTTGAATTGGCCCGTCATTTTGACGATGTTACAGGGATAGATTTCTCCGCACGTTTCATCGGACAGGGTGTCCAGCTTGCTCAGCAGGGTGCGCTGCGCTATACCCTCGCGGTTGAGGGCGATCTTGTTTTTTACCGGGAGCGGACGCTTGCGGGGCTTGGGCTGGGTGACGTGAAGCATAAGGTGGCGTTTTACCAAGGCGACGCCTGTAATCTCAAGCCCCTGTTTAGCGGATACGACCTCATCCTTGCTGCGAATCTGATTGATCGCCTTTATGACCCGGCCAAGCTCCTGAGGAATATACACATGCGTCTCAATCCTGGGGGTCTGTTAATGATTGCTTCGCCCTATACCTGGCTGGAGGAACATACCAAGCGGGAAGCATGGATTGGCGGCTTCAAGCGGGATGGCGAAAGCTTCGGTACCCTCGACGGGTTGAAAGAAATGCTCGGCGCCAATTTCAGACTCATTCAAGCGCCGCAGGAGGTGCCATTTGTGATCCGCGAAACTCGGCGCAAATTTCAGCATACACTCTCCGAAGTGACGATCTGGGAGCGGATCGCTTGAGCCTAGGCCCTGTTTCGGGCTACGACTTTGACAGCGAGATCGATCGCGGTGGTACCGCCAGTCTGAAGTATGACGGGCGTACGAAAATGTTTGGCAGGGAGGACGTCATACCCCTGTGGGTAGCCGATATGGATTTCGCGGCACCTCCTGCCGTCACCCGGGCACTTTCGCATCGCGCCGCCCATCCTGTTTACGGTTACACGCTTTTTCCGGATAGCCTGTACCAATCCCTGATAGAGTGGTTATGGCGCCGTCATGGCTGGGAGGTGCACCGCGACTGGATCATGATGTGTCCTGGCGTCGTGCCGTCGTTGCATGCTTCTGTCATGGCATTTGCCGAACCGGGCGAGCAGGTCATCGTGCAGCCGCCTGTCTATTTTCCCTTTTTCTCGGCCGTCACGAGTACCGGCAGACAACTTGCACATAGCCCGTTGCGTCTCGGAGACAGCCGTTATGAGGTCGATTTCGATCAACTGGAGCAACGTGCGGCGACGGCCCGCCTGTTATTGCTATGTTCTCCGCATAACCCCGTCGGCAGGGTATGGAGCAAGCCGGAACTGCAACACATCCTGCGAATTGCAGAGAAACACGATCTTGTCATTTTTTCGGATGACATTCACGCGGATCTGGTTTATCCCGGCAACAGGCATCACATGCTTGCGGCTCTGTCAGAAGGTTCGGCCCGGATCGTCACAGCTGTTGCCCCCAGTAAGACGTTCAATATTCCCGGTCTGAATCTTTCTGCGCTCATCGTGCCTGATGCGGACTCCCGGATAGCGCTCGCTCGGGTACTCGATATGATGCACATCAGCGCATCCAATCCCTTCAGCATCGCCGCTTTCGAGGCAGCTTACCTGGACGGTGGCGCGTGGTTGGATGCGCTAGTGGTTTATCTTCGGGAAACGCGTGATTTTGTTGCCGGATATCTCGCGGCGGACGTGCCGGAAATCCGGCTTCTCGAACCCGAGGGTACCTATCTGCTGTGGCTGGATTGCCGTGCGCTAAAAGTCGACCTGGGTATGGATGATGCACAGCTCCGGCGCTTCTTCGTACAGGAAGCTGGCGTGGGCATGAGCCCCGGCACACTGTTTGGCGATACGGGCACCGGTTTTATGCGCATGAATATAGGCGCTCCGCGCCATGTCATCCGGACCGCTCTGGAAAAAATTAGGAAAGCGCGAGATAAGGCAAAACCATGAATCGGCTCCGGGTAGAAGTTTCCAAATATGTCCCCCACTCCAAAATGAACCTGTCCACGGGTTCCTCCGCATTATAAGTGCACCGATAAATTCCCGTAGCGGCTGGGTTGCTGTTTTCCTTACCATATGCATCTGGACGGGTTTTATTCTTGTTTCCCGTCATGGTGGCACGGGGGCACTCACCAGTTGGGATATCGTGTCCCTTCGTTTTGGCGCGGGTGCGCTGATTGCCGCCCTTTGTCTGCCGTATGTCAGGCTGCCACCCCTCCGGGTGATTGCGCTGTTTTCGTTGTATGGGGGCATTGGCTATGCGAGCGTCGTATATGCCGCTTTCCGCATGGGTCCCGCGGCGCACGCTTCTGTGCTGCTGCCCGGCGCATTGCCTTTTCTGACGGCGATAATTGCCTGGCTGTGGTTAGGCGAAAAACCGATGCCGCGTCGCGCCGTCGCGCTGGTTATCGTCCTCGCGGGTATCATGCTGACTACTGCCGATTCGTTTTCACGCGGTCCGCAACTCACCAGCACGCTGATTTTGGGCGATCTGCTTTTTCTCTGTGGCTCATCATTGTGGGCGGTATTTACGCTGTTGCTTGGCCGTTATGCGGTGACGCCCCTTGCCGCAACGGTGTCAACCACCCTGGGTAGCGCCTTGCTTTACCTGCCGCTGTGGTGGTTGTTCCTGCCCAGCAACATCGATCAGGCGCCGGTCAGCGAAATAGCCACTCAAGCGTTACACCAGGGTGTGCTGGTCGTGTTTGTCGCCATGCTGCTCTATACCTTCGCGGTGCGCTGTCTGGGAACCCAGACAGTCGCCTTGCTGATGGCCTTTGTGCCGGTTCTCTCTGCCCTTGCCGCCGTGCCTCTTCTAGGCGAGGCATTGTCCATGACCACATTGGCAGGATTGGGAGCAGTAACCGCAGGCGCAGTGCTGGGTGCGCGGCAGCATCAGTCACTACGACCGCCAGGTGAGTGCAAGGTAACATAACACCGCCGATGAGGTGAGAATGTCTGGCCGACGTTCGCGCCATTTCCAATCGCGCCAGCCCTGATTCGCTCTACGCGCAAAAGATGACCAAACTCAATCCTTCTCTGCCGGCGGGCGCCCCCCCCAACATTTCCTTCTCGGTTTTGCCAGTGGCGTGGGCGGCGCAGGTTGAGCCCCGACTGTCCCCGGAAGAGAAGGTGCTGGCCTGGCTGGAAACCGATCTTGATGCACAGTTAGATTTCTCATCCGGGCTGGTAATAGTTACCAATAAACGATTATTAGCCAAAACCGGAAGTGATGCCAACTGGCAGGACTGGCCGTACCGGCGAGGACTGAGGCTGGGGCGCCACGATCATTCGGGGGTGGGCAGGCTTGAGCTTATTGATGAGGAATCGCTGCTTACGCGCTGGCGCTACACACTGGGACGAGATAGTGCAGCGCGGCGTCTTGTTGAACATTTTGCCCAGCAACTCAACTTCCAGCTTACCGGCGAACTTCCCCACGCGGACGCCGAGGCTGAGGCCGTGTGTCCCCGTTGCCGCGCGGTGCTTGACACGCCGTTGCCGCCGGGTCAAGAGGAATGCGCCACCTGCCGCGGTCAAAGCGTCATCCCACCTTCCACGTGGACGCTGTTCCGTTTGTGGCGTTTCGCGAAACCTTATAGATGGCAACTGCTCGCGGGTTTTATGCTGACGCTTGGCAGTACGGCGGCTGCGCTGGTGCCGCCCTACATGACGATGCCGCTGATGGATAACGTACTGATTCCCTATCAGAACGGCAAGCCGATCGACGTAAATCTGGTGACATTTTACCTTACCGGGCTGCTTGGCGCCGCAGTGCTGGCGTGGGTGCTCGGCTGGGCCCGGACTTATATGCTGGCACGGATCTCGGAACGTATCGGGGCCGACCTTCGTAGTGCCACCTATGAACATCTCCTCAAACTCTCGCACGCATATTTCGGTGGAAAACGCACCGGTGACCTGATGGCGCGTATCGGGTCGGAAACCGACCGTCTCAATGTTTTCCTGTCGCTTCACCTGCTTGATTTCGCCACTGACGTTCTAATGATCGGCATGACGGTGATTATTCTGGTGTCGATCAACCCGATGCTTGCGCTGGTCACGTTGGCCCCGCTGCCGATCATTGCTTGGTTAATTCATATGGTCCGCGACCGATTGCGCACGGGGTTTGAGAAAGTTGACCGGGTCTGGGCCGAAGTCACCAGCGTGCTGGCCGATACCATTCCCGGCGTACGCGTTGTCAAGGCATTTGCGCAGGAGAAGCGCGAGGCAGCGCGTTTCCGTGCGGCTAACGACCGCAATCTGGAAGTCAACGACCGGGTCAACAAGGTCTGGTCATTATTTACGCCCACGGTTACGTTGCTTACCGAGATCGGGTTGCTGGTGGTATGGATATTTGGTATCTGGTTGGTTTCGAAAGATGAAATCACGGTGGGAGTACTTACCGCCTTTCTTACCTATATCAGCCGTTTCTATCTGCGGCTGGATTCAATGAGCCGCATTGTCTCGTTTACGCAGAAAGCGGCGGCGGGCACCAAACGCATCTTTGAGATTCTCGATCACGTTTCCAGCGTCCCCGAGCCTGCCCATCCCGGGCATCTGTCCGCCGTCGCCGGCCGTATCGAGTTATCCGGCGTCGGTTTTCGCTACGGCACCCGCAGCGTGATTCGAAACATCAGCCTGGTCGTTGAACCGGGCGAAATGATCGGCCTTGTCGGGCATAGCGGTTCTGGAAAAAGCACGCTCGTGAATCTGATCTGCCGCTTTTACGACGTTACCGAAGGCGCGATTCTGCTGGACGGAGTAGACATCCGCGCACTGCTGGTCGCGGAATATCGTAAGAATATCGGTCTCGTGCTTCAGGAGCCTTTCCTGTTTTTCGGAACGATCGCGGAAAATATTGCTTACGGTAAACCAGACGCGAGCCGCGAGGAGATCGTTGCCGCGGCGCGCGCTGCTCATGCCCATGAGTTCATCCTGCGCCTGCCCCACGGCTACGACTCCCTGGTCGGCGAGCGAGGTCAGGCGCTCTCGGGAGGTGAGCGGCAGCGGATCTCCATTGCCCGTGCCCTGCTGATCGACCCCCCCATCCTGATTCTCGACGAAGCCACGTCATCGGTTGATACGACCACTGAGAAGGAAATTCAGAAGGCGCTGGAAAACCTGGTACGCGGCCGTACGACAATCGCTATCGCCCATCGTCTTTCCACGCTGCAGCATGCGCATCGGCTGGTCGTGTTGGACCGCGGCAGCGTCGTGGAGATCGGCAATCACGATACGCTAATGGAACGGGAAGGGCACTATTACCGTCTTTATCAGGCGCAGGCACGCAACATCGACACCGAGGATAATTTGCGTGGGCCCAGCATGGATCCCAAGCACAGGACAGCCGCCAATGAGTGACAACGCATCTTACCAATTGAGCCGTAACCTTTTCGGACGACTGGTGCTCACGGAGGCAAATGGCGCCGCTCGGGAAGGGGTCGTCCCGATACGCGCATTTCCAATCACTGCGCCGGACAGAGCCATCGCCCTCATCGATCAGCATGGCCAGGAACTGGCCTGGATCGAACAGCTGAGCGATTTACCCGAGGCGTTACGTGAAATTGTGGAAGCGGAACTGGCCGCCCGCGAATTCATTCCCGAAATCCGGCGCATTCGCGACGTCTCGGGTTTCGCCACTCCCAGCGCATGGAGCGTGGAAACGGATCGGGGCAATACGTCCTTCATCCTTAAAGGTGAAGAAGATATCCGCCGCCTGGCCCCGCCGTCTCTACTAATTGCCGACAGCCACGGGGTTCAGTTCCTGATCCGCGACCGTTTCGCCCTAGATTCTCACAGCCGCAAGATTCTGGACCGTTTTCTATAAACCCGCCGGAAAGCCGGATCAGCTGTTGGACAAGAAGAAGGGGATAAACCTTTGCCGGCTCAGGCGCTGCCTTTGCCCGTTACCATGCCTGCGTATTAACCAAACCAGTGCTCGACGAACGAAATCCCTGCAAACCGCTGTCGTTGCGAGGAGACAGAAATATTCATTATGCTTCAATGGGTTCACATCAATTTCACAAACCTTTGTCCAGAAACAGCGACATGTTCCAACGCGGGTTCTGTTGAACCAATGGAACAAGCGATTGGTTTTACAGGAATATTAAATATGGCACGGGAAATGCTTAATTCTTCGCCGTTATGCTGACTCCGTGCTGCGGAACTATTTCCCTTAAAAAATTAAACGTGCACAGCTGTAAACCGTTTCCAGCGCACCGCGTTAGTTTAACGTTGATTCACTCCGTGTAAAACTCTATGCTGGCCAGTGCGAATACGAATACCGAGCATGTCGATAATAAAGATATCAAGTTTCTCGAAGTCCGCCACCTGAACGGTCCCAACATCTGGACACTTCGGCCAGTGCTGGAGGCAGTGGTTGATATAGGAGACCTGGAGGATTTCCCCTCCAATACCATTCCCGGGTTTTACGACCGGCTTTCTTCGTGGCTCCCTTCCCTTATCGAGCACCGTTGCAGCTACGGTGAGCGGGGCGGCTTTCTCCGGCGACTGGAGGAAGGGACATGGCCGGGCCATATACTTGAACATGTCACGCTTGAACTGCAGAATCTCGCCGGAATGCCAGGCGGTTTCGGCAGGGCTCGCGAGACCTCGCAGCGCGGCGTCTACAAGGTGACCGTGAGCGCGTGGCATGAGGATATCGCCCGCAGTGCCCTGTTTGCGGCGCGTGAATTGGTGCTGTCGGCGATGGGGTATCGGCAAGGCGATCATCCTTTTGACGTGAGGAATGCCGTTGAGCACCTGCGCGATATGGTGGACTCGTTGTGGCTGGGTCCGTCTACGGCTTGTATCGTCGAGGCTGCCTTAAGCCGTGGTATTCCCTCCATCCGCCTGCTGGCCAAAGGCAACCTTGTGCAACTCGGCTATGGCGTGCGCAGTCAGCGTATCTGGACTGCCGAAACAGACCGGACGGCCGCAATTGCAGAGACCATATCCCGCGACAAGGACTTGACCAAGGAACTGCTCAGGTCTTGCGGAGTTCCAGTTCCCGAGGGCCGCGTTGCTAACAGCGCGGAAGATGCCTGGGAAGCCGCGCAAGACATTGGTCTTCCCGTCGTCATCAAGCCGTGCGATGGCAACCATGGTCGTGGTGTTTTCATCGAGTTAAGCAAGCGCGAAGAGGTTGAGTCTGCCTATCATGTGGCGCTGAAAGAGGGGACGGGTGTGCTGGTGGAACGATACGTTCCTGGCACCGAGCACCGTCTGCTGGTCGTCGGCGGGCGCCTGGTGGCCGCAAACAGGGGCGACTCCGTATCGGTTACGGGGGATGGGAAGGCCACTTTCCGCGAGCTGATTCGCAACCAGATCAATTCCGACCCGCGGCGCGGGTCGACGGAAGATCACCCGCTTAACCTCATCAGCATCGACGGCGTGACAAGAATGGAAATCGCGCGGCAGGGCTTCACCGTTGATTCGATACCGCCAGCCGGTCTGGAGGTTTTGATTCAACGTAACGGCAACCACGCTTTCGACGTTACTGACGAAGTACATCCGAGCACTGCTGCTGCGGTCTCCCTTGCAGCCCGGGTGATAGGACTCGATATTGCCGGGATTGATCTCGTAGCACGGGATATTTCACGCCCCCTTGCTGAACAGGGTGGCGCTATCGTGGAGGTTAATGCCGGCCCCAGCTTGCTGATGCACATCAAACCTGCTGTCGGCGCACCTCGGCCAGTGGGCGAGGCAATCGTCGACCATCTCTTCCCGAACCATGAGGATGGCCGCATTCCAGTGGTTGGAATTACCGGCAGTCACGGCAAAACTACCGTAGCGCACATTATCGCGCACCTGCTCGCACTTTCCGGGAGGCATACGGGACTCGCTTGTAGTGACGGATTTTACCTGGACCGTCGGCAAGTCTTCAGTGGCGACCATGCCAAACGGAAAGCGGCCAACAACATGCTGACGAATCGTTCGGTTGAAGCCGCTGTTCTGGAAAACGGAGGCGATAGCATCCTGTGCGAAGGGCTGGCCTATGATGGTTGCCAAATTGGCGTCGTAACCAATGTGGAACTGGAGCGGCACTATGGAAGGCACGATATCCAAACGCCCAGGCAGGTGTTTGATGTGCTGCGCACTCAGGTTGATGTCGTGCTGCCGACCGGCGCAGCGGTACTTAACGCCAGAGAATTGTTACTGGTCGAGATGGCCGGGTTGTGCAACGGTGAAGTCATTTATTTCAGTGCGGACCCTGAGAGTCCTGTAATCAGCGCGCACCGTGAGCACGGCACCAACGGTCTTGGTTCCGTCCGGGGAACACGAGCGGTAATCGTTCGGGACAATGAAATTCTCCTTGCCAATGGTTCGAACGAGACACCGGTCGCCGCGCTGGCGGAAATTGCATTTGGCAACGACGTAGACGCACGTACAGAAGTGGAAAACATACTTGCGGGGGTGGCTGCCGCCTGGGCGTTTGGCATTGCGCCTGCTCTCATACGTCAGGGAATCAAAGATTTTTATCACGCCAGAGCAGATGCTCGTGCAATTGCTGAGACGGATAAAACCGGCGAGCAGAATCCGGCATTGGAACTTACATGCTGACCCGGAAACAACAGGAGAACAATTGATGGAAGTGTCCCGCATCCGCGCATTGCGCGGTCCCAATTTGTGGAGTCACAAGACGGCGATAGAAGCGGTGGTATCATGCGACGATGCCGAGTACCTCACCAGCGGAATCCCCGATTTCGCGAAACGTTTGCGCAAGTGGTTGCCGGATCTTAATCTGTTCCAGGCGACCGGTCAGTACGGCCCTATAACCATGGCGCATGCTTTGGAGCGCACCACGCTCGGTTTGCAGATACTAGCAGGCTGCCCGGTAGAGTTCAGCAAGACCGTCCAGACGCTGGAACCCGGCACCTATCAGGTTATTGTAGAGTACAGCGAAGAAGCGGTAGGCCGCCTTGCCATTGAACTTTCCCAAGCTCTTTGCCGCGCGTCAGCGGCAGGTATTCCTTTCGATCTTGCTGGGACAGTGAAACAATTACGCGAACTGAACGAAGAAATACGCCTCGGGCCGAGTACCAGCGCGATCGTGCATGCCGCCGTGGATCGCGGTATTCCTTTCCGCCGCCTCACTGACGGCAGCATGGTTCAATTTGGCTGGGGAAGCAAACAGCGGCGCATCCAGGCCGCCGAAACCAGCTTGACCGGCGCTATTGCAGAATCAATCGCGCAGGACAAGGAACTGACCAGATCACTGTTGAGCGCCGCAGGGATTCCCGTGGCAACAGGCAGACCGGTCGCGGATGCGGCCGACGCATGGGCGGCTGCGTGTGAGATAGGGGGCCCGGTCGTTGTCAAGCCACGTGATGGCAACCAGGGGCGGGGAGTGGGCGTGAATCTTATCACGCAGGCGCAAGTTGAAGCGGCATATGCGCTGGCAGCGGAGATCAGCGGTGAAGTGCTGGTTGAGCGTTATATCCCGGGTTGCGATTTCCGGATGCTGGTGGTCGGCAATAAGTTGGTTGCCGCTGCACGGCGCGATCCACCCCAGGTGATCGGCGATGGCGTGCACAGTATCAGTGAATTAGTGGAGCAGCTCAATCGCGACCCCAGACGAGGTGAGGGACACGCGAACACACTGACAAAAGTTCAGTTCGACGAAGTTGCCCTTTCTCATCTGGCGGACCAGGGATTAACGGCAGACTCCATTCCGGCGAACGGAGTGCGCGTTCCCCTCCGTAATAATGCCAACCTTTCAACCGGTGGGACGGCGATCGATGTTACCGATGATGTCCATCCCCAGCTTGCTGCTCGTATTGAAACGGCTGCGCAAGTCATCGGTCTCGACGTATGCGGGGTTGACGTTGTCTGCGATAGCGTGTCGAATCCGCTGGAGGGGCATGGCGTCATTATCGAGATTAATGCGGCTCCCGGTCTTCGCATGCACTTGCAGCCTTCGTTTGGCCAACGGCGCAACGTGGGGGAAGCGATTATTTCGAATATGTTCAAACCGGGCGATGACGCACGCATCCCGGTTGTTGCCGTCACAGGGACCAACGGCAAGACCACGACGGTTCGCCTCATCGCCAGTATCCTTAACTACCAGGGGCTGCGGGTCGGTATGACGAGTACCGACGGAGTTTATATTGAAGGGAAGCGCATCGACAGCGGTGATTGCAGCGGTCCCAAGAGTGCGAAAAAGGTTCTTCTTCATCCCGATGTCGACGCGGCCGTATTCGAAACGGCGCGGGGCGGCCTGCTACGAGAAGGGTTGGGCTTCGACCTCTGTCATGTCGCAGTGGTGACGAATATCGGCAGGGGTGATCACCTCGGTCTCTCCAACATCAACACAGTGGAAGATCTGACAGCGGTGAAGCGCATTGTTGTGCAAAACGTTACCCCTGGCGTCGGCGTCGCGGTGCTCAACGCCGCGGACCCGCTGGCAGCCGGCATGGCTCCGTATTGCCCGGGCTCGGTTACTTTCTTCGCGCGCGATCCCAACAATGCGGTCATAGCGAAACATCGGGCGCAACGCAAGCGTGTCATCTATCTCGATGGAGGTTGGATAGTTGCTGCGGAAGCCGGCGTTGAACATCGCATTCCGGTAGCGAGCATTCCTTTTACGCAGAATGGCGCCATCGCATTCCAGATCGAAAACGCGATGGCCGCAGTCGGCGCCGGGTGGGGGCTTGGCCTGGATTGGGAAACCATCCGCGCCGGGTTGAAAAATTTCATTAGCGATACGGAAACCGCGCCCGGGCGTTTCAATCTCTTCAGCCATCGCGGTGCTACATTGATTGCGGACTATGGCCACAACGTGGACGCGATCCGGGCATTGGTTAATGCCATTGATAAGATACCGGCCAAGCGACGTTCAGTGGTCATCAGTGGTGCGGGGGATCGTCGCGACGAGGACATACGTCAGCAAACGGAAATTCTTGGCGATGCTTTCGACGAGGTGGTGCTTTATCAGGATAAATGCCAGCGGGGGCGGGCGGATGGAGAAGTGCTGGGCCTCCTGCGGCAGGGTCTGGAGAAGGCCAAGCGTGCGCGCGATGTAAAGGAAATCCGGGGGGAATTCGTTGCCATCGACGCTGCTTTCGCTAACTTAAAAGCGGGCGAGTTATGTCTCATTCTTATCGATCAGGTGGAAGCAGCGCTTGGCTATATCAATAAGCGAGTAACCGCGGGCTAATAGTACTTGCGGCATATGATTTGAACCGTCTTCCCGCTCTCCACGGTTCGGGTTATCCTCTCCTACCACTGCGCTGAGTCGGGAGGCCCATAAGGTTCTAATGTCTTTCCCGGGCGTGATTGCAATTTGCGGGAGCTAGCCTAAACTGAAAGGCGGCAAATCAGGAATAAGCTGGGTTTGCCGACGTGCTTATTTTGAAATGCTTGTTTATAGAACAAGGAGAAGAATCATGGCGGGAGATAGCGTTTATCGAATAACGGAACTAATCGGAACCAGCAAGACATCCTGGGAAGATGCGGCCAAGAACGCCGTCGAAACAGCCTCCAACACTTTACGGGACCTGAGAGTTGCGGAAATTGTAAAACTCGATATGGTAATTGAAGATGGTAAGGTAGCTGCATATCGCGCGAGGGTTAACCTGTCGTTTAAGTATGAAAACAGTAGTAACTAGCCGGGATGAGGAATAGCCTGGCAAGAAAAAAGGCGCTCGCGGCGCCTTTTTTCTTGCCCTTCTCCGTCGTTGCACCGCCTGCTATAAAGCTGCAGCAGCCTCCTCCTCGAACTGGAGTTTAACCTTGTCGTCGGCGTCTATATCCACTGTCACCCTGCCACCATTAGCGAGCCGGCCAAACAGCAATTCATCCGCAAGGGCGCTGCGAATAGTATCTTGAATCAGTCTGGCCATGGGACGAGCACCCATGAGAGGATCAGCGCCGTTGCGCGCGAGATAGTCCCTCAGTGCCTCGGTAAACGTTGCCTCCACTTTCTTGTCATGCAACTGCGCTTCGAGTTGCATCAGGAATTTATCCACCACTCGTAGAATCACGTCCGTATTCAGGGATCCGAATGAAATGATCGCGTCCAGCCGGTTCCTGAATTCGGGCGTGAACATCCGCTTGATTTCAGCCATCTCGTCCCCTGCCTGTGTCGCCGTTGTGAAGCCTATGGTGGCTTTTGAAAGCGATTCGGCACCAGCATTAGTGGTCATGATAATCACCACGTTGCGGAAATCCGCCTTGCGGCCGTTGTTGTCCGTTAACGTGCCGTGATCCATTACCTGCAGCAGGATATTGAAAATATCAGGGTGAGCTTTTTCAATTTCATCCAGCAGCAGTACCGAATAGGGCTGTTTTATGATGGCCTCGGTGAGCAGGCCGCCCTGATCGAAACCGACATATCCCGGCGGTGCGCCAATCAGGCGTGAAACGGCATGCCGTTCCATATATTCCGACATGTCGAAACGGTGCAGGTGAATGCCTAGTGCGTAAGCGAGCTGCCGCGCCACTTCAGTTTTACCGACGCCAGTGGGGCCCGAGAAAAGGAAGGATCCCACGGGTTTCTGGGGATTGCCTAAACCGCTGCGGGCCATTTTAATTGCCGCGGTGAGAGCATTGATCGCCTTGTCCTGCCCGAACACTACCGCTTTCAGGTCCCGATCCAGCGTTTTCAGTGTACTACGGTCATCGCTAGAGACGTTTTGCGCTGGAATCCGCGCGATTTTGGCGATAATGCCTTCGATTTCATGTTTGCTGATTACCTTGCGCTGCTTCGATTTCGGCAGGACGCGCTGGGCGGCTCCGGCTTCGTCTATGACGTCTATCGCTTTATCGGGCAAATGCCGGTCATTTATGAAGCGTGCTGACAACTCTGCTGCCGTGGTAAGCGCGATTGCCGTATATTTAACGCCGTGATGAGCCTCGTAGCGTGCCTTCAAACCGCGCAGTATGGCGACGGTTTCATCGACGCTGGGCTCGAGTACATCGATTTTCTGGAAACGCCGCGATAATGCATGGTCCTTTTCGAAAATACCGCGATATTCGCTGTACGTGGTTGCGCCGATGCATTTGAGTTGGCCGGTATTCAGTATCGGTTTTAGCAAATTGGACGCATCCAGCGTGCCTCCAGACGCGGCCCCGGCACCAATGAGTGTGTGAATCTCATCAATGAAAAGGATGGCGTTAGAGCTGTCCAGCAACTGCTTCAGCACTGCTTTCAGGCGTTGCTCGAAATCCCCCCGGTATTTCGTTCCCGCCAGGAGCGCTCCCATGTCGAGGGCGTATACTTGATGGCGCGCGAGAATCTCCGGGACGTCGTTTTCGATTATTCGACGTGCCAATCCTTCGGCTATCGCGGTTTTGCCTACCCCAGCTTCGCCAACGAGAAGGGGATTATTCTTCCGGCGACGGCAAAGCGTTTGTATCAGCCGTTCCAATTCCCTTTCACGCCCGATCAGTGGATCGATCTTACCGGCGATCGCCAGCGAATTGAGATTTACAGCGTAGCTTTCCAGTGCTCCACCTGAGCCAAGCTCCTGCTCAGTGTCGCCTTCGCTTTCCGATTTAGCCGTGCTGCCCTGAGGCACCTTGCTGATGCCATGCGAAATATAATTGACGACGTCCAGCCTCGTAACACCCTTCTGATGAAGAAAATAAACTGCGTGGGAATCCTTCTCCCCAAATATCGCTACCAGTACGTTCGCCCCCGTAACTTCTTTTTTACCCGAAGACTGAACATGCAGGATCGCACGCTGTATTACGCGTTGAAATCCCAACGTAGGTTGTGTATCAACTTCGCCGGTTCCGCCCACCGTCGGGGTATTCTCGGTAACATGTTCCGTCAGCAGCCGACGCAGGTCTTCTATGTCAACCGAACAAGCCCGGAGCACCTCGGCAGCGGTGGGGTTGTCGAGCATTGCCAGCAACAGATGCTCGACCGTGATAAACTCATGCCGCTTCTGTCGCGATTCCACGAACGCCATATGTAAACTGACTTCTAGTTCTTGCGCAATCATTTCAGGTCTCCTCCATCACGCACTGTAGCGGATGTTGATGCTGCCTCGCAAATGTGACCACTTGTGCGACCTTGGTGGAAGCCACATCATTGGGATAAACTCCACATATCCCCGCCCCATCCATATGGACTTTGAGCATGATTTGCATTGCCTGTTCGCGGTTCATCGAAAAAAAATTTTGTAACACGATCACGACGAAATCCATAGGCGTGTAATCATCATTCAACAATATTACCTTAAACATGGGTGGCGGCTTGAGTTTACTCTTTTCAGCCTCCAGTACAACATCTCCTTGATTTTCGCTTGCCATGCTTCTAGTCTCACTAGGCATCAGTTCGAGTGAAAAAATAAAACGGAACAAATCGCTCTCTACTGGTGTACGCACTCTAATATTTGATGATTGCGCAGAAATATTCAAGTACCTTGAGAAAATTATTCTGTTGCATTTGTGCAAAATAAGTGCGCCGAGTACTTGACTTGAACATCGGATTTGCGTAAAACAACTCTTGGCGTTTGGCTTCAAGTTCTCTGCAGTACCGGTTACAGCCGTTTGCGGTCTTGAAACTCAAACAGTGTTCGGGTTTCCGGCCCGTTTTTTTATAGGAAGCAAAAATGGCAACTGGTACAGTAAAATGGTTCAATGACTCCAAGGGTTTCGGTTTTATCACTCCGGATGATGGCAGTGAAGATCTGTTCGCTCACTTTTCCGCAATAAATATGTCCGGGTTCAAGACACTAAAGGAAGGTCAAAAAGTTTCCTTTGAAGTCACGCAGGGACCGAAGGGCAAACAGGCATCAAATATTCAATCTGCTTAATGGTCTCATGCTGGCGTGGTGAAGCCGCGACCAGTTTGTAATCAATTACAGAATTATGTAAAGCTCCTTGCCGGCCTGCCCGGCAGGGGGTTTTTCACCTCCGGATGGACCAGTTCAGACGCAAAGTTTCCCGCAGAACCAGAGCTTCTGCAGGACCTACTTTCCGCATTATCCGGTTACCTTCGCGGGGATAGCATCCCCGCTGGCAGCCCTTCTGTTTCCTTAACCGTGGCCGTAAGCCTTAGATGGGACTGTCCCTCGCAGGTCTCAACAATCGCCATTCAGCTTTCACGCCGGACCCTTCGCAAAAACGCTACATTCGGTCGATCAGCGCCTGACCGAACGCCGAACATGAGACTTTTTGCGCATTGGTCATCAGTCGCGCAAAATCGTACGTGACTATTCTATCCTGAATGGTTTTTTCCATCGCCGCGATAACCAGATCTGCTGCTTCAGTCCAGCCCATGTGTCGCAACATCATCTCCGCAGAGAGAATGATAGAGCCCGGGTTAACCTGATCCTTGCCTGCGTATTTCGGCGCGGTACCGTGGGTTGCCTCGAACATTGCGATGGAATCGCTTAAGTTTGCTCCGGGTGCAATGCCAATGCCTCCTACCTGCGCCGCCAACGCGTCGGAAATGTAGTCGCCGTTCAGATTCAGTGTAGCGATTACGTCATATTCTTCCGGACGCAGTAAAATCTGTTGCAGGAAGGCGTCAGCAATCACGTCCTTGATAATCACTCCTCCCTTATCGTCGGACAACTTCATCCATGGCCCGCCATCAAGGGGCCTCGCGCCGAATTCGTTGGCGGCAAGTTCATACCCCCAGTTTTTGAAGGCGCCCTCGGTGAATTTCATGATGTTGCCCTTGTGCACCAGCGTTACCGAACTGCGGCCATTATCGATGGCGTACTGTATTGCCTTGCGCACCAATCGTTCTGTACCCTCCCGGGAGACAGGCTTGATTCCTATGGCTGATGTTTGCGGGAAGCGGATCTTGCTGACACCCATGTCAGTCATCAGAAAATGAATGACTTTCTTTACGTTCTCCGATCCGGCTTCCCACTCAATTCCGGCATAGATGTCCTCGGAGTTCTCCCGGAAAATTATCATGTCTGTCTTTTCGGGGTTTTTTAACGGGCTGGGGACGCCTTGGAAGTAGCGCACAGGACGAAGGCATACATATAGATCCAACTCCTGACGCAGCGCGACGTTAATGGAGCGGATACCGCCACCCACCGGAGTGGTCAGCGGCCCCTTGATGGAGACGACATACTCTCTGGCAGCTTGCAAGGTCTCATCCGGCAGCCAAACATTGTTACCGTAAATCCGCGTGGCTTTCTCGCCGGCGTATATCTCCATCCAGGAAATCTTGCGCTTTCCTCGATAAGCTCGACTAACCGCTGCATCAACAACGCGTATCATTACGGGGGTGATATCCACGCCGATCCCGTCGCCTTCGATATACGGAACAACGGGGCTATCCGGCACGCTCAGGGTAAAATCTGCGTTTACACGAATTTTCGTGCCGTTGGATGGCGTGCTAATGTGCTGGAACATGATATCTCCCAAGAATTGTTATGGTGCTGGCGGCGCCCGACGCAGCGGTCAATTTTTTAAAAAACGAAGGGTTCGAGAAGCCCGTTATTTTATCCGTGTTTGCACGCGAAGGGCTAATATGCTGCGTCATGCCGCTGTCGAAATATCCTTCTGCCAGCTCTCATTTCTGGCAACCAAACTGCAAATCCTGCTTGGAAAGCTCATCTCCCGATTAGCTTTAATAAAGCAGTTTCCCTAGCTCAACTCGTCCCTGATCGCACCTTCGCGACCGTTTTGCAGTAAAATCCGACGCTCGCCGGTGCACGCTTGCATAACCTATCATCGACTATCACCGCGCAGGTGGCCTCTTGTACTTGGCCGACTGTGATTGGCGTTCGATGTCAGGACGAGGTGCGAGAAGAGTTTTCACCGGTCTTGGCGTAAAATGAGGAGTACCCCAAGTTAACACGATCTGGAAACCAAATGTGACCGTTGCTGCTGTGGTCGAACAAGAGGGAAAATACTTGCTGGTAGAGGAACAAACCTGCAACGGCATTCTGTTCAATCAGCCAGCGGGACACCTTGAACCGGGCGAATCAATTATTCAGGGCGCAGTTCGAGAAACGCTTGAGGAGACAGGTTACACTTTCGCGCCACAATGGTTGCTGGGCGTTTATCGCTGGCATTCGAGCTCCGACAACACGACTTTTCTCCGGTTTGCCTTTAGCGGTTCGGTCACGGATCATGATCCCAATCGCGCGCTTGATGCAGGAATATTACGCGCGGGGTGGTTCGGAGTGGACGAAATCCGCGAGATGGCTTATTGCCACCGTAGTCCTCTCGTGATGCGATGTATTGACGATCATCTGGCCGGGAAGCGCTATTCCCTAGACATTTTAGTTCATTACAGCTGAAGAGCTCTTGCCTTCGAGCGTTCATTTCCCGGTCATCTCCTGTTTACATCTCAATCCTGCAGCGTGATTCAACCCGTGACTAAACCCAATTTCCTACCTGATCAATGAGCAAAGGGCGAGTGGTGGTCGGCATGTCCGGCGGGGTTGATTCATCGGTCGCGGCTCTGCTGTTAAAACAGGAAGGTTACGATGTAATCGGTCTTTTCATGAAAAACTGGGAAGACGACGATACGGAGCAATATTGCTCATCCCGTCAAGATTTGATTGATGCTGTATCGGTGGCGGATATCATTGGTATTCCGCTGGAGGCCGTGAATTTCTCGGCTGAATACAAGGAGCGCGTATTCAGCCAGTTTCTTGCGGAATACAAGGCAGGGAGAACGCCGAACCCGGATGTACTTTGTAACGCTGAGATCAAGTTCAAGGCGTTTCTTCAGCACGCGGACGGGCTTGGCGCCGACTATATCGCGACCGGGCATTATGCCCAGGTGCGTGAGACAAGAGGCGTATTTGAATTATTGAAAGGCGAGGACGGCACCAAGGACCAGAGTTATTTCCTCTACCGTTTGAACCAGGCACAGTTATGCAGGACCTTGTTTCCCATCGGGCATCTTTACAAGCGCGACGTACGCAGGATTGCGAAAGATTACGGCTTGCCGAACTTTTCCAAGAAGGACAGCACTGGGATATGTTTCATCGGCGAGCGGCCTTTCAGAGAATTTCTCAGCCGTTATTTACCGAATGATCCCGGGGACATGAGAACGCCTGCAGGCAATGTGATGGGCAAGCACGTCGGCCTAATGTACTACACAATCGGTCAGCGGCAGGGGTTGGGCATCGGCGGGACGAGGGATGGAGATGGTGAACCGTGGTTTGTTTCAAACAAGGATGTGGTGGGGAATATTCTGACGGTGGTACAGGGTCATGATCATCCTGATCTGTTCAAGCCCTCGCTTACCGCCACCGAGGTGACATGGATAAGTGGCCATGCGCCCCATTGCAACTGGGTCTATGGCGCTAAGATCCGCTATCGCCAGGCTGATGCGCCCTGCGCTATTACGCAACTCGACCAAACGGAATGCAGGATTGAATTCGCCCAGCCTCAGTGGGCTGTGGCGCCTGGACAATCGGTGGTTGTTTATGAGAGCAAGGTGTGTCTTGGCGGTGGAGTAATTAGCGATCAGTATTAGGTTTCTTTGGAAACACTAAGTAAGTTTGTGTTCCAGAGAGTCGATTGCGTTCGCTCAGCAGTTCGGTTGCGTAATACAGGCTGTTTTCTTAATCTCGTGGCGCCGTTTCCAGAAACGGGTTCCGCTTTTCAAGCCTGTCGGAGAGGTCGGCAAGATTGGGGAAATTCGTGCGCCATTCGATCTCGGGAAAGCGAAAAGCCAGGTAACCCAGCGCGCAACCCAGCGCGATGTCAGCTAGCGTATAAACATTCCCGTCGCACCATTTTTTGTCTGCCAACTCATGGGCGGCGGCTTCAAGGCCCCCGGTCACCTTTTTATGCTGGCGCGAAATCCACTCCTCGTTTTGCTGGGTTTCAGCACGCTTGCGCTCGAGGAATATCGCCGCGGCGGCGTCGCATATGCCGTCAGACAACGCTTCCCAGCGTTTTACCATGATCCGGCGCCGGTTGGATTCGGGAATGAGGCGGGATACCGGGTTGATGTTATCGAGATATTCAACGATGACTCTTGAATCGAACAGACTGGTGCCGTCGTCCATAATCAGCACCGGAACCTTGCCGAGCGGATTGTAGTCGGGTACGTGTGTATCCGTGTTCCAAGGGGCTTCCAGTTCAAAATTGTAACCAATGTGCTTTTCAGCCAGTACAATGCGCGCCTTGCGCACGTAAGGGCTCGTGAGCGATCCGATCAGCTTCATGGCCAGCCTTTGGAGAATTTATCAGGCGGCATTATATCGGCTTTCCCCATGCCAGTGCATAGTCTGCCCGGATTCCGGAAATATCGGGAGAAGTGTCGTAGTCCCTGCCGGCAACATTTCCCCAAGGCGCACTCCCGTTTGCAAGAGTTTTGTTGAGGTGTTGGGTCTAAACGCTATGATAAAATGCAATGGCTTGGCCGGCGTTGCTCAAGGCATTTTTAACCAGGTGGAGGGTCCGCGTGTCATACCGGCAGTTCACTAGAAACCAGGTAAAAATATGAATTCGTCGTTCCTTACCGCCCTCTCGCCTCTGGATGGGCGATACGGCGCCAAAGTATCTGCGCTGAGACCGTATTTCAGTGAATTCGCGCTGATCCGCTATCGTGTTCGGTTGGAGATAGAGTGGTTAAAAGCGCTGAGCCAGGATAACGATATCGTCGACGCGGAGCCGCTTTCTCCGGCTTCTGTTGACCAACTGGACAGCATCGCGGCGAACTTTGACGAGGGCGGCGCGGAAGAGGTCAAGCTCATCGAATCCCGCACCAATCACGATGTCAAGGCGGTCGAATACTGGCTGAGAGAGCGCCTAGCAAGGAATGTCGAGATCGTGCGAAGCGCGCAATTCATTCATTTCGCCTGTACTTCCGAAGATATCAACAACCTTTCTCATGGATTGATGCTGATGCACAGCCGTGACAGAGTGATGCTACCCATGCTGGCGAAGATTAGCGGCAAACTGGTCGAAATGGCGCGTGAAATGGGGGATGTGCCCATGCTTGCACGTACTCATGGACAACCCGCTACTCCCACGACGGCTGGTAAGGAAATCGCCAACTTCGCTTATCGGTTGGCTCGAGGACGGGAAAAGCTCGCCGCAGTGCCCATTCTTGGAAAAATAAATGGCGCCGTTGGAAACTATAACGCTCATCTGGCCGCTTATCCCGCAATTGATTGGGAAAGGTTTGCGCAGGCCTTTGTTGAAAAACTCGGCCTCAAATACAATCCCTACACGACCCAAATCGAACCGCATGACGCCATGGCCGAGCTGTTCGACGCCTATGCACGCATTAACACTATCTTGCTTGATTTTAACCGTGATATCTGGGGATATATATCTCTGGCGTATTTCAAGCAAAAAACGCAAAAAGATGAAATTGGTTCATCAACGATGCCACACAAGGTCAACCCGATCGATTTTGAAAACTCCGAGGGTAATCTCGGCATTGCGAACGCCCTGCTGAGGCATTTCAGTGAAAAGCTACCAATTTCGCGTTGGCAACGGGACCTGACTGATTCCACTGTGCTGCGCAACATGGGCGTCGCGCTGGGGCATACGCTATTAGCTTATGAATCGTGCAGCAAGGGACTGAGCAAGCTGGAACTAAACCGGGACCGGATGGCGCTAGATTTGGAAAATGCCTGGGAGGTTTTGGCGGAGCCTATCCAGACTGTGATGCGGCGCTACGGCATACCGGATTCATATGAGCAATTAAAGGAGTTGACGCGCGGCAAAGGCGGTATCACTAAAGAGACTCTACACAGTTTCATTGAGCGCCTCGACCTTCCCACGGACGAAAAAAATCGCTTGCGCGCTCTGACTCCCCAGAATTATATCGGCGCCGCAGTTACATTGAGCAAAAAAATAGAGGTTGAAAGCAGGTAAACTCCTGATATTTGCGAGACTCGGCGATCAACAGATTTCAGCCTTGAAATTGGAAGAACCGTCCCGATATGGCACGGATCACTAAATAATTCTACGCGGGGCGCCAGTCCGCTGCCGGGTCCCCGCTTCATCGGTTGGCCACTGGCCAACGGCTTGATGTACCTCTTCGATACGAGCCTGAGAAGGCATACCGCGATCAACACGTTGCCGCGAAGGACTGTTTAGAGAATCCATAGGAACCAGAAACCAGGAGGAAACCAATGACAAACACAGAAGAGTCCAAACCAGATCAACCCGAATTGACCTCAGCCCTGAGCGAAGCTGCAACGCCGGAAGCAGGCACCAACGAGAATAAAACCTCGGAGCCGGCAGTGGAAACGATCCCGAGTCTCGAACAGATGCTAAAGAAGGCCGAACTCGACGCAGCAGAGCATCACGACGCGTGGATGCGTGCCAAGGCCGATGCGGAAAATACCAGGAAACGCGCCCAGATCGATGTTGCAAATGCCCATAAATACGCGATCGATAAATTCTCAACGGAGTTGCTCTCAGTCATGGATAGTCTCGAAGCGGCTTTGGGCGTGGAGAAGGCAAGCGTTGACAACTTCAAAAGCGGCATGGAGCTGACGCTGAAGCAGCTCACCTCGGTTTTTGAAAAGTTCAACCTCAAGCAAATCAATCCGCAAAAGGGGGACAAATTCGACCCGCATCTGCATCAGGCCATGTCTACGGTAGACTCCGACCTGCCTCCCAACACTGTGGTCCAGGTAATGCAGAAGGGATACATGTTAAACGATCGTGTTATCCGCCCTGCGTTGGTCACGGTTTCGAAGTCCAAAGAAACTTGAAATTTGGACCTTAATCCCCATCTCTTACACCACAACACATACTTCGCGCAGACGGATATTCAGATCTAACTAATTCAAGGATAAATCATGGGAAAAATTATTGGTATTGACCTCGGTACCACGAACTCTTGTGTGGCCGTCATGGAAAGCGGCAAGCCCAAGGTAATAGAGAACTCAGAGGGAGCGCGTACGACGCCTTCCATCGTGGCTTACACGGAAGACGGTGAAATTCTGGTGGGTGCTGCCGCCAAACGGCAGGCTGTTACCAACCCAAAGAACACGTTGTTCGCGATAAAGCGCTTGATCGGCCGGCGCTTTGAGGAAGAAATAGTGCAAAAGGACATCAAAATGGTGCCCTATAAGATTGTCAAGGCTGACAATGGCGATGCATGGGTGGAGGTCCGTGGCAAGAAAATTGCACCGCCGGAAATTGCCGCGCAAGTGCTGATCAAAATGAAAAAAACTGCGGAGGATTATCTGGGTGAAGCGGTAACCGAAGCGGTCATTACGGTCCCCGCGTATTTTAACGATTCACAGCGTCAAGCGACGAAGGACGCGGGACGCATCGCGGGCCTGGACGTCAAACGTATCATCAATGAGCCAACCGCGGCAGCTTTGGCTTTTGGCATGGATAAAAAAGAGGGCGACCGCAAGATTTCCGTGTACGACCTGGGCGGCGGCACCTTCGACATTTCCATTATTGAGATCGCGGAAGTGGAAGGCGAACATCAGTTTGAAGTTCTGGCTACCAATGGTGACACCTTCCTCGGAGGTGAGGATTTCGATGCACGGGTCATCGAATATCTTGTGGATGAGTTCAAAAAGGAAACCAGCATCGATCTTAAAAAAGACATGCTTGCTCTCCAACGCTTAAAAGATGCGGCGGAAAAAGCCAAGATTGAACTTTCCTCAAGCCAGCAGACTGAAGTCAACCTGCCGTATATTACGGCTGATGCCTCAGGTCCGAAGCACCTCGCGGTGAGAATCACGCGGGCAAAGCTGGAAAGCCTGGTTGAAGATTTGATCGACCGGACGGTTGAGCCCTGCCGCATCGCTATCAAGGACGGGGGCGTCAAGACTTCTGAGATCGACGACGTGATTCTGGTGGGTGGACAGACCCGCATGCCGAAGGTACAGGACAAGGTCAGAGAAATTTTTGGCAAAGACGCTCGCAGGGATGTCAACCCGGACGAAGCGGTGGCGGTCGGCGCGGCCATTCAGGGCGGCGTATTGCAGGGGGCGGTGAAGGATGTGCTGTTGCTGGACGTGACGCCGTTATCCTTGGGCATTGAAACACTTGGCGGGGTAATGACGAAATTGATCCAGAAAAACACCACGATCCCCACAAAGGCGCAACAGGTGTTTTCCACGGCCGATGACAATCAGACGGCCGTTACCATCCATGTGCTGCAAGGGGAGCGGGAGATGGCATCCGGCAACAAGAGCCTGGGCCAGTTCAATTTGAGCGATATTCCACCGTCCCCGCGCGGTCTGCCGCAAATCGAGGTTACATTCGATATTGATTCGAATGGCATATTGCATGTCTCTGCCAAGGACAAGGCGACGGGTAAGGAGAACAAGATCAAGATTCAGGCAAGCTCGGGTCTGTCGGAGGACGAGGTGCAGCGCATGGTCAAGGATGCGGAGGCGCACGCCGAGGAAGATCACAAGGCGATGGAATTGATCACCGCCCGCAACCAATGTGACGCTGTGATACATTCTGTTCAGAAAAGCTTGAAGGAGTATGGAGATAAATTGTCCGATGATGAAAAAGCCAAAATAGAAGCTGCGCTGAAAGAAGCGGAAGAGGCTCTGAAATCAGGCGACAAGGACACTATCGAGGCCAAGACTCGGGCGCTGACCGAGGCCTCGCACAAGCTGGCTGAGAAGATGTATTCGCAAGAGCAGGCACAGCAGGGGCAGGGTCAGCCTGGCGGGGAATCTGCCCCTCACGGCGGCGGTGAGAAACCAGTAGAAGGCGAAGTCGTGGATGCCGAGTTTGAGGAAGTAAAAAACAAGAAATAAGAACAATAAGCATCAGAACATCAAGGCGCAGCGATGCGGGAAGGATAGAGAAGCCTCGGAACAAGCCCTCTCGGACTTGTTCGAGGTTTCACCCGTTCCGCGTCCTGCGTTTTAACATTATTTGGAATACGCGGAGCAGTTCACGCTAGTGCATACTCTGCGCCCTCCCGATTACACGAAAACGACATGAGCAAACGCGATTATTATGATGTGCTGGGCGTTAACCGCGACTGCAGCGAAGATGAGATCAAAAAGGCCTATCGCAGGCTGGCGATGAAATACCATCCGGACCGCAATCCGGATAATCCGAAATCGGAAGAACATTTCAAGGAGGCCAAGGAAGCTTACGAAATACTGTCGGATGTGAAGAAGCGCTCCGCGTATGATCAGCACGGACACGCTGGTGTGGATGCTAATATGGGTGGGGCAGGGGCTCAGGGGTTTGCCGACGCATTTGGCGATATATTCGGCGACCTTTTTGGTGGCCGGGCACAAGGCAATGTCTATCGCGGCGCGGATTTACGCTATAACCTTGAAATTTCGCTGGAACAGGCGGCAAGGGGAACTGAGACCAAGATTCGAATTCCCACCATGGATGTGTGTGGCACGTGCCATGGAAGCGGCGCTAAGGCCGGGACTTCGCCCATTACCTGCCCCACCTGTAATGGGCACGGCCAGGTAAGAATGCAGCAGGGTTTTTTCTCCATTCAACAGACCTGCCCCAAATGCCACGGCAGCGGCAAGTTTATTGCGAGTCCTTGCCATACGTGCGGGGGAGCGGGCCGCGTCAAGCACCATAAAACCCTGTCGGTGAAAATCCCGGCGGGGGTGGATGAAGGAGACCGTATCCGATTAACTGGAGAAGGGGAAGCTGGTGTTAACAATGGACCACCAGGCGACCTGTATGTAGTCATTCAGCTGGCGCCCCATCAGGTCTTTCAGCGAGATCACAATGACCTTCACTGCGAAATGCCGATCAGTATTACTACCGCCGCGCTGGGTGGGGAAATTGAGATACCGACACTTGAGGGTCATGCCAAAATCAAAATTCCCGCCGAAACTCAGAGCGGAAAAATTTTCCGTTTGCGCGGTAAGGGAATTAAAGGCGTGCGCAGCAATGCTCCCGGTGATCTATTATGTCACGTGGTGGTCGAGACGCCGGTCAAACTCACCTCTCGCCAGAAGGAGTTATTGCAGGAACTGGAAGCGCTCAACCAGGAAGACCGCTCCCGGCACAATCCCCGCGCAAAGTCTTGGATGGACAAGGTGCGGGAATTTTTTGCCGAATAATTTTTTTCGGTTTCTGTCAAGACCGCCTAAAAGGCTTGAGGGAGCGTAATCCGGCTGCTCCACGCGCGGTTGAAACGAGCACAAAGCACCAGGATGAGCCGACTATGCGATACACAAAGCAGGGCGGGGTCCCCCCCGCACAAAGCCTACGTGCAAGGGGCTCTCGATAGAAAGGAACGTTACCACTCGCCGCGCAGCAGCTTATCGGCCCAGAATAGTCCGGAAACAGTTTTATTGTCGGTAATTTTTCCGGTTTTTACCCAATCCAGTGCCATTGGCAGGGTCAGGGTGAATACCTCAAGGTGCTCTCCCTCATCAAGGCTAGCGCCGGTGAAGATGAGGCCTTCCGCAAGGTAATACATCAGCTTCTCGTCGGAATAACCAATGCATGGGTACAGCGTCGTGACGTAACGCCATTTGCTCGCGGTATAACCCGTCTCTTCCAGCAACTCGCGTTGCGCGCACTGCAGCGGATCTTCTCCACGATCAATTTTACCCGCTGGAAGTTCATAAAAATCCCGATGCAGGGGATAGCGGTGCTGGCGCTCCATCACCAGTTCACCATTGTCGAGCAGCGGTATGATGACGACGGCGCCTGGATGGGTGATGTATTCCCGTACCGCTACTTTCCCATCGGGCAATCGGGCGAGATCCGCGCGGACGCGCAGAAGTTCCCCGTCATATACATTCCGGCTGCTGACTGTGGTTTCGGTAAGGTCTGGCGAAGGTTTGGGCATAAAGGTCTGAAATATTTCACGGCATGCATGCGTACATGAACACGTTCGCATTGCCTCTCGTCATGGACGGCGCTTATTCAAATGTTTGTCAATATTGTACACGCGTGGTCGCCTTCCGGCGTCACGAGCCGCACCGGGGGAAACCATGCACTGAAGCAGCTTCCTTTGCCGGGCTCGCTGACGATCTCGAGCTTCGCCTGGTGGCAACTCAGCACGTGCTTGACGATGGCTAGGCCCAGACCGGTGCCGCCGGTTTCGCGAGAACGTCCCCGGTCTACCCGGTAAAACCTTTCCGTAAGACGAGAGATATGTTCGGGTTCGACACCTATGCCGTTGTCCTGCACGGAAAAGACGGCCTGTCCATCGCGAGTAGTCCAATTCAAACTGATATTGCCGTTGTCGGGGGTATAGCGTATTGCATTACTTATGAGGTTGGTGAAGGCGCTCCGCAACTCATCCGTGCTGCCCAGCAACTGCGTGCCAGTCTCGAGATTCAGGCTGATGTGGTGTCGACCTGAGCTAAGGGAGAGCGCCTCGTCGTAAATCTTGCGCAACATTGCCGGAACATCCACTCTCTCCCCCCGAATCAGGTTTTGCGTATCCTCCAGCCTCGACAGGGTTAACAGATCCTGAACCAGATTCTGCATGCGCTTGGTCTGGTCGGTCATAAGGCCCAACGCCCACTTGAATGTTTCAGGATCGGACGGGCTATGATCCGACAGCGTTTCCAAGAATCCGCCAATCACAGTCAAGGGGGTGCGAAGCTCGTGCGAGACATTGGCTACAAAATCCTGGCGCATGATCTGAATTCTTTCCAATTGGGTCACATCGCGGCTGAGCAGCAGTTTCTGTTTATCGCCATAAGGTACAAACTGCAGGGAAAGGATCAGCCCCTGGTGCCGAGGTTGTTTTATAACCAGAGGCTCGGCGTAATTCTGGGCCGCCAGGTATTCGGCAAATTGGGTGTGACGCACCAGATGCGTGATATGCTGGCCGGTATCCGTACCGGAGCTTATCCCCAAATGTTTTTCCGCCACGGGGTTGCACCATTCGATATGGTCCATCTCATCGAGAATGACCACGCCCTCGGGCATTGCTGAGGTGGCACGTTGAAGGCGCTCCAGGGCGGAACTGATATGCTGGTAGGTTCGGCTCTGCTCGCGTACGAGGCGCATCAAGCGCGCGAATACGTCTCCCCATTTGCCAGAAGCATTCGGCAGAACAGAACCGTCCGTCTGGAGCCATCGGTCGAGGATCGTCAGATAGCGCCGGTGACGAACGACAAGCACGAGCAGAACCGTGACATAGATCACCAGTGTGGTGACAGCCCCCAGAGTTGCCAGGAGCATCCCGGTCACAACAGCAATCAGGACAGCGTTCGCAACACGCTCCCAGAAACCGCTCACTGAATTAGCGGGAAGAGTAAGGGTGGGTCATTGTTTAACCTAAATTAGCCATTATCCCGCGGACATTCGATATCCTGAACCTCTGACAGTCTGCACCAATCCGTCCTTGCTGACTGCTTCCAGCGCCTTGCGAAGCCGCCGAATGTGGACATCTACGGTACGGTCCTCGACGAATACGTGATCGCCCCAGACCTGATCGAGCAACTGGGTCCGGCTATGTACCCTTTCCGTGTGAGTCATTAGAAAATGCAGCAGCCGGAATTCGGTAGGCCCAAGCGTCACTTCACTATCATTGGCCGTGACCCGGTGGCTGGCGGAATCAAGCCGCAGCCCGCCAATCTCGACTATATCGTCGGCGGCCTCCGGCGACCGCCGCCTGAGCACGGCTTTAATTCTGGCGAGCAGTTCGCGAGGCGAAAAAGGTTTGGTGAGGTAGTCGTCGGCGCCGATCTCCAGACCCGCTACCTTGTCGCTTTCCTCGGCCCTAGCGGTAAGCATGATGATGGGGATTGTTTTGGTGCGTGATGCCCGCCGGAGCATGCGGGCAAAATCGACCCCGCTCATTCCCGGCAGCATCCAGTCGAGAAGCAACAGATCGGGCAGTTCATCATTGACGATTTCCATCGCTTCTTCCGCGCTTCTTGCGGAAAAAACCGAATGTCCTGCTTGCCGCATGCTGTATGCGATCAATTCCTGGATTGCCGGTTCATCTTCTACAACCAGTATTCTTGCTGCCATCAGATCGATCCTTGCATTCACTCAGAATTTCGATTATGCGACTTTTTACATATTGCCATGATATTTAAACAACATTACGATTTTGTGACATGGGTCGCATATTCAGTGCATCGTCGATTTACCGGTATCGCCCTACAATATCAGTATTACCCGATAGTCGTTAACATTGGTGCGGGTCGGGCCGGTAAGAACCAGATGATCGAGCTCCTGAAAAAAAGCGTAAGCATCATGGGTTGCAAGCAGCACTGCTGCGTCGAGGCCCTTTTGCTTTGCGTCTCGCAATGAATGCGGCGTAACGATCGCACCGGCATTGTTTTCTGTCCCATCAATGCCATCGGTATCGCCGGCAAGAGCATAGGTATTCTCCATACCGCCAAGTTCGACGGCGAGCGAAAGCAGAAATTCGGTATTGCGTCCACCCCTCCCGCCACGATTCTTATCATCGATCGTTACCGTCGTCTCGCCCCCGGAGATCAGTGCTGCCGGCGTTTTCCACGGTTGCTGGTACTGGCGGACGTGTTTCGCTAAAGCCGCGAAAACCTTGGCGACGTCGCGCGCTTCGCCAGTTACCGCGTGGCCCAGTATCGCAGCGTCGATGCCCTGTGCAGCCAGATACTCCGCCGCCGCCAGGAGCGAATCGCGCGCCGTCGCAATCACCCGGTTTTCCACGCGTTCAAAAGCCGGACTACCTGGTTTCGGAGTTTCGTCGAGTTCGCCTCTTACGCCGGCCTGCAAAGTTGCCATCACGGCCGCAGGCACGTCAATATTGTAGCCCTCGATGACTTCGAGCGCATCCGAGTAGGTTGTCGGATCTGGTGCGCAGGGGCCGGATGCGATGTGGGTGGGATCATCCCCAGTGACGTCTGAGATGATCAATGCCAGAACGGGCGCTTGGCTTGCGGCTGCGAGTCTACCGCCCTGGATGGCGGAGAGATGTTTACGCACCGTATTTATCTCCTGAATTGCCGCGCCGCAGCGGAGCAATTCGGCCGTAACCTTTTTAAGGTCATTCAGCGTTACGTTTTCAACCGGCAAGGTCAGCAAACTTGAGCCGCCGCCGCTAAGCAGGCATAAGAGCAGATCGTCGGCCCCAAGTTTCTCCACCTCAGCCAAAATTGTCCGGGTGCCTTGTTCCCCGTGCTCATCGGGCAGCGGATGACCCGCTTCGATGACCTTGATTCGGTCAAGGGGCAAGCTGTGGCCGTAGCGGGTTAGGACGAGCCCTTCCAGCGACGCAGTCTCCGGCCAGTGACGCTCCACCGCAAGGGCCATCGCTGCGGCTGCTTTGCCTGCACCAACCACGAGGGTGCGGCCCGCTGGCGGTCTCGCCAGGATGCTGGGCAAATGCAAGGGCACGATCCGCAGCGGATCGGCGGCGGCAACCGCGGCCTCGAAGCTGCGGAGCAGGAGTGCACAGGCGTCATGTTGAACCATATCCGTCCAGTGATAACCGCCGTGGTCACGTTTGTGGCTGCAGTTGCGAATTGAGCGTCGCCCGCAGATACTGACCAGTGAAACTATTTTCGTCTGCCGCTATTTCCTCAGGTGTGCCTTGGGCCACGATTTCGCCACCACCTTCACCGCCTTCGGGCCCAAGGTCGATGATCCAATCGGCGGTTTTAATCACATCCAGGTTGTGCTCAATTACTATCACCGTGTTTCCATGGTCGCGCAGCCGATGCAGAACTTTCAAGAGCAGATCGATATCCTGAAAATGAAGGCCGGTGGTGGGCTCATCCAGAATATAAAGAGTGCGACCGGTATCGCGTTTTGAGAGTTCCAGCGACAGCTTCACCCGTTGGGCTTCCCCACCGGAAAGCGTGGTCGCGGATTGCCCCAGGGTGATATAGCCAAGACCCACATCCAGCAGGGTCCGGAGCTTGCGCGCGACCACTGGCACAGCGCTGAAAAATTCATGCGCGTATTCAACCGTCATCTGGAGAATTTCGTTGATGTTTTTCCCCTTGTATTGAATTTCCAGGGTTTCGCGGTTATAGCGCTTGCCATGGCATACATCGCATGAAACATAGATATCGGGGAGAAAATGCATTTCCACCTTGATCACGCCGTCCCCCTGACAGGCCTCGCAGCGCCCGCCTTTAACATTGAAGGAGAACCGGCCGGGCCCATAGCCACGCTCGCGCGCCTGCGGCACGCCGGCAAACAACTCGCGAATCGGGGTGAATAAGCCGGTGTAGGTGGCCGGGTTCGAGCGCGGCGTACGCCCAATGGGGCTCTGGTCCATGTTGATGACCTTATCAAAAAAAGCCAGCCCGTCCAGGTTGCGGTACGGCGCCGGCTCGGCAGCGCTGCCGTAGAGATGGCGGGCGGTGGCCAGGTAGAGCGTTTCATTGATGAGGGTGGATTTCCCTGAGCCCGAGACGCCGGTTACGCACACGAACAGCCCCACCGGCAGGTTGAGATTAACGTTTTTCAGGTTGTTGCCGGAGGCACCCTCGATTTTAAGCCACCGATCGCTTTTTGGCTCGGTACGCGTTTGGGGCATAGGGATGGCCAGCTGGCCCGAAAGATACTTCCCTGTCAGTGAGCGATTATTCTTCTGAATGGCCTGAGGTGTTCCTTCGGCTATAACCGATCCCCCATGCTCGCCTGCGCCCGGACCCATGTCCACCACGTGATCGGCGGTAAGGATCGCATCCTGATCGTGTTCCACCACGATAACGCTATTGCCCAAGTCACGAAGGTTCTTCAGAGTCTGCAGCAAGCGGCCGTTATCCCGCTGATGGAGTCCGATAGATGGCTCATCCAGCACATACATTACGCCAGTCAGACCGGACCCGATCTGACTGGCCAGGCGAATGCGCTGGGACTCTCCGCCGGAGAGCGTATCGGCGGAGCGATCAAGCGACAGGTAATCCAGTCCGACGTTATTGAGGAACAAGATACGGCTGCAAATTTCCTTGACGATCTTTTCGGCGATGGCATGCTTATGGCCCGTCAAGGTCACCTGGTCGAAAAAAGTTTTTGCCTCTTTTAGGGGCAATGCGTTAATTTCATAAATCGCTTGTCCTCCTACCCGCACATGGCGTGCTTCCCGGCGGAGCCGAGTACCCGCGCACTCGGGACAGAGTTGGGAATTGAGGTATTTCGCCAGTTCCTCCCGTACCGCGACGGAATCGGTTTCCTTATACCGGCGCTCGAGATTGGGAATGATGCCCTCGAATGTATGTTTGCGATGAGTCCGGGTTCCGTTTTCGTTCAAATATGCAAATGAAATTTTTTCCCTGCCGGAGCCGTTCAGGACGATATCCTGGATATTCGCGGGAAGCTGTTCAAAGGAGATTTCCAGATCAAAATCGTAGTGACTCGCAAGGCTGGCCAGCAGCTGGTAATAAAACTGGTTTCGCCGGTCCCAGCCCTTGATGGCGCCGGAAGCCAGCGATAGGTGCGGGAAGGCGACGATCCGCTTGGGGTCGAAAAACGTGATCTTCCCCAGCCCGTCGCACTTGGGACAAGCGCCCATCGGGTTGTTGAATGAGAACAGGCGCGGCTCAAGTTCCGGCAGAGAATAGCTGCATACGGGGCAACTGAACTTGGCGGAAAAAAGATGTTCCTGGCCCGAATCCATTTCAACGGCCAGGGCGCGTCCATCGGCATGGCGCAGTGCCGTTTCGAACGATTCCGCCAGCCGCTGCTTGGAATCTTGCGAGATTTTGAGACGGTCTACCACTACTTCCACGGTGTGCTTTTTATTTTTCTGAAGCTTCGGCAGGGAATCGATGTCGTACACCTCGCCGTCTATTCTTAGCCGCACGAACCCCTGAGCCCGCAATTCATCGATCAGATCCATCTGCTCGCCTTTGCGGCCTACCACGAGCGGGGCGAGTATCATCAGCCGGGTATCGGCGGGCAGTTGCAGGACATGATCTACCATTTGCGACACGCTTTGCGCCGTAAGCGTAATGCCGTGGTCGGGACATTGCGGGTCTCCCACGCGGGCAAACAGCAGCCGCATGTAATCGTGTATTTCGGTGACTGTGCCGACCGTCGAGCGGGGGTTGTGCGAGGTCGCTTTTTGCTCGATTGCGATGGCGGGGGATAGCCCCTCGATCAGATCAACGTCGGGTTTTTCCATCAGTTGCAGGAATTGCCGCGCGTAAGCGGAGAGCGATTCCACATAGCGCCGTTGTCCTTCGGCATAAAGCGTATCGAATGCGAGCGAGGATTTGCCCGATCCCGATAGGCCGGTGATTACTACCAGCTTATTTCGGGGCAAATCGAGATTGACGTTTTTAAGATTGTGCGTGCGTGCACCGCGGATTCTAATCAGTTCCATTGACCTTCCAATTGACGCCCATGCCTCTCGACATTCCCACCCTTCTCATTTTCTGCGCGCATATCGCCCAGCGTTTTTACATCATTTTTGCGGACGGCGCGACCATGAAGTACAACAGGGTCTTCTACCTGAGCGGTGAGCAAACCTGTTAATATACGCAAGTTTCCGCGTTTTCCCAATCTGATTCATGTCCTCCTCATTACCTCCCGAGAAATTGTCGCCGATAGAGTTGCGCGCCACCGCCGGTCTGGCCAGTATCTATGGGTTACGGATGTTGGGGATGTTCATCATCCTGCCCGTATTCGCGTTCTATGCCGAGCATTTGCCTGGCGGGGACAACTATGCGCTGATTGGCATCGCGCTGGGAGCGTACGGGCTGACCCAGGCAATACTGCAGGTTCCGTTTGGCTGGCTGTCTGATCGCTTCGGACGCAAACCCGTTATTTATGCCGGCTTGATCCTGTTCGCCATCGGCAGTTTTGTTGCTGCTAGCGCCACCGATATTTATTGGGTTATTTTCGGCCGCATCATCCAGGGCTCGGGCGCGATTTCGGCAGCGGTGATGGCGCTGGCCGCCGACCTTACCCGCGAAGAGCATCGCACCAAGGCAATGGCCGCGATAGGCATGACCATTGGCGTCACCTTCGCACTTTCACTGATTATTGCACCGGCGTTAAACCGGTTAATTGGGGTGCCGGGGATTTTTGTCATGACCGGAGTGCTCGCCCTGCTGGCCATGGTGGTGGTTTACAGAATCATTCCCGATCCGGTCGTCAGCCGCTTCCATTCCGATACTGAGGCAGTTCCTGGTCGCTTCAATAATGTATTGCACGATCCCGAGTTGCTGCGCCTGGATTTCGGCGTTTTCGCGCTGCATGCAGTGTTGATGGCGCTCTGGCTGGTCGTACCGCTGTCGCTGCGTAACGCCGGACTCGCGGCGGACCAGCACTGGCAAGTCTATTTTCCGGTCCTGGTTCTCTCCATGGCGATGATTATCCCGGCAATCATTTATGGTGAGAAGAAGGCCAAGCTCAAGCAGGTATTCGTCATTTCGGTAGGTGTACTGCTGGCGAGCCAAGTGTTGCTGGCGTACGCATTCAATTCACTGTGGGGCACGGCGACCGCGTTGCTGGTGTTCTTCGCTGCCTTCAATTTGCTGGAAGCGACGTTGCCCTCGCTTATTTCCAAGATTGCGCCGGTGGGGGCGAAAGGCACCGCCATCGGCGTCTATAGCAGCGTGCAGTTTCTCGGCACTTTCGTAGGCGCAACCGCAGGCGGATATCTGTATCAGCATTTTGGCAGTTCTGCCTTGTTTGGGTTCTGCGGCAGTCTCCTTGCCTTATGGCTGATGTTTGCAGCCACGATGAAAGCGCCCGCCGCGGTGCGCACCAAAATGTATCATGTGCAGGAAATGGATACGGGGGCCGCCAGCGGGTTGACCCGCCAGTTGGCGGCGCTGCCGGGCGTGCACGAGGCGCTCGTGCTTGCAAGCGAAGGCGTGGCATATCTCAAAGTGGACATGAGGGGCTTCGACGAACAAGGTGTTGTACAACTATTAGGGGGAAAAGCGTAATGGCATCAGTCAATAAGGTCATCCTCATCGGAAATCTCGGTAAAGACCCGGAGACCCGCTATATGCCGAATGGCGACGCAGTGACCAATATCACCCTGGCCACGACCGAAACCTGGAAGGATAAAAACGGTGAGAAACAGGAAAAAACCGAGTGGCACCGCGTCACTTTTTACCGCAAGCTGGCGGAAATCGCGGGTGAATACCTCAAGAAGGGCCGTCCGGTCTATGTAGAAGGAAGGCTGGAAACGCGCAAATGGACCGACAAGGCAGGCGTCGAACGCTACACCACCGATGTCATTGCCAGCGACATGAAGATGCTGGGCACCAAGCCCGGCAGCGGCAGCTATGAAGGCGGGGAGAGGGAAGAGAGCAGCTATGCGCCCAGCCCGTCCGGTAGCAAGGCTCCAGCACGGAGCAGTACCAACTTCGATGATATGGACGACGATATTCCGTTTTAAAGTACACGTTGTAGGAAGTGTTAACAACGCCCAGTGCTCCCTCGTAGACACTGGGTTTTTTGTTGTTTACTTACGGTTGAGCTTATGTTAATGAAGCGTTATGGAAGTATTTGATCTGTGATAAAAAGCTTGAAAAGCATTAAGGGGAGATATGTCAGTAGCTGAGAAGAAAGTTCGACCCATGGCGCTGATAAAGGAATCGGATAGCAGTAGCAAGCGTCCGAGAGACGTTATTGCAGAACGCAAGTCCAAGGAACTGGTAATCGCCTTTGCTGGGCCAATCGGCAGCGGAATTCGCGCTGTGAAGGAGAAATATTCCGAATTGCTATCAGCAGCTGGTTATCAGGTTCGACACATCAAAATAAGTGAATACTTGGAGGAATGCCTTACAAAAGGCCTTCTCAAAGTATTACCAGAAAATCTGTCTGATAAAGCTGAGAGATATATTAAATTACAGGATGCCGGTAATGAATTAAGGCAAATTCAAAGCGATATTCTTGCCGAATACGCGATAAAAAAGATTGCTGAGATTAGAACAAGCGAGATTAGTCCAAAAATTGAAGAGGTAACTGACTACGTTCCAGTGCGTACGGCATATTTAATCGATCAGTTGAAACATCAAGATGAAGTGACTTTACTTCGTGCTGTATATGGGAACTTATTTTACCAATTCGGGGTTCTGAGTACTTCAGCCCGTCGCGCTAATCGGTTGAAGGCGGATGGCGTTCCGCAGAACCGTATTTCTGAGTTGGTTGAGCGCGATAGGAAGCAGCTTGAAAAAAACGGGCAACAACTGGATAAGGCTCTTCAACTGGCAGATTTTTTTCTTCGAAACGACCATGCAAATGTGGATGCACTTGAGTACCAGATTAAACGCGCGAACGACCTAATTCATGGGTTCAACGGAATTTCTCCCAGCAGAGAAGAGTATGGAATGTATGTAGCCTATGCATCGGGCCTGAGATCCGCTTGCCTATCGAGGCAGGTAGGGGCATCGATTATGAACGATGATGGTGTAGTCATAGCAACCGGCAGAAATGACGTCCCTAAGGCGGGTGGTGGTTTGTATGGCCCAGAAGACGGCAGAAGCGACGCGCGATGCGTAAAACTGGAAGATGCCCAGTGCTTCAACGATCTCTACAAACGAAATGTTGTTAAAGAGATTGAATCTCTAATTGATGCCAAGCTCGGTAAAGCTGTTACTGATCTCGTTATCGATGCAACAGACGAACAAAAAGATGTGCTGAAAAAGCTAAACGTGCGCGAACTATCTAAAGATATCGCTGATGCGGCCCATGCGGATACTCGTCTGGGCGGTCTAATTGAGTTTTCAAGGTCAATTCATGCAGAGATGGATGCAATAGTTTCTCTCGCATTTAAGGGCAACGGGCGTACAGAAGGCGCAACCTTGTTTACGTACACCTTTCCTTGTCATAACTGTGCTCGACATATCGTGGCTGCGGGCATAAAACGTGTTTATTACTTGGAGCCGTATGAAAAGAGTCTAGCCGTGCAGTTACACGGTGATGCTATCGACGTGGATGGACAGCCTGGAGGATTAGGGAATAGCATCCAACGGGTTGAGTTTCTACACTTTGAGGGAGTTGCACCAAGGCAATACTTAAACATATTTACACCTTCTGATGAGCGAAAAGATAAAAATGGCAAGGCAGTAAAAATTAGTGTTCGTGAGGCAGAGAAAAAAATCCCTGAGTATCTTGATGATTACCGGCAATATGAATTGAAGGTGGTCGCGCATTTGTCCAAAGTGATAGAGGATTTAGAAGAAAAGGGGTTGTCGGCAGAAGCCTAGTCCTCTAAACTTTATGATAGGGGAGATGATAATGTCACAATACGTAAACTTAGACGATCGGCAATTGAGCTTAGATTTCAATCCACCCACAACTACAACTCTTGTTGGACAAAATGATGTAGGTTCAGCTAACGTGGTTAGCTTGAACGTATATGCAAAGTCATGTCTAGTTACAGTTCAAACTTCACCTGTACTGGAACGACTTCTTCAAGAAGCGCAGAAGCTGCGGTGGTGATCTGACTAGAATTTAAAAGTGAAGGGTCGTTTTCGACCCTTTTTTATTTTGTAAGTGTATTTGCTACATTTTCTAATGGGAACGGGAAACTATTTGCAGTTCCCTACCTTCGGGACATACGTCTGGTACCTCTTGTGACCGACATCCTGATGTCCCCCCAATTCTGCTGGGATTCAAAACTAGAATCTGGCCGCTTCTGATGACCCACGAGCTGATGGATTGTTAGCTATAAATGCTTAGCGAGTTTTGAGCGAACGCCGATTAAAATTGGGCTAATATATCTCTGAGAAATTATGTAAATAACTTTTGCATGTATCTACCTATTTATTTACAGTTCCGATGTTAAACATTATAAATAATGCATTATTTAGGCAAAATCATGCGCTTACAACTTTCTTAACATGTCTTGGCATACACACCCGTTTTAATTTCAACACAGGTTTAGCCTGGGCCAGCCGTAATAAATAGGAATCACGGATAAAATATGGCTGCCCGACATTGCCCGCCCAATATATACCCTTTGCTGTACCGTTTGAAGGCAGTGCTGCGATGCGCTGATTTTGAGGGCCCCGAGGGTGCTTTTATCCAGAAAAATCGCTTACCGATTCTTCCGGTAAACATTGCGCTTCAAAGCTACCTCTAAGCTAGCCAAATGTGGGGAAGAGTTCATGAAAAAACTGTTTCTGATTATCGTCACCTTGTTCGCACTTACCGGTGCAGCGTTCGGGGCGGTCAACATCAACACAGCTACCCAGGCCGAACTGGAGTCATTGCAGGGAATTGGCCCGGCGAAAGCCAAGGCAATTGTCGATTATCGCAAGAAGAATGGTCCTTTCAAATCGGCAGACGACTTGCAAAACGTCAATGGCATTGGCCCGGCGACTATGAAGCGGCTCCGCAAGGATGTGACCGTTGGGAGCACCTCTGCAGTCAAGAAGGACGCCAAGCCTCCCATCAAATAAAACAGACAGTTGGCTGGACGCTCGAAGTTACTCAAACGCCCACGGTAGCGAGTTTTGGGCTGCCTTAATCTTCGGCTCTACCATTTGTTTGGCCGTATGCCATAATCAAGCATCGTCTTTCTCAATTCCTTTTTCATGTACAAGACCCTGGAAAACTTCGTCGGCAACACGCCACTGGTAAAACTCAAGCGCCTGCCGGGAAATACCGGCAATGTTGTTCTCGTCAAGCTGGAGGGCAATAATCCTGCCGGTTCGGTAAAAGACCGGCCGGCGCTGTCGATGATTACGCACGCGCAGGAAAGGGGAGAGATCAAGCCGGGCGATACTTTGATAGAGGCCACCAGCGGAAATACGGGGATTGCGCTGGCGATGGCAGCAGCGATGATGGGTTATCGCATGCTGCTCGTGATGCCGGAGCATCTCAGCATCGAACGGCGGCAATCCATGAAAGCCTATGGCGCCGAGATTATACTCACGCCAAAAGAAGGAGGCATGGAAGAAGCCCGCGATGTGGCCGAGCGTATGCGCACCGAGGACCGCGGGATTATTCTGGATCAGTTCGCCAGCCCCGACAACCCCGGGGCGCACTACGAAGCCACTGCTCCCGAGATCTGGCGGGATACGGGGGGCGAGATTACCCACCTCGTAAGCAGCATGGGGACCACTGGAACTATCATGGGTTGCTCACGGTATTTCAAGGAAAGAAAACCGGAGATACAAATCATCGGTGTCCAGCCGGAAGAGGGCGCCCAGATTCCGGGAATTCGGAAGTGGCCCGAAGCCTATCTGCCAAAAATCTACGATCCTCGCAGGGTGGATCGAATTATGCTCGTTTCTCAGGCTGAGGCCGAGGAAACAACCCGGCAGTTGGCACGCGAGGAGGGGATTTTTGCGGGTATTTCGTCCGGGGGCGCATTGGCCGCTGCACTCAAAATTTCCGCCGCGACAGAAAACGCCACTATTGTCTCAATCGTATGCGACCGCGGCGATCGTTATCTTTCGACGGGCGTTTTCCCAGCGTAGTATCGTGCCTCGTTAAGTGCCCGCGTTGTCAGCGCCATTAACCCGCTGGCGATTCATGGCTGATCGTAATGATAAAGCTCGTCAAAATATTGACACCATTCTTGATCGCGAGCTTTTCCGCATACGCTGAATCCCGCATTACACTTTCCATCGATGACGTTCAGAGTCCCTTTTTAAATTCAAAAGGCGTTCAGGTTAGCCTGGCTGGTTCACGGGCTTCTGTGCTGGAGATTAAACTGGGAGAAATGGAGGTACAGGGGAAAAGCTGGCGTGATCTACGATTTTCCTGCGCCAAGTTTCAGGTTACGGGTAGCGCGGTTCGTTGCGAAAAGGGCGTGCTAAGGGTCTCCCCGGCTCCACCGCTCCCCGTCGCTTTCCTTTTTTCTTCTGCCGACAAGACACTGGACGTACAGCTCCAGGCTACAACCGATGCGGCGAGCGAAGGCTGGAGGCTGTCTGCCCGCTGGGGAAGAGCGGGGTGGGAGGGCAGGCTTACGGCTGCGAACGGCCAACTGGCACAACTCCAGGGGCTTCTGCCGATTGCAGGAGGTGAAATTCTGCCTTCCTCTACGAAGGGTAATATCAATGGCAAGATCACACTGCGAGGCAACGCAGACGGCGTTGCAGAAATTAGTGCGAATGTGGCCGTGAATGAACTGGCGTTCAGCGACGCGAGTGGATTGCACGCAGGCGAGAACATCGGTGTTGAGGTTAACATAAACGCCAAGCGAGGGTGCGGCCCGACAAGGAGGCTGTGGGAATGGCAGACTGGAGTGAACTGGCTGCAAGGTGAAGTTTTCTGGCAGCCGCTCTACTTCGTCGGCCGAGACTATCGTTTTAACGCGAGCGGTGATTTGTACGAAACCATCCTTCGCCTGGCCAAAGGAAATCTTTTTCTCAAGGATATCGGCGAGATGGATTTCTCGGGTGTGGTAGACACGTCAGTCACTTCTTTGCGTGACTTCGACTTGAGGGCGGATAACCTTGAGTTGGGGGGTGTGTTCAGCCAGGTTCTGAAGCCTTTTCTGGTGAACACGCCTTTTGCCGAGCTGAAGGCCGAAGGGCGTGCCGGAATTCAATGGCAATTCCGCCAAGGTGCCCATCAGTCGCTCAACGTGAACCTGCATGAGACCTCTTTTGAAGATGGGCATGGGCGCTTTGCATTTCGCGGGGTAAATGCACGCGTTCCGTGGCGAGCGCAAGGCTTGACCCAGACCGGCATCAGTATCCGGAGCAGCCAGTTGGGAAAGCTTCCGATAGGCGAGTTTGAGGTGCCCCTGCAAATTGACGGACCGAATTTCAGTATCGCGCGAATGGTGGTGCCAGTACTGGACGGGAAACTTACGCTGGAGGATTTCAATGCTTCACCGCAAACCGAGGGCGGACTTAATGGTTGGCAATGGCAACTCAGCGGCGGGCTTTCGCCAATATCAATGGAAAAACTGACTGAAGCGCTTGCAACGCAGTCGATGAAAGGCACTTTGTCAGGCACGATCCCCCGGGTAAGTTACAATGGTTCCGCTGTTGAAGTGGATGGCGCACTGCTTTTCAAAGTATTTGACGGCACAGTTAAGTTAGGGAATCTAAAAGTGCTTGATCCGCTCGGACCCGCACCTTCTTTTATGGCTGATCTGGATATGCGCAATCTGGATCTCAACCAGCTTACCGGTACGTTTTCGTTCGGCAGCATGCAAGGCCGCATTGATGCAACGGTGAATGGTCTCGAGCTTTTTGACTGGAAGCCGGTGAAGTTCGATGCCAGTATCAGGAGCAGTGCCGGAAATTATCCCCGCCGGATTAGCCAGGCCGCGGTCCAGAATATTTCCTCCCTTGGAGGATCGGGAGCAGCTGCGGCCATTCAACGCAGCTTTCTGCATTTTTTCGACCAGTTTGGCTATCTGGAGATCGGCTGGAGCTGTTCGCTGCGCCACGGCATCTCCACATGGGCGGGATAGAGTCGGAACCCCTACCGCATGGCTATCTTATTGTTAAAGGCGGTGGAATCCCGGCGATTACAGTGATCGGCTATAATCGCAACGTCGATTGGGATGAGCTGGTGAGCCGGTTGCAGCGGATAACGCAGGCAAGAGATATTAAACCTGTTTTTCAATAAAGAGAGCATGAAAAAACTTTTGGGCGCAGGCTTGTGCGCATTGACGGCTATGGCTCTGCCCGGATGCGTCACCATCAATATTTATTTTCCTGCCGCTGCTGCCGAGAAGGCTGCCGACAAGATAATCGAAGAAGTGTGGCAATTGAAAAAACCGGGAGAAGAAGGACAAGGAGGGCAGGGGGGACAGGAAGGCCAAGGGGGACAAGGCGCGGATAAACCCAGGACGCCGGAGCCCGCCAGCGACCCTGCTGTACAGCAGCAGCAACTGCAACAGCAAAAGTAGAGGTGAATACCATGCTCAACCCGCTATCGCTCTCCCGTTTTTTTCTGTTAATGCTGTTATCGTTGGTGCCGCTTGCCGGCTATACGCAAGCAAATATCGAAATCGATACCCCAGCGATTGCAAGTCTCAAGCAGCGCATGCAGCAACGTCACAATCAGCTTGAGCCGTATTATTCCAGGGGTGCGATAGGGCTTACACGTGACGGTATGATCGCGATGCGGGATGCCAACGAGTTGCCACTCTCGGCGCGGCAGACCGTCAATGCACTGATTGCAGCCGAGAACCAGGATAGAAACGCCCTTTACCGCGAAATCGCCCGCGCCAACGGTCATCCTGAGTGGGAGACGGACATTCGTTCGACTTTTGCTCAGCGGTGGATCGAGTTGGCGCGGCCTGGATGGTGGTATCAGAGTCCCAGCGGCGCTTGGGTCAGAAAATAAGACCCCATCCTTCCCTCAAACAAGCTAAAGGCTTAAAGCCTCTCGACCGTGGCACCTGTACTGGTTTTCGATATCGAGGCCGTCCCTGATACCGAGGGATTGCGCAAAATTCACGGTCTCAGCCCGCAGCTCGCCCCTGCTGACATTGCCGAAATGGCGTTTCAGTCGCGGCGTCAGGCGGTTGGCAATGATTTTGTCCAGTTGCATCTACAGAAGATTGTAACGATTTCGTGCGCGCTGCGCGACAAGGACGATTTTCGCGTTTGGTCGCTTGGAAGCACTGCTGATTCTGAAGCCGAACTCATCCGGCGGTTTTTTGAAGGCATAGAGAAATACAGTCCGCAACTGGTTTCGTGGAATGGCGGTGGTTTTGATCTTCCAGTGCTTCATTATCGCAGCCTGGTTCACGGTATTCAGGCGCGCCGCTATTGGGACATGGGTGAGGATGACCGCGATTTCAAGTGGAACAATTACCTTAGCCGCTACCATACCCGCCATCTCGATCTGATGGATATTCTCGCGTTGTATCAGCCCCGTGCCAATGCGCCGCTGGATGAGCTGGCGAAGCTGATGGGTTTGCCCGGAAAATTGGGCATGGATGGTTCTCAAGTCTGGCATGCCTTCCAGGCGGGCGAGATCGCTGCTATACGCAACTATTGCGAAACCGATGTAGTCAATACCTATCTCGTGTTCCTGCGTTTTCAGTTCATGCGCGGACTCTTTGACAATGAACAGTATCAGCGCGAATGTGAACTGGTGCGCTTCACCCTGAGCAAGTCCTCCGAACCTCACTGGCAGGAGTTTCTGGCTCATTGGGTCTAAACTCCCGCGACTCCCGCTCTCGGGGCGGATCACGTGATTCCCGCGGCATAAAGATGATTACTCCCGTTATCATCGAATCCCTGGATCAGGAAGGACGTGGCGTTGCCCATGTGGAAGGCAAGGTCATATTCATCGAAGGCGCGTTGCCGGGCGAGCTGGTTACCTATAACGCCTATCGCAAGAAACAGAACTTTGAACTGGCGCAGGTTGCGCAAATTCTCAAGCCCGCGTTTGGCCGGGTCACCCCTCAATGCCAATATTTCGGGACGTGCGGCGGGTGCAGTCTGCAGCATCTGGATGCTCGCACGCAAGTGGCGGCGAAACAGCGTGTCCTGGAAGATAATCTCAGGCATATCGGCAAGGTCAAGCCGGAATTGATATTGCCTGCGGTATATGGCGCAGCGTGGGGTTATCGGTACCGCGCCCGTTTGTCGGTGCGTTACGTGGCAAAAAAAGACACGGCGCTGGTGGGTTTTCATGAAAAGCGCAGCAGCTTCGTCGCCGACATGCAGACGTGCGAGATTATGCCCCAGCGCATTTCCGCGCTTCTCATGCCATTGCGGAAGCTGGTTAACGCCCTTTCCATACGGCAGCGACTGCCCCAGATCGAAGTCTCGCTCGGCGACGATGTGGACGTGCTGGTTTTGCGCAACCTCGAGCCCCTCACCTCGAAGGATGAGGCTACGCTTAAGGCGTTTGCCGAACAGCATCGCATTCAATTTTTCCTGCAGCCTGGCGGACCGAAAACAGCTTATCGCTTCTACCCGCAGAACGCCCCCGAGTTGAATTACACCCTGCCAGAATTCAACATAGTGATGCCGTTCGATCCCACGGAATTTACCCAGGTAAACCCCTCGATGAATAGGGTCCTGTTGCGGCGCGCGCTAAACCTCCTCGATCCGCGGCCTGGAGAGCGTATTGCAGATCTGTTTTGCGGGCTGGGGAATTTCAGTCTGCCCATTGCGCGGCGGGGCGCATACGTTACTGGCTACGAGGGAAGCGCAACCTTGGTGCGCAGGGCTGCGGAGAACTCGGAACGCAATAAGCTTTCGCCACGTACCAAGTTTGCTGAAACCAATCTGTTCGAGATCGATGAGCGGTGGATGCAAGACCAGGGGCACTTCGACAAGATGCTCATCGACCCTCCACGTGAAGGGGCAATGGCTGTGGCAACTTCCTTGAATAAAGAACAAGCCCCGCCCTGGCGGATCGTCTATGTCTCCTGCAATCCTGCTACGCTCGCCCGCGACGCCGGGGTGCTGGTGCATCGGAACGGCTACTCATTGAAAGCGGCAGGGGTGATCAACATGTTTCCCCATACGGCGCATGTCGAGTCCATCGCGCTGTTCGAGAAGGAGAAAGATTAAAGGGGAGTACCTGGGAAATGAAAAGGGCGGCTATACTCAGCCGCCCTTTTTTATGCTGCTATGCCTGCCATTTGCTACGTCAGTCTCTCTCGCCCGAGAAAGCCAACAGCAGGTGCAAAAGGCTGGTGAAGAGGTTATAGATGCTGAGATAAAGCCCCATCGTCGCCATTACGTAATTCGTTTCGCCACCATTTACGATGCGGCTTACATCAAACAGAATGAAGCCGGAGAACAGTAACACCGCCACCGCCGAGATGGCGAGCGAGGCCGCTGGCACGGCGAAGAATAGGTTGGCAAGCGAAGCAATGATCAGCAGTATTAATCCTACGAACAGGAAATTTCCCATGAAGCCGAAATCCTTCTTCGTCACGGTAGCGATTCCTGCCAGGGTGAAAAATATTGCGCCTGTTCCCGCAGCGGCAGTGGCGATGACTTGAGCGCCGTTCTTGAAGTGAAGCGCGTATTGCAGCATCGGGCCCAGCCACCAGCCTGCGACGAAGGTAAACACAAACAGCAATACGATCCCCATCGCGCTGTTGCGGGTCGCGCTAACACCGAACAAAAGACCCATCATGATGGCAAGCATTACCAGCGGCCCCATGATTGGAGCTTGCGCCAGGAAAGCGAAATTAGTGCTCATCCCGATCATGGCGCCGATAACCGTCGGAATCATGGTCAAGCCAAGCATCCAGTAGGTATTGCGCAAAACCTTGTTGCGGGCTACCGCCAGTCCGGTCTGCGCAGTCGGGCTAGAATAACGAAGTTCAGGTTGTTGCATGATGTCTCCCAGGTTGACGAACAACTATACACTGCATAAGACTACTCATGTTTGGAAAAAGTTGCAATGCCAATCCAATATAGCCGTAGGGGTTTTGGCAAAATCACGCTTCGAGTATGATCGGTGGCGGGAGGGACCAGACGAGCATTTCACCCAGCAGACGTGAAAATGCTCAACCTGTTATCCAGCAGAAGGTATTCAGACGTTAAGTAATACGTCGTAATACGTCCGCCAGAGCGTTACTGCATTATTGTTCGGTCTTTGCCGCCATTCTTATTCGCGCCTGAGCCTCTGCCTTATTTGCCTCTGAAGCCTGACGCCCGAATGCGTCGCGAGTTTCCTTATCTGCCAGAGCGCCCTTGATGCTGCGCTCGCATCGCCATCGTTTGCCATTTCTCGTGGCGAACAATTGCATCTCTTCCCGCGGATGGGGCTTATGGCAGTGGTAGCAATAGATGGAGGCAGGCACGGTATTAAGAAGTTTAGAAAGTTATTAAATGGTTTCGACGTTGGACGAGCTTTGGCGTGCTATTTACTAAAGGACACTACTAAAAACGAATTTCCTCGATACTGAGCCTTGGCTGTTCCGATTTTTTTGTTTACAGGTTAGGCGTCAAAATGTAGATACGTCATTGAAGGGAACATGGCTGCTATCGAGTCCGTGTCCGATAACTTGGGGGTCTCCGATTCCAGACGAAAAAGAAACGCGCCTAGCTCATCATCGGTTCCCGCGTCGCCACTTAAGCCGAACATGTCTAACAAATTCGCTGTATTCACCGTTCCGTCCTTTCGTCGTTCATTTAAGAAATATTGTTTAAGCCGAGGAGGTAATAATCTCATTCAAAAATGATCCGATCTGTGCGATTCCGCACCCAGCTATTGATGACGTGGAACAGTCGCCTGATCGAGGCGAACGGATGTGCGGTGGGTACCGCTGTGCCGCTTCTAACTGGATTGACCTTCATGCTTGGGTATGGGTTATCGGTTGTCGGTAGTCGACCCTGCGACTTTAAAGAGGCCCAGACCGAACCAAAGCACTTACTCAACCCTGTCAATTCCCTGGATTCACGCAAGAGGTGGCGCGCCGAAGTGGGAGCTGTAGAGTCATGATCGGAATCAAGAAAGATATGTGTTCTCTTAGCCTCGCTCTCAGCGTAGTATGGGGTTCTTGTCTTTAATGATGTGCGTTATAAATAAGGGGGCTTAGTTGAGATTCTCATTTCCCGCTGAAAAATTCAAAACAGCGCGCAGTAACCTCATGCTTCCTCACCCTAAAGGTGAAGCTGCTTCAATCGCGGATGCCTTTGCTGAATGTGCTTCCGGCATAAGTAAGGTAGACCCGGTGGATTTGGACGACTATGCGCGGGAGTCGCTAAGCAAACTTAATGCGCTTATTGACCCGATCGGATTAAGAGATCCGGCAGGCCGGGGCATGCACACCATTAAGGCAGAAAAACTATCGATCGAACAAAGGCGTGAACTGTCCTCAACAGTTGATGAACTCGCAAGCTGGTTTGACATCAAGTCTCGGACTTCCTAATGGATTCCACCCCTTAGCCTGATCTGGCTGAAGCTCGGCCTGTTCGAGCCCGAGAATTCATGGGACCCGTCTTACCTCATCCATTAATGAGTCGGTGTCCGGATTGTGTATTTATTTGTAGAGCAAAACGGGTGGGAACTTCAAAAATCCTTTATTCATACGAGTTTTGAAGGATGGGCGGCGGAAGCGGTGAGATTCGAACTCACGGACGGTTGCCCGTCGCTGGTTTTCAAGACCAGTGCCTTAAACCGCTCGGCCACGCTTCCGGAGCGCCTATTCTAGCATAAGCCTCAGTGTCGTTTTTCTCATAGCAACCGTCGTAACCGGCTATCGGCAATGTGTTGCGGAAACAACAGGCACTCCGCCTTAAGCACAGCAATAGAATCGAGTAAACATCAGTGTTGCTCGGTCTGAAAGGGCAGTAGGGTAATAGCCGCTGTCTTCTTTGTGGCCGCGCATGTTGAAGGATTGCTGGCTGCGGTTGATTGCCTGCTAACGCCCAAGCAGTTCACCGATCGGTTTAAGCGACTCAATTCGATCACAAACCACTTTGGCGATAGCCAGCAGTGGCGCGCCCAGCAACAGGCCGGCCAATCCCCACAGCCAGGCGAAAAATAAGAGGACGATGAAGAGCACGGCTGCGTTCACGCGCGCAAATTTTCCTTGTAACCATGTCGTAAACACCATTCCGATTACGAAGGAAACGACCACGGAAGCGGCTGTTACAGAGAGTGCGAGCGGGAGTGACCCGAATTGCAGCAAGCCGGATATGCCACTGGCGATCGCAATCGTGACTGTTCCAAGATACGGAATGAAGCGCAGCGCCCCGGCAGCTACGCCCCACGCGCCGGCATGGTCGAGTCCGATGGCTTCGAAGGCGAGCCATGTCAGGACCGCGATGAGAATGTTTGATATCAGGATGACAAGCAGGTAGCGCTGGATCTGTACATCTACCTCTTCAAGTATCCGGACTGCATCTTTCTTCCGTGACAGCGACGGCCCGACAAGTTTTACCAGTTTGCGTCTAAAATGCGTACCCGCGGCCAGCAGAAAGTAAGTAAGCAACAACACTACCGGAGCTTGCGCTGCAAACGCGACAAGGAGCGCCGCCTGAGTGAGTACGAAGTCCCGCAGCCATGTGCTGGGGTTGGGTTCCTGGGTAATAACCACCGGTGCGGCTTCTGATTTCAAACCGGCATCAACAGCCGCGTTTTCCAGTTCGCTGGCAGCTTCCCGAACACGCTCGAGGGTTGCCGGCTTAGTGGATAACAAATTGTGCAGATTCTGTCGCAGCTTTCGGGCAGCTTCGGGAAGCTTTTCGATGATTGCTTCAGTATCGGCACTTAAATAGAGTACCGTCCAGGATGTGCCGCCGAGGAGCGCGCCCAATACCAATGCTGATGCGATTACACGCGGAACGTGATAGCGCTCGAACCAGTCCACGATCGGCCCTAACGTATAGCTCACGAGAATGCCGAATAATAGGGGAACGAAGAAAGCACGGGCGAAATGTAGCGCAGCAATCAGCGCAATGATGGCCAGTATCCATAGTGCCGTCGCTATCTTGCGATTAATTAAAGCGGGGGCTGGCGCTGTTTCATCCTCCGTGATTGACGGGGCAGCGTCATGGAGGGATGCTTTTGATTCACCCTGATATTCACCGGCGGGGACTTCATGGTTCGTGCCCAGGGGCGCTAATTTTTCTGGGATGATAGAACCGGCGTTGCGTCCAGATACATCATTCAATTGGCAGGCCCTTTCTTTTACCTTTTTCTTTCTGTTTGTTTTCTGCTTCTTCGTGGGCGCAACGCCGGCCACAAAAGATTGCGGCAATCTTGGGGATTAGCTTCGCATACGTGCGGCTATTACGATTATCACGATTCGCGCCGTCTTTTCCGCTTCATCAGGCAGATTGCGGTCCCAAGCAATACGGATCCGATCGCAAGTTTTCGAACCGCGCCTGCGCGGTTGTACTTTAACTCTGCCTTCCAGCCCATCTCATCAAGAATATGGGGGATATGACCCTTGTTCAAATCCTGGACTAGCCCTTCGCATACGTTTACCCGGTCAGCAAACAGCAGGAGCAGCCAATGGCGGATATCGTTCTCGCTAAATTTGAAGGCCCCACGGCGTATCAATCCGCTCAACCCGGATGGCGGGGTACTTGTGCCGAAGATGGGTGTGATACCCGGGCGCTCATTCGAACGCAGGATTTCGATTTTTTGTTCCTGCTGGTCCGGTTGATCCCAGTGCACGCCAGTAAGGCGAGCGGGCATTCTTTCTTTTGGATACGCGGGCCTGTTTTGCGGATCCAGATCAGCACCCCATCCTTGAACATGGGAATAGTCGTTTGCAGTTTTCATAATGACCTCCTCCTGTAGCTCGGGGCAGCTCAATGTCGAGCGCTCGGCGGAAACAATATCGTTTTGATGCAATTATCGAGTTTGCTTGAAAAAATATGATACGCATCCGAAACCTCTTCCAGGGGAACCCTATGTGTAATGATTTTTTTCGGTTCTATCCGCCCGGCCTGGATGTGTTCGATTAAACGCGGCAAGTGTCGCTTGACGCTCGCCTGGTTCATGCGAAGCGTAAGGCCCTTGTTTAGGGCGTTACCAATGGGAATGGCATTAAAAGTAGGCCCGTAAACCCCGACAATCGATACGTTGCCACCTTTACGCACGGAATTGATGGCCCAGTGGAGGGCAGTAGCGGAACCCGCCTGCAGTTTCATTACCACTCCGGCAAACTTCTGCGCAAAGCTCCCGTCAGCCTCGCATCCAACCGCGTCAATGCATACGTCGGCCCCCAGCCAGTCCGTCATCTTTTTGATGTGAATCGCCATATCGTCCACTTCCTTGAAATTGACGATTTCACACTGGGCGAAATTCTTTACGAACTCTAAGCGATACTCCAAATGATCAACGACGATCACACGACCGGCTCCCATCAGCCAAGAGCATTTGGCGGCGAAAATACCTACCGGGCCGGCGCCAAAAACGACGACAGTGTCACCTTCCTTAATGTCCCCCATTTCGGCCGCCTGATACCCCGTGGGATAAGCATCAGTTAACAGCACCGCATCATCCAGATCCAAGTCCGAGGGGATAACGGTAGGGTCGATATCAGCCATGGGCACGCGGACAAATTCGGCCTGGCCCCCATCGTAACCGCCGGCACTGTGGGAGTAGCCATAGATTCCGCCAATTGCTGTAGCTTCAGGATTGGTGTTATGGCAGTTTCCGTAGAGCTCGCGTTTGCAGAAGAAACAGGAGCCACAGAAGATGTTAAAAGGGACCAGGACGTGATCCCCGACCTTTAGATTCTGAACCGATGAACCCACTTCCTCGACAACGCCGGTAAACTCGTGTCCGAAGGTCATGCCGACCCGGGTGTCTGGGACCAGCCCATGATAAAGGTGCAGGTCCGAACCGCATATGCAAGAACGCGATACTCGAACGATGGCGTCATTAGGATGTTCAATAACGGGATCGGGTTTTTGCTCTGCGCGAACCCGATAAGGCCCTCTGTAATTCATTGCTAACATAATTTTCTCCTTTGCAAAAATGCTGCTCTAACGAGCTGCCTATCAGGAAGGAAATCAGGCGAGGAGGTATACGGTACGGTCATTCATTCACCTAAGGAGGCACAAACCAGACTAAGCGGATGAGGGGAGGGAGTCTGTGTGGTAAACCACGTTAATGCGGTGTGGAGGCCGGAAACGGCGCTCTCTTTATAGTCGTATAAACCGGGGAGAGAACGCCTGGACAGGAGCGCGGTAGAGCAGCAGGCAAGGGGTTCAGGCAAGCGTGGACACAGTACAGATCAGGCATGTGGCAAGACAACACGTGCAGTGTCCTGATGCGGCCAATCGAGTAAAAGCGAGATGGGGTTCGATCTTGGACTCATACTCATCAGTAAGCTGTACTTTGGTACAATACGAAAAGTCGCGTACTTGCGCTATTTTATTAGACGTAAGTACCGTTATAGGTAGAGACTGCTTCTTGCTCCTACCCTTATTTATTCAATAAAAATCCGTAGCATGGCCCAATATCTGGATTCAAGCTTTCTTGTTCGATCTCCCCATTTCAATTTTGAAAAAAGATACCCCCCTGGGACTGTCGTTCCTGATTCGGGAATCTACCGGTGCAGAGGTTGTGGTCGTGAAGTTGCATTGGCAAAAGGTAGCGCGCTGCCAACGCATGCTCAGCACGATCACGGTTTTGAATTAGGGCCCGCAAGCTGGCTGCTTATCGTTTTGGCCCTTAGCGCAGAGTGACCCGGTCGGGGAAGGCCTTGCATGAGGTTCTCCCCAGGAACACTACAAATAACCCGGCAATATTTAGGCAGGTTGCGCCGCCATGCTGGATAGCAGTTTTTCGCGACTTCCAGCCAACGGCGCTCTGAAGAGAATACGCCCAAGGCTCCATTTGGCCTCGTTTCATCTGCACCCAAAGCTGGTTCAACTCAAAGCTGGTTCAACTTATTGCCATAAGCCCCAAGCCGGCGGCAAGCACAAGAATATACGTACCCCAAAAAATTATTGTGTTGCCCATGGCGTATCTCCTCGTATCTTGTAGCGGCTGATCACGCATACCGCTTCCTACGCACTGTCGATCATCATGACCCCGCTTGACCCTTGCCAATGACGAGGGTCATGTTGTCAAAGTTTCCTCCTCAATTGTTACAACTGTTCGTATGGCAGGGCTGTCATCAGATGGACATATGTGTATGAGATTATTAAATCGCGGTATCTATCCCTCCTTTCCTTTAATAGATGCCGCCGCTGGCGTCTACCCCTCTGCAGACGCCGCAGCCCGGTAGGGGTCAATCCCGCCGGGTTTTTTTTTGAGGTGCCCAAACTTGCCCCAAATTCACCCGATCCATCCCGCCGGGTGCGACTGCCTGCGTAATCGCAGGATCGACCCGCGGTTACCGGATTGCGTGGCGGCGCTTTTAAAAATTGCATGCAACTGGAAAAGACAAGGCAACTCTTTAAGGAAAATCCTGCTGCCTTTAAGGAAAATCCTGCTGCCTTTAAGGAAAATCCTGCTGCATGAGCCCGGCACGGCCTAATTACCCTATTATCCTGATAACATGCCGAACTGAAGTTCCCTCGCAGGCTTGGCGGAGAATGTTATCTGGGCTATCTGGTTTTATAGGCAAATAAGGAGGACGTATGGCAAGTGAAGGTTATCATGAACCTATCGAGGAGCTTTCCGATGAAACCCGCGATATGCACCGGGCAATCGTATCCTTAATGGAAGAGTTGGAGGCGATCGACTGGTATAACCAGCGGGTAAGCGCATGCAAGGACGAGGAACTCAAGGCGATTCTGACTCACAATCGGGATGAGGAGAAAGAGCATGCTGCTATGATGCTGGAGTGGATCCGACGCAGGGATCCGAGATTTTCGGCAGAAATGAAAGAGTATTTGTTTACCGCCCAACCCATCACGCGTATCGAGCAGGATGAGTGAAGCAAATTCAGCCATCTATCTAATAAACGGGGCATTGTTCGGAAGCCTGCGCGACCGTCGTTCATCGCTCCCTACCAGGCTCAAGGCGTTTCTTTCAACCATTGGCGCCGAGCTTCGCGCGCATTGGCGAAAATGCTTTCGAGCCCATCTCCGTCGCCGCGAACCAGCATTTCGCGCAAGGCGGCCAGTTCATCCTGATACGCATCAATTTGTCTCGAGAGCACTTCCCGGTTGCCGAGGCATATATCCCGCCACATCTCGGGGGAGCTTCCCGCAATACGGGTAAAATCGCGAAAGCCGCTGCCTGCGAAGCGAAGTAATTCGCTCGGCCGAATCATGTCATCAGTGAGAATCTGGTCGTCTGCCTCAAGCCCGTTTCCGGAGCTAACATAATGCATGAGCGCGAAAGACAGCACATGGGGCAGATGGCTCACCGCCGCAAGTATTTCATCGTGCCTTTTGGCGCTCATTTGAGAGACCTGGGCACCACAGGCTTGCCATAGTTGGGTCACTCGCTGGAGTGCCTCGACGCTGGTTTCTTGTATAGGCGTCAATACCAGGTTTTTGTCGCGGAACAAGTTTGGGTTGGCCGCGCCCGCGCCGCTAAGTTCCGCCCCTGCAACGGGGTGTCCCGGTACGAAATTTCGCAGATGCTCGGCCAGATGAGTCCGTGCCGCCTCAACTACGTTCTGCTTGGTGCTGCCGGCATCGGTAACGATGGTGTCTAATCCGAGATAAGGGGATATCTGGGCCATAATTTCGCCGGTCTGACGAACCGGGACGGCAAGGAATACCAACTCGGCGTCTCTCAATGCCGATGGAAGGTCGCGGGCGATTTCGTCTATTGCGCCAAGGTCGCGCGCGCGTTCCATGTTTGACCGGCTTCGTCCCACACCGGTGACATGGGTCACCAGATCGGCCTTGCGTAGCGCCAGTGCAAATGAGCCGCCGATCAGGCCAACGCCGATAATCACCAGCTTGTTGATTACGACGACATCCGTCATTGGCTGACCGGTACCGCGGTTGATACCAGATAAATCTCCGAAAGGCCCAGTGGGATGATTCGGAGGTTCGACAATTACAGACTCCGTCCGATTACGTTAGCGATTCCTCTAAGCGATCCCATCAGCGCATGAAATTCCTCGGGGTTCAGCGCCTGATCCGCGTCGCACCATGCTTCGCAGGGGTTTGGGTGCATCTCTACCAGCAACCCATCCGCTCCCGCCGCAATCGCCGCCCGCGCCAGCGCAGGCACCATCCATGTTTTGCCGCCAGCGTGAGAAGGGTCCACGATGACGGGCAAATGGGTTTCCCTTTTCAGCACAGGAATGCAAGTAACATCCATGACGTTGCGGTAGGAAGTTTCAAAGGTACGTATGCCGCGCTCGCAGAAAATGATGTTGTGATTGCCGCCAGCAGCAATGTATTCCGCTGCCATAAGCCACTCGGAAACGGTGGCCGACATGCCGCGCTTGAGTATCACCGGTTTATTAACTCGTCCAACTTCTTTCAGTAGCTCGAAATTCTGCATACTGCGCGTGCCTATCTGGATCACATCCACGTCATACTTGAGAAACGTGTCGAGCATGCGGGCGTCCATCAGCTCAGTAACAATGCGCAGACTATACTTATCCGCTGCGTTGCGGAAAAGTTTCAACCCCTCTTCGCCTTTCCCCTGAAAGGTGTAAGGACTGGTGCGGGGCTTAAATGCGCCGCCACGCATCAATTGACAGCCGGCTGACGCAACGTGCTGTGCCGCTAAATCCATCTGGTCCTGAGTTTCGACCGAGCAGGGTCCGCCTATCACCTGCACCTGATTCCCCCCGATCGGTATTCCGCCCACATCTATTATGGAGTCGTCCTTGTGCGACTCGCGCGAGACAATTTTGTATTGCTTTACGATGTGCATCGAATATTCGACGCCGCTCAGCGAATCGAACATCTCAGGATCAAGCCTGCGCTCGTCGCCGATGGCGCCAATCACCGTACGCTCGGTGCCGCGTGAAACATTCGCATCAAGGTCGAAACTGCGAATCTTTGCCACCACCGTTTCGATTTGCTCATCGGTGGCGCCACTATTCATGATGATGATCAAGCGGATTCTCCTGTCGCTATTTCGTGAGCCATCTGTGGGTCTGCTTTTTTTTCTGCCGCGTTTGCCATATCGAGTGCTACCTCCAGTGACTTGAGGAATTTCTGGTTTTCCGATTCGAGCCCGACCGTGACCCGCAGATGCTCAGGCATTTCATACACTCCGATGGGACGTACAATGACCCCCTGCCTCAGGAGACTTTCATTGACCACTTTCACGTTTCCGCGCACGCGAAAGCTCAAAAAATTGCCGTAGGATGGTATGTATTCAATGCCGAGTTGCCGCAACCCGGTGGTGATTTGTAGCATCCCTGCCTGGTTCAGCGCGTAGGAGCGTTTCACGAATTCCACGTCCTCCAGCGCGGCCACGGCGCCAGCCAACCCGATGCTGTTTACATTGAATGGCTGACGTACGCGGTTCATCAAACCACTAACGTCGGGATGCGCCAGCCCGAAGCCTACGCGTACCCCAGCCATACCGTACGCCTTGGAAAAGGTGCGCGTGATCAGCAAGTTGGGAAAGCGTTTCAGCCACGAGATGCTGTCGGCCTTGATGTCGGTCGGCAAATATTCGTTATACGCCTCGTCCAGCACCACCAGCACATCGGACGAGACGCGCTCCAGAAAGCGCAATACTTCGGCAGCAGGGAGCAGCGTGCCGGTTGGATTATTGGGATTGGCAATAAAAACCATGCGGGTTTCGGGCGTGACTGCGTCCAGCATGGCATCAAGATCATGGCCATAGTTATACGCGCGCACCGATAGGCCGGTAGCACCGACTGCCTGGGTCACAAGCGGGTAGACCGCAAACGCATGTTGCGAGTAAACCGCTGATCCGCCCGGTTTAAGGAATACCCGGGCAGCCAGTTCAAGAACATCGTTCGAACCATTACCCAACACAATCTGTTCGCTGGACACGCCGTAACGTTGTGACAGCGCCGCTTTCAACTCAAAGCCGCTGCCATCCGGATAAAGCGCGACGTCGGCGAGCGCCTTGCTCATCGCCTCACGCGCCATCGGGCTTGTCCCCAACGGATTCTCGTTTGAGGCGAGCTTGATAATGGATCGTTCATCCATACCCATCTCGCGGGCCAGCTCTGAAATGGGTTTGCCAGGCTGATACGGGCTGATACTACGGATATACTCGGGAGCGAGGTCGCAAAGATTCATAACGTCTGGTCCATGAATGCAGAGTTATTAGAAGAGCCTGGTCTGGTATGTTTGATAGAGCGGAAAAACCTCATCGGTCCGCAGTTGAACCGCGCGGGTATGAGCCTAGCACCTTCAGAAACGCCGCTTTTTCCCGCAATTGCTGCAACGCCTGCGTAACTTTCGGGTCCTGCTGATGGCCGTCAACATCAACAAAAAAAACATACTCCCATAAGCCTGCACGGGAGGGGCGGGATTCCAGGCGGCTCATGCTCACGCCATGTTCCGCGAACGGCCCCAGTAATTGGTGTATTGCGCCAGGACGGTTTCTGGTCGACATGACCAGTGATGTCTTATCCCTGCCTGAAGCCGCGACCTCCTGCCCACCGATGACCAGAAAACGCGTGGTATTGTTAGGATCATCTTCGATATTCTCGGCACAGATGGTCAGTCCGAATACTTCCGCTGCTTTTCTGCCCGCTACCGCCGCTGCATTTTCCTCCTGCGCGGCCAACCGAGCTGCATCCGCATTGCTCGCGGCGTTGATACGGGCCGATCCCGTCAAATGCGGCAGATTAACGTTAAGCCACTCATGGCACTGGGCGAACGACTGGGGATGAGAATAAATTTTCTTGATGCGTGTCAGATCGAGGTGTCGCGCAAGCAGCTGCTGATGTATGGGCAATACGATTTCGCCGCAGACCTTCAACGGCGTTTGCAACAGCAGATCGAGCGACCTTCCTACTGCGCCTTCAGTCGAATTCTCAACCGGCACGACCCCATAGCTGGCCTTGCCGGCCTCCACTTTTCGGAAAACCTCATCTATCGAGTTGCAGGCCAGAGTCGTTACGACGCTGCCGAAGCGCTTCAGTGCGGCCTCTTCGGAAAAGGTTCCTTCCGGGCCAAGATAGGCGACCGTCAACGGTTCCTCCAGGGAGCGGCACAGCGACATGATCTCGGTGAACAGCCGCACGACATGCTCATTTGCCAGCGGCCCCGGGTTCAACTCGCACAGCCGCGCCAGTACCTGTGCCTCCCGTTCCGGACGATACGCAATGCCGTTCTTGACCTGTCCGATCTCACGGGCAAGATCGGCCCGCGCACTCAGAAGCTTGAGCAGCTCACTGTCGATCGAGTCTATCTTGTCGCGCAGATGTTTGAGTTGGCCGGTCATCGGGATGAACTTCTATCTTGCCTCGATTGCCTAAGACTATTCAGCCAATACCGGCAAGTAGCGCGCCATCAATACGCCGCGTATTGCCGCCATCTCGTCTATCGTTGTTTGCGGAACCGGGCTATCGACATCAACCAGCGTGTAAGCCATCTCCCCTCGGGATTTATTGCCCATGTTATGGATATTAAGCCCCGCATTGGCCATGCTGGTGGAGATCTGGCCGACCATGTTAGGCACGTTGGCATTGGCGACGGCCAGCCGGTAGGGGGATTCCCTTTCCATGGTGATGTTGGGAAAGTTGACTGCGTTGGTGATGTTGCCATTTTCCAGATAATCGATCATCTGGTTAACGACCATTACCGCGCAATTCTCTTCCGCCTCGAGGGTGGATGCGCCGAGGTGCGGCAGGGTGATGACTTTTGGGTGATGCTGAAACAACTGGCTGGGAAAATCGCAAACGTAATACCTTATTTTCCCCAGTTCGATTCCTTCCAGGACCGCGTTCTCGTCCACGATGCCATCGCGGGAGAAATTAAGCAGAATCGTGCCATTCTTCATGGTCTGCACGAGTCTGTGGTTAATCAGGTGATGCGTTGCGTCAAGCAGCGGCACGTGCAACGTTATGAATTCGCTATTGCGCACCAGGTCTTCCAGGCTTTCCGCGCGCTTGACTTCGGAGGGCAGGTTCCACGCGGCATCCACGGTGATATTGGGATCGTAACCCATCACTTTCATCCCGAGGCGTATGGCCGCTACCGCCACCAGTCGCCCGACCGCGCCCAGGCCGATAATACCGAGCGTGCGTCCGGGCAATTCGATTCCGGCGAATTGCTTCTTGCCCTCTTCCGCCCGGTTGTGCAGGGTGGTGTTATCACCTTGCAAGCCTTCAGCAAAGTGGATAGCGGGAACGAGATTACGCGAGGCCATCAGCAGACCGGCGAGCACGAGTTCCTTCACAGCGTTCGCGTTCGCACCCGGCGCGTTGAAAACCGCGACGCCGCGAAGATTCATCTCCTTTACCGGCACATTATTGGTCCCGGCACCGGCGCGGCCAATTGCTTTTACGCTCGGTGGAATATCCATCTGCAGCATGTTGTGCGAACGCACGAGGATCGCATCCGGCTCGGTCATGTCATTGCCGACTACATAATGGCTGGCGTCAAAAAGCTTGAGACCCAACGTCGAGATCTGGTTGAGCGTAAGTATGCGAAAAATTTTATGGGCGCGCTCAGGCATGACTGTCCGCAAATTCCTTCATGAATTCCACCAGAACCTTTACTCCCTCAAGCGGCATCGCGTTATAGATGGAGGCGCGCATCCCCCCGACCGAACGATGCCCCTTCAATTGTATCAGTCCACGGGCGGCAGCCTGTTTCAGAAACTCCTCATCCAGCGAGGTATCCTTTAACGTAAAAGGCACGTTCATGCGGGAGCGGTCCGGCTTGGCCACGGGGCAGTGGTAGAAATCGGTCGTATCCAGAAAGTTATACAGCAGATTGGCTTTGGCGACGTTTATTTTTTCCATCGCTTCCAGTCCGCCATTTTTCTTCAGCCACTCAAGCACTAGTCCGGTGATGTACATCGGGTATGTCGGCGGGGTGTTGTACATCGAATCGTTGTCCGCATGAATCTTGTAGTCGAACATGGTTGGGGTCCCCGGGACAGTCGTACCAAGCAAGTCCTCGCGCACGATGACAACACATAATCCCGCGGGTCCGACATTTTTTTGCGCCCCGGCATAAATCACCCCGAATCGGGAAACGTCCAGTGGACGCGACATGAAGCTGGAGGACATGTCCGCGACCAGCGGCATATCTGTACCATAGCGCGTCAAATCGGGAACCCAGTTGTACTCGACACCACCTATCGTTTCGTTGGGCGTGTAATGAAGATAAGCAGCCTCAGGGTCAACATTCCATACATCCTGGGGCGGAGCGTAAGTGTAGTTCTTGTCCTCGGACGACGCGGCCACATTGACTGCGCAATACTTTTTCGCTTCCTTGATGGCTTTTTTTGACCACTCCCCGGTATTGACGTAGTTGGCGCTTTTCTTTCCGCGCAACAGATTCATAGGCGCCATGGCAAACTGGCTGGAAGCACCCCCGGAAAGGAACAGGACCTTATAGTTGTCGGGAATGCCCGCCAACTCTCGCAGGTCCGCCTCGGTCTTTGCCGCGATCGACATGAATTCCTTGCCGCGATGGCTCATCTCCATCACTGACATGCCGCTATCGTGCCAATCGAGTATCTCATCGCGGGCCTGGCGCAGAACTTCCGCCGGGAGGACTGCCGGGCCTGCGCTGAAGTTATATATATGCTCCATTTGAATTCCTCGATGCAACGGTTAGCCAACGAACTGCCTTACTGTTCGTCCCTGGGGATGAGATCCCCGTTTACCCCCTCGGTCTCCACCACCCGCTCCAGTCCGGCCAGTCTCTCGCCCTCATCCAGATTGATCAGGATCACTCCCTGGGTGGCGCGGTTCATCTCGCGGACTTCATTGACGCGAGTGCGAATGAGCACCCCTCCTGTTGTGATGAGCATGATCTCATCGTCTTCCCTGACCAGTTTCGCGGCGACCACCTTACCATTTCTTTGATTGGTCTTGATCGCGATCATCCCCTGCGTGTCGCGGCCGTGGCGGGTATATTCGCCAATGGGAGTGCGCTTGCCAAATCCATTTTCCGTCGCGGTCAGGACCGACAGTTCTTCGCTCTCCGCCACCAGCAGGGAAATAACCTTTTGTCCCCTGCCAAGTTTCATCCCGCGCACGCCGCGGGCACCGCGTCCCATCGGTCTCACATCGTTTTCATCGAAGCGGATTGCCTTGCCTGCATCGGAAAACAGCATCACGTCGTGCTTACCTTCCGTCAGCGCCACCCCGATCAGGTAGTCATCCTCGTCCAGTCCCACCGCTATGATGCCACTGGCGCGGGGGCGCGAGAATTCCGACAACGGTGTTTTCTTGACAGTGCCGAACGCGGTAGCCATAAATATATAGCGATTTTCATCGAACGCTTTTACCGGAAGTATGGCGTTGATTTTTTCGCCTTGTTCCAGTTGCACCAGATTGACGATTGGCTTGCCGCGGGAGGCGCGGCCACCCTGCGGCACGGTATAGACCTTAATCCAGTAAACCCTTCCGCGGCTGGAAAAGCACAAAATATAATCGTGCGTGTTCGCGATGAACAGGTTATCGATGAAGTCGTCTTCTTTTGTGCCGGTGGCCTGCTTTCCGCGTCCACCTCTTTTCTGCGCCCGATAGTCATCGAGCGGCTGCGACTTCATATACCCGTTGTGCGAGAGGGTCACGACCACATCTTCCGACGCGATCAGATCCTCCATGCTCAAGTCCTGGGTACTGATGACGATTTCACTGCGGCGTTTATCGCCAAACTGTTGCTTCATTGCCCCGAGTTCTTCGGTGATGATGGCTGTGATGCGTTCCGGTTTGGCAAGGATATCGAGAAGATCGGCAATCTTTTCCATGATTTCCTTGTACTCGCCGACGATCTTGTCCTGCTCCAGCCCTGTCAGCCGTTGCAGGCGTAATTCCAGAATCGCCTGCGCTTGCGCATCGGACAAGCGGTAGCCATCGGCGGATAAACCATATTCGGGCGCCAGGTTCTCGGGCCGGTAGGCCTTTACATCGACCGAAGCGCGGGCGAGCATGTCCTCCACCATCGCCGAGCGCCACACCTTCGACATCAACCCATCCTTCGCCACCGCGGGCGTGGGCGCCGCCTTGATCAGCGCGATCACTTCATCCACGTTTGATAGTGCCACGGCCAGGCCTTCCAGCAGATGGCCGCGCTCACGCGCTTTTTTCAGCTCGAACGCAGAGCGCCGGGTCACCACCTCGCGTCGGTGTCGCAGGAACGCATCCAGCATCTGCTTCAGATTCAGCAGGCGCGGTTGTCCATCCCGCAGGGCCACCATATTCATGCCGAAGGTGTCCTGCATCTGCGTTTCTTTATACAGGTTGTTCAGCACCACTTCGGGCACTTCGCCGCGCCTGAGCTCGATCACGACCCGCATGCCGGACTTGTCCGATTCGTCGCGCAGATCGGAAATGCCTTCGATCCTTTTGTCGCGCACCAGCTCGCCGATACGAATCAGCAGATTCGCCTTGTTTACCTGATATGGCAGCTCGTCGATGATAATGCTCTGGCGGCTGCCTTTATCCATATCCTCGAAGTGAGTACGTGCCCGCATGACGACACGGCCCCGCCCAGTGCGGTAGCCTTCCTGCACGCCGGCGACACCGTAGATGATGCCCGCTGTGGGAAAGTCGGGCGCCGGGACTATCTCGATCAGTTCTTCGATGCCGATCTGGGGATCTTTCAACAGCGCGAGGCAGGCGTCGATTATTTCATTAAGGTTGTGCGGTGGAATATTGGTGGCCATGCCGACAGCAATGCCGGAGGAGCCATTTATCAGCAGGTTCGGGATTTTTGCGGGCAGAATGAGCGGTTCCCTCTCCGAACCATCGTAGTTCGGGCCGAAATCCACCGTTTCCTTGTCCAGGTCCGCCAATAGCTCGTGCGCGATGCGCGACATGCGGATTTCCGTATAACGCATCGCCGCGGCGTTATCGCCATCCACTGAACCAAAGTTGCCCTGGCCATCAACCAGCATGTAACGCAGGGAAAAGTGCTGCGCCATGCGCACGATGGTGTCATACACGGCGGTGTCGCCATGCGGATGGTATTTGCCGATGACATCGCCGACGACACGCGCCGATTTTTTATAGGGGCGGTTCCAGTCATTGGAGAGCTCATGCATGGCAAAGAGAACCCGGCGGTGGACCGGCTTCAGGCCATCACGCACATCCGGTAATGCCCGTCCCACGATTACGCTCATGGCGTAATCAAGGTAAGAGCGGCGCATCTCCTCTTCGAGGCTAATGGGCAGTGTTTCTTTCGCGAATTGATCCATTAATTACTATTCATCTATTCAGGGTCTTACGGTTCGAATCCCGCAATGGATACAGCCCGCGGGTATCAACACGTAAAACCACTCATTTTAGCATGCCCCCTATTTTGAAGCCACCCGAGCGTCTGATTATTCATGCCGTATGCAACAACATGATTTGACAAGAAGTGCGATATGAATAGATAATCAAGACGTGGATTATGCAATAATGTGCTATGGTCAAACAAATGGCTGGGCCTGCTATAGCTGTACTTGTTATTTGGGATGACTCAGGGATGATTCGATTTTGAATTGAAGTTTTAAATGAAAAGGGGCAATAGCATGAAAAATATGGTAACGAAAAAACTCTTGCTGGGAGCGATAGTTCTGCCGATGGTATTTTCGGGGGCTGCGATGGCGGCTGAGCAGCCTGAAGGATACGCAAGCGATGCCGGCGGTACAACCGCCAAAGATTCATCCGGAGACTGCTGGCGCACAGGTTACTGGACACCGGCGATGGCCACCTACGAATGCGATCCCGATCTGCTGCCGAAACCCGAAAAACGCGTTGAAGCGCCTGAACCTGCTCCTGCTCCCGCTCCGGCTCCTGCCCCTGCGCCCATTACAGAACCAGAAAAACTCTCACTTTCCGCCGACACGTTATTCGATTTCGACAAGGCCAACCTGAAATCAGAAGGAAAACAAGCCCTGGATGACCTCGTAAACAAACTGGGTGGCGTCAAGTACGACACCGTCGTAGTCATCGGCTACGCCGACCGCCTTGGTTCGGACGCTTATAACAAAAAACTTTCATTGCGCCGCGCTGAAGCCGTCAAAACCTATCTGGTCAACGAAAAAGGCATTCCCGCTGACAAGGTCTTCACGGATGGCAAGGGCGAAGCCAACCCTGTAACCGGTGATTCGTGCAAGGGCAATAAGAGAAGCAAGTCTCTGATCGCCTGCCTGCAACCCGACCGTCGCGTTGAAGTTGAAATCGCTGGCACAAAGGAAGTAGTCCAATAATTTCATCTCAACAAATAATTCAAACCCTGCCGCGCGCAGGGTTTTTTTTTGCTAAGCTTTCCGTATAAATGACTGACCCCGTAAAAATCGATACGTTGGTGGAGGCGCGCTGGATAATTCCGGTCGAGCCGGCGGGCACGGTATTGCAGGATCATGCCCTGGCTATTGATCAGGGCATGATCCTCGCCATCGTCGCCAATGACGAGGCGCAAGCGCGATTCGAGCCCGCTGAACGGATCGCCCTGCATCACCATGCGCTGATCCCGGGTCTGGTCAACCTGCACACGCACGCGGCCATGACCCTGATGCGCGGGCTGGCGGACGACCTGCCCCTGATGGAGTGGCTCAACAACCATATATGGCCTGCTGAAACAAGGCATGTCGATGCGGGGTTTGTCTTCGATGGCACGCGGTTGGCCTGTGCCGAGATGCTGAGAGCCGGCGTCACCTGTTTCAATGACATGTATTTCTTCCCTGAGGCATCCGTTCGGGCAGTGCTGGCCTCGGGCATGCGCGCCGCCATCGGCATGATCACCATCGACTTTCCTACCGCCTACGCCAGCGACGCCGACGATTATTTAGCCAAGGGCCTCGCCCTGCGCGACGCCTATAACCCGCACGCGCTGCTGTCATTCTGTTTTGCCCCGCATGCGCCTTTCACGGTAAGCGACAGGGTGTTCGCCAAAATCCTCACCTATGCAGAGCAGCTTGATTTGCCCATTCATATTCATCTTCATGAAACCGAGGACGAGGTAGCGGGCAGCCTGAAAATGCATGGCATGCGCCCGATAGAACGCATGCATAAGCTCGGCCTACTGGGGCCCAACCTGATCGCGGTGCACATGATTCATGTCACAGCTGATGAGATCGAACTCATGGCGCAGCTGGGCTGCACGGTCGCGCATTGCCCGACCTCGAATCTGAAACTCGCCAGCGGTTTTGCACCCGTCGTGTCTATGCTAAGCGCGGGGATGAATGTCGGCTTGGGAACGGATGGCGCCGCGAGCAACAACAGCCTGAAGATGTTCGAGGAAATGCGTCTCGCGGCGCTGCTGGCGAAAGGCCAGAGCGGGCGGGCCGATGTGCTGCCCGCATGGCAGGCTCTACAAATGGCGACGCTCAACGGTGCCAAAGCGCTGGGCCTGGATTCAATGATCGGCTCATTGCTGCCGGGCAAGGCGGCTGACGTCACTGCGGTGGATTTTTCCAGCCTTGAACTCGCACCTTGCTATGACCCTGTTTCGCACCTTCTTTATGCCGCCGGACGGGAACACGTGAGCCATGTGTGGGTAAATGGTAAAATGCTGTTGAACGACGGCGAGTTGACCACGCTCGACGAACAGGAGTTGTTGCTCAGGGCGGGATTCTGGCGGGAACAAATGGCAGCAACTCGACAGGGGCAGGGGCAGTAAAGCCCAAAGAATAGATGAGCAAACAAATGGAAAACAATAGCGCGAACGTCGATCTGCTGGAGCTGGACAAATTCAGCCAGCTGGCCCATCGCTGGTGGGACCCGAATAGCGAATTCAAGCCGTTGCATGAAATCAACCCGTTGCGGCTGGAGTACATCGACCGCCTTGCGGGATTGGAGGGGAAGACCGTGCTCGACGTTGGTTGCGGCGGGGGCATCCTGTCCGAGAGCATGGCTGGGCTTGGCGCCCATGTGACCGGAATCGATCTTGGGGATAAAGCCCTGAAAGTGGCAAAACTGCATTTGCTCGAAAGCGGCAGGCAAGTGAACTACCGCAAAATCTCGGTAGAGGCGCTCGCCAAAGAACAGCCCCACCATTACGACATAGTGACCTGCATGGAGATGCTGGAGCACGTGCCGAGCCCGCAGAGCATCGTGCGAGCGTGCGCGAAACTCGTCAAGCCCGGTGGCTGGGTCTTCTTCTCGACCATCAACCGCAATCCGAAATCCTATCTGTACGCCATCATCGGTGCGGAATACGTATTGAACCTCCTGCCGAGAGGCACGCACGATTACGCGAAGTTCATCAAGCCGTCGGAACTCGCGCGCATGGCCCGCTCGGCCGACCTTGGTGTGCATGAGATCATCGGCATGACTTACAATCCCATCACCAAGGTTTATGCGCTTGAGCCCGACTCTGATGTCAACTACATCATGGCGTCTCGCGCTTGAGATATCCGGGGCAATCACGCCAGCTCCGAATTTTTTTGATTAGCCTTCCCGCCGCCTCATCATCCTGGCGCGTCTTTCGCCAATTTCCTCCCATAATCCCGTTATGATCAAAGCTGTTCTCTTCGACCTCGACGGGACCCTCGCACATACCGCTCCCGACCTGGGCCATGCCCTCAACCGGCAGCGCGTTGCCCGCGGTCTTTCGCCCCTACCGCTGGAGATCATCCGTACCGAGGCCTCGGCTGGTGCGCGCGGCTTGCTCGGCCTCGGGTTCAATATCAAGCCGGGCGACACCGACTATGACGCAATGCGTGCGGAATTCCTCGATTTCTACGAGGAGCGGCTATGTCATGACACAGCCTTATTTCCGGGGGTGATGGAACTGCTTGAAGAGCTGGATACTCGTGGGCTGCCGTGGGGAATCGTCACCAATAAACCCGCGCGTTTCACCATACCGCTGCTGCAAGAGCTGGGATTGAGCAACCGTACCGCATGCATCGTCAGCGGCGGGGATACCGCTCACTCCAAGCCTTATCCCGACCCGCTGCTCAAGGCAAGCGGCGCCATGGCCATTGCGCCCGCCGAGTGCATCTACTTGGGGGACGATATGCGCGACGTGCAGGCCAGCCTGGCCGCAGGCATGGAGCCTGTCATTGCCAAATATGGCTATCTCGGCAGCGTGAGCGCGCCAGAATTCTGGGGCGCCAAGTATCTCATCGACCGACCCGAAGAACTGCTCAGTTACCTCTGACGCCCCACCGCGAAAACCTGCGCTCGTGCGGTCTACCAACGGACTATTATTGCTTATACGGCTTCTTGTTCATTATCTCTTGATCTCTGTATTCTTCTTTCACTCCCGGCGACACATTGTCGGGCATCTTTTCTTTCATGATCTCAGAGGTTGAGCTTGGCTCCTTCCCATACTTGCCGTCTTCCTTCTTGCTCGTGGGTGCGGAGGAGTCCTTGCGCATTGTTTCCTTGTTTTTATCTGTATCATGCGATGTAGCGGTAGCACCGAAGCTCCACAAAGCCGTGAAGGTGGTGATAATAACGGTCGATATGAGTTTGTTCATTTCAAGCTCCTATATGGTGACGAAAGTTAATTAAATGGCTTTCCCCCAACAATCCAATCCATCACGTGCTATGGAGGAACATTATGCTTGTCCTGTCGATGTTATCGGTGCGCCAACGCACAGTAGCGATTACCTGGTAGCTTGTGACTGATCTGCTTGAAGAACTGGATACCCATGGCCTGCCGTGGGGAATCGTCACCGATAAATCCGCGCGTTTCACGATACCGTTGCTGCAAGAGCTGGGTTTGAGCAATCGTACGCATGCATCGTCAGCGGTGGGGATACCGCTCACTCCAAGCCTTATCCCGCCCCGCTGCTGAAGGCAAGCGGCGCATGGCTATTGCTCCCGGCGGGTGCATCTACCTGGTAGATGACATGCGCGACGTGCAGGCCAGCCTGGCCGCGGGCATGGAGCCGGTTATCGCCAAATATGGCTATCTCTGCAGCATAAGTGCCCCCGAATCCTGGGGCGCGAGATATCTCATCGACCGGCCGGAGGAACTGCTCAGTTACATCTGACAACGCGTTTCTGTTATAGTGAAGCGGTAGCAGAGGGGGAGTGGAGAGAGCGCGGCTGCAGGGTAAGAAAGCATCCCGTTGCAGGCTGAGCGAAGCGGAGCGCAACAACAAATATTGATTGGATGGGTTACGATGGTCTTTATCCATCCAATTGAACTCTTCCAGCTCAATACCCTCTAAACAGCTGAAACACAGAATGCCGGGGGCGACCTGGCTTCGACGTGGGTTGCAAAGCAGATCAGGGCATACCGAGGACCAGTTACCTCGTAAATACATCTGGAAAAGTATAGTCGCAAACGACGAACGTTACGCTCTAGCCGCTTAAATCCGGCTGGACTCCGCACCGGTGGGCCTCAACGCCGGGTCTGGCAACAGGCAGCGGAGCCATTAACGAGGATCGCGCTCAGTAGGGTTACTTTATCGAGCGTTAAACAATAGGTGACTCGCCTGTCGTCAGTCCGCCGGTTGACGGACGCCAGGTTAAACTAAATAACATGGCTAAGTATGTAGAACTGACTGTAGAGGACTTGCGGACGCGGGTTCGATTCCCGCCGCCTCCACCAATTAAAAAGCCACCCCCAGCGGGTGGCTTTTTAATTTAGGGCGGTTGGGATGAGAACCCGCCATCAGGTTCGACTAAGCGAGCACTGCTCGCTTGGACGCGCGAGCGGGTTTTCGAGCGAGTGCGGTCCCGAAGCGAAGCGCAGGGATGGCTGGATCGCCTATGGCGAGTCAGACACATTCCCGGCGCACTACCACGCCCCCTTCCTCGGGGTTGTCTTATCTCTAGCTACAAGGTGAGGTTGACGATCTGTTTTCAAAGATCCCATTCTTGATACTTAAGCGGGTTCTAAATTTTCCCGGACAGCCAGTCTGCACTCCCCCTTAACCGATAACACTAATTCGCGCCCACTCAATGTTTGTGCCCCATCTACCGTAATTATTATTCGTGCAGCTTAGGCATATTTTTGCGGAACAGATTAGATGTCGAAAATCTCGGATCGCTAGCCCCTTTAAATCTTGTTGCCATTCAGCCGCCGAGTCGCCCTCGGTAGGATATTTTTACAGATAGAGCTCGATCGCGACAGGACATTAGTCCGTTGGATTAAGCTGAACAATAAGGTAAATTAGCGCATCTCTGGTAGAAAGTACAAAGCGAGCCCGGCAGTACTACCTCGGGCAGTTCCCAAGCCGAATAGGTGTTGATCAATGTATAACCCGTTCTTTGACCACCCCATTTTGAACTCTCCTTATTCGTCTCCCACCCGCCACTGGGAGCTGGATGAGCACGGGCAACCCACACAGAAGATTATCGAGACCCGCCGCCGTGCCGAGTTCATCACGCCGATTCCAAAGCCGAAGAAGCGGAAACGTGCCGCCACACAGGAGGCTTTCGTTTTTGATGAAGGCGAGGGGCTTTCAACGAAGGCGCAGCAATACGATCCCACCTCGATCATCAGGGAGGTGCGCGGCCAGGTGGATAGCTGGCGATCTTTGCCCAATCCCCATCAATGGCAGGTCACGCCCGAGACGGCCCGGCTTCTTCAGCATTGGCGCCATCACTCGTTTAGCGCTATTCGCCCGTTCTTCTGTCAGGTCGAGGCGGCGGAAACTGCCATCTGGCTTACCGAAGTGGCGCCCCAATCCAAGAATGGGAAGCGCATGCTTGAGCATCTTGTGTCAGCGAATCAAGATGCCAATCCGCAATTGATGCGATTCGCGCTGAAGCTGGCAACCGGCGCCGGTAAGACTACGGTGATGGCAATGCTTATCGCCTGGCAGACCATCAACTCCGTACGGCGCCCCGCCAGCAAGCACTTTACGCGCGGCTTTCTGATTTGTGCCCCCGGCTTGACGATCAAGGATCGTTTGCGCGTCCTCCAGCCTAACGACCCGGATAGCTACTACAAAGACCGCGAACTGGTGCCGGGCGACATGCTCGACGACGTGAACCGGGCTAAAATTGTCATTACCAACTACCATGCTTTCAAGCTGCGCGAGCGCATCGAGCTTTCCAAAGGCGGACGCCAGCTTCTCCAGGGCCGCACAGGCGAGGAACCCAGGACGCTCGAAACCGAAGGCCAGATGCTCCAGCGCGTGATGCCGGACTTGATGGGCCTGAAGAATATTCTTGCGATTAACGACGAGGCGCACCACTGCTATCGCGAGAAACCGAAAGATGTGGACGATGAAGACCTGAAAGGCGACGAGAAGAAGGAAGCGGAGAAAAACAACGAAGCGGCACGCCTCTGGATTTCGGGCCTCGAAGCGGTGAATCGAAAGCTCGGGCTCAGCCGCGTCATTGATTTGTCGGCAACGCCATTTTTCCTTCGCGGCTCCGGTTACGCTGAAGGAACCCTGTTTCCGTGGACGATGAGCGATTTTTCGCTCATGGATGCCATCGAATGCGGCATCGTCAAATTGCCGCGCGTGCCGGTGGCGGAAAACATCCCCGGCGAAGAAATGCCCATGTTCAGAGATCTTTGGGAAAATATCCGCAAAGAGATGCCGAAGAAGGGGCGTGGTCAAGGCGAGGAGCTCGACCCGCTCAGGCTTCCAACCCGCTTGCAGACGGCAATGCAAGCCTTGTACGGCCACTACGAGAAAACCTTTCAGCTCTGGGAGGATAAGGGCATCACGGTTCCGCCCTGTTTCATCATCGTCTGCCAGAATACCGCCATCTCCAAGCTGGTGTATGACTTCATCTCCGGCTTTCATCGCAAGAACGAGGACGGTACGTCCGCGCTGGAATATGGACGCTTGGCATTGTTCCGCAATTTCGACGAGATTACCGGCAATCCACTGCCGCGCCCCAATACGCTCCTGATAGATAGCGAACAGCTTGAGGCAGGGGATGCGCTGGACGACGATTTTCGGGGCATGGCTGCGGACGAGATCGAGCGTTTTCGTCGCGAGATCGTGGCGCGCAGCGGCGATGTTCGCGCCGGCGACAAGATCACGGACCAGGAACTGCTTCGCGAGGTCATGAATACTGTCGGCAAGCCCGGCCAGCTTGGCGGCGGCATCCGCTGCGTTGTCTCGGTCTCGATGCTTACCGAGGGGTGGGATGCGAATACCGTCACCCACGTGCTTGGCATTCGCGCCTTCGGCACCCAGCTCCTGTGCGAACAAGTCATTGGTCGCGCATTACGCCGTCAATCCTACGAGCTCAATGAAGAGGGGCCGGATAAGGGCCTGTTCAATGTCGAATATGCCGATGTTTTCGGCATTCCCTTCGACTTCACCGCGAAGCCGGTGATAGCTCCGCCGCAGCCGCCGCGCGAAACGGTTCAGGTCAAGGCCATGCGCCCCGAGCGCGACGCCCTTGAAATCCGCTTTCCCCGCGTCGAGGGCTATCGTGTGGAGCTGCCGGAGGAACGGCTGACAGCCGATTTTAACGAGGAATCGATTCTGGAACTCAGCCCCGATCTTGTCGGACCATCCATCACGCGCAACGCTGGCATCATCGGCGAATCCGCCGACATGAATCTCAAGCATCTGGGCGATATTCGTCCTTCCACGCTCGTTTTTCACCTCACCCACCGGCTGCTTTACACAAAATGGCGAGACCCCGGCGACGCACCAAAACTCCACCTCTTCGGGCAGCTCAAGCGCATTACCAAACAATGGCTCGATACCTGCCTCGTATGCAAAGGCGAGACCTATCCCGCGCAACTCATGTATCAGGAGCTTGCCGACATGGCCTGCAACAGGATCACCGCAGCCATTACCCGGCAATTTCTCGGGGAACAGCCTATCAAGGCGTTGCTCGATCCTTACAATCCCACCGGCTCGACCGGGCACGTCCGTTTCAACACGTCAAAAGCTGACCGCTGGGAAACGAGTTCAAAATCCTGCCACATTAATTGGATTATTCTCGACAGCGACTGGGAGGCGGAATTCTGCCGCGTGGCGGAGTCGCATTCCAAGGTCCGCGCCTATGTGAAGAATCACAACCTCGGTCTGGAAGTGCCTTATCGCTACGGCTTCGGGATGCGCAAATATCTTCCCGACTTCATTGTTCTGGTGGATGACGGCCACGGCCCGGATGACCCGCTGCATCTCGTGGTTGAGATCAAGGGCTACCGGCGGGAGGATGCGAAGGAGAAGAAATCCACCGTGGATACCTACTGGGTGCCCGGCGTGAACCATCTCGGCACTTATGGCCGCTGGGCGTTCGCAGAGTTCACGGAAGTTTACCAGATTGAGGCTGATTTCAAGGCTAAGGTCGAAAGCGAGTTCAACAAGATGATCAATTCTGTTGCCCTCTTGACGGCGCCACAGGGAAAATAATCATGACGAAGAGGCATCCTGGATTCAAAACAGTCGAAACTTTGAAGCACGAAGATGCGACGCGTAAGAATATCCCGACTGTGGAATACCAGTCAGTGATGCAGAAAAATGAACAGGATCCGATCCGGGTGGCTTACGAGCGCAGGAATAGGGATCTAGACCCGCAGCTCGTCTGGCGCGGGAAGGATGAGCAGGACTGGAGCGATCTCGTCGTCCAGGCTCCGCCGCTCTATATCCAGGAAAAGGTCCACCCGAAGGCGCTCATCAACGACCTGCTGCGCGCGACAAAGGAACGCGAGCATGAGGCAGGAACGCTCACCCCCGACCTTTTCGCCGACTTCAACGGGATCCCCAAGGGCGCGGACAAAACCGAGTTCTACCAGCACGACCAGAACTGGAGTAATCGCATGATTCTCGGCGACTCCCTTCAGGTCATGGCCAGCCTTGCCGAGCGCGAGGGTCTGCGCGGCAAGGTGCAGTGTATCTACTTCGATCCGCCCTATGGCATTACCTTTAATAGCAACTTCCAATGGAGCACTACTAGCAAGAAGGTGGACGATGGCAGGATCGACCACATCACTCGTGAGCCGGAGCAGGTTAAAGCCTTTCGTGACACTTGGCGCGACGGTATCCACAGTTACCTTACCTACCTCCGCGATCGGCTTACTGTCGCCCGTGATTTACTCACCGAATCGGGTTCCATTTTCGTACAGATCGGGGATGAAAACGTGCATCGCATCCGGGCGGTGATGGACGAAGTATTCGGCCCAAATAATGCCGGCGACCTCCTTCTAGTGAAGAAAAAAGGAGGCCAGAAGGGCCGCTTCCCGGAAGCCGTAAATGATTACATTCTCTGGTTCTTCAAGAGTAAACAAAATGCAAAGACTAAGCAGCTATACGAAGAATTCCTTGATGAGTCCGAAATTGCTCGTGACTTTCGTTTCGTCCGCCTGCCGTCTGGGCAAGATACCTCAATTGCTGAAATCGCAAGACTTGAGGGTAACGCATCATTACTGAAGACTAAGCCATTGCTTCTTCAGCGAGAGCGTGGGTGCAGTTTATTCAAATCGGAGAATTCGACATCCGGCGGATACCGGAAAAATCAAAGCATTATTTTTGATTATCAAGGTAGGCTTTTTGATCCCGGTTTGAAGAAGGGAAACTGTTGGAAGCATACGGCAGTCGACACGGACGTTGAGTTGTCAGGAATGCGTCGGCTCGCGATTGCAAACCGCTTATATATCGGGAAAAACCAGATCGGCCTAGTCAGGCATTTCTCGGATTTTGGGTTGCAACCTATTTCAAACTGGTGGGATGGATTTGGGGGGGCACCGGATCAAGTCTACGTCGTGCAAACTAATGAAAGAATCGTAGAGCGATGCCTATTGCTTGCAACAGATCCAGGCGACCTCGTGATCGACCCTACCTGCGGTTCCGGCACCACTGCCACTGTCGCCGAGCAATGGGGTCGACGCTGGATCACCATTGATACCTCACGCGTGGCACTTGCGCTAGCCCGTGCTCGTATAATGGGTGCGCGTTATCCATTTTTCATATTAGCTGATTCCCGCGAAGGTCAACTCAAGGAAGCGGGAGTCAGCAGTACCGCACCGAGCTCGCAGCCCGTGCGCGGGAACATTCGCCACGGCTTTGTTTATCAGCGTCGCGCTCACATTACTTCGGCGGTTGTAGCAAACAATGCGGAGATCGATGTCATATGGAACAAATGGCAGGCGATACTGGAGCCGTTGCGCGAGAAGCTGAACACCGCACTCAAGAAGCAGTGGCAGGAATGGGAAATCCCACGCGCGACGGACAAGGCTTGGCCGGGGCCTGCATTAAGCCTGCACGGCGACTGGTGGCAGCAGCGCATTGCCCGGCAGAAGGAAATCGACGCTTCCATCGCCGCCAAGGCCGACCATGAATATCTCTACGACAAGCCCTATCCGGACAATAAGAAAGTTCGCGTGGCGGGCCCCTTCACGGTGGAGAGCCTCAGCCCCCATCGCATGCTGGGCGTGGACGAGAACGACGAGTTGATCGATACCCTTAAGCAGGACAGCGCCGACTACAGTGCCAAACAATCTTTTCCCCAAATGATTTTGGAGAACCTCAAGACCGCCGGCGTGCAGCAGGCACACAAGGAAGACAAAATCACTTTCACCGCGCTCGCACCCTGGCCCGGCTATCTGGTCTGCGCCGAAGGGCGTTACCAGGAAGGTGACGCGGAATCCGGCAGCGAGAAGCGCGCCGCCATTTTTATTGGCCCCGAGTATGGCACCGTGCAGCGCGCCGACCTCGTCTCCGCCGCCCGCGAGGCGGGAGATGGCGGATTCGATGTGCTGATTGCCTGCGCCTTTAACTACGAGGCGCACGCTACCGAATTCAGCAAACTGGGCCGCATCCCCGTGCTCAAGGCTCGCATGAATGCCGACCTGCATATGGCCGAAGACCTCAAGAATACTGGTAAAGGCAATCTTTTTGTCATCTTCGGCGAGCCGGACATTACCCTGCTGCCCGAGAAGGACGGCAGGCTGCGCGTGAAAGTAAACGGCGTGGACGTCTTCAAACCCCAGACCGGCGAAGTCATCAGCCACGGTGCCGATGGGATCGCCTGCTGGTTTGTCGATACCGACTACAACGAAGAAAGCTTCTTTGTCCGCCATGCCTATTTCCTTGGCGCGAACGATCCCTACAGCGCACTCAAGATGACTTTGAAAGCTGAGATTGATCCCGAAGCTTGGGCCACGCTGAACAGTGATACTTCGCGCCCGTTCGACAAGCCGAAGAGCGGGCGTATTGCAGTGAAGGTGATCAATCATTTGGGCGATGAAGTGATGAAGGTGTTCAGGGTTAATTAAGCGGATCAAATATGAAAAAGCCAACTGTATACATCGCGTCACCTTATAGTAAAGGCGATCCAGCAATGAATGCGCATTTTCAGTGCAAGATCTTTGATCAGATTCTTGGAGAAGGAAAAGTATTACCCGTCGCGCCTTTATGGAGTCACTTTCAGCACATTCTATTCCCAAGACCGTATCAAGATTGGATCGACTACGATCAGGCAATGCTTAGCCTTTATGACTGTTGTTTGAGGCTGAATGTAACTCTGCCCCATGTTAGTTATAAAGAAACTAAATCATCTGGTGCTGATGCAGAAGTTGAAACTTTTAAGAGGATGGGCAAGCCCGTTTTCTACACTATTGAAGATTTATATTGCTGGGTTGATGGCGTAGGAAATAGCAAGAATGGAGAATAAGAAAAAAGAGAATTCGGTAAAAAGTCTCATTAACTTATATACCGTCGTCATGGGTGTAGCGCTTTCTCTTTCAGTTACTAGGTTAATCGACACTCAAACTGGGCTTCATTCGGTGACAGCTTCGTCTAGTCTGTTATTTATTGCATTCATTGCAACATTTTTTTGTTTTTATCACGGTGCACTCCGTCATATTTATGATACATACATAGAGAACGATAATCGTCATATTAAAAATGGCGCGTTAATTATAGATTTCCTACTACTACTACTTCATGGCATTGGATTTGTTGTTTTATCGTTATTAGTACAGGTTCCAAACCATTTTGCTTGGGCGCTCGTTGTCTTATTGACGGTAGATGTAGTCTGGGGCCTATTTGCGCACTTCGGTTCATCATCACAAGATGGGCACGGTGCAGAGTGGAAGTGGACCATCATTAATTTAATTTTTGTCTTGCTAGCAGTTTGGTATCTAGTCGCAAATAGTATCTATATTGCGATTTTGCAAAACCCCTTGAACCTTTCGATTCCCATAACAATCGCATGTGTTGTCAGAACGCTTTTCGATTATATGTTGTGCAAGGATTTTTATTTTCCTAAAACACAACAGGATAGTTGAGTCAGTATGAACTTCCGCATCGCCGATACTTTTACTGACAGCCTTTCCCGACTCGCCGGAGAGGAACAGAAAGCAGTCAAGACAACCGCATTCGACCTGCAACTCAACCCCTCTAGTCCCGGATTCAATTTTCACAAGCTGGATAAGGCGAAGGACAAAAACTTCTGGTCGGTCCGGGTGAACGCGAACATCCGTCTGATTGTTCACAAGACCGCGGGCAGCCTGCTGCTCTGCTATGTCGATCATCACGACAAGGCTTATGACTGGGCCGAGCGGCGAAAGTTGGAAACACATCCGGCAACAGGTGCCGCGCAACTGGTCGAGATACGCGAAACGGTGAAGGAGATTGCCGTTCCGGTTTACGTGCAAACAACGCTTGCTCTTGAGCCGAAACGTGCCGCCGAGAGGAAGGCTGTTTACATCGCGGCATCGGACGACGAACTTTTCAGTTACGGTGTGCCCGCCGAATGGATCGGCGATGTCAGGGAGGCAACCACGGAGGATGCGTTGCTGGCCTTGACTGAACACCTGCCTGCCGAAGCGGCGGAGGCCTTGGTGGAACTGGCGACTGGCGGTAAGCCCCGCTTGCCCCAGCCCACCGTGTTGGCGGCGAATCCTTTCGATCATCCCGATGCCCAGCGCCGCTTCCGCGTCATGACGAATGTGGAGGAATTGCAGCGCGCCCTCGATTTCCCTTGGGAGAAGTGGACAGTCTTTCTCCACCCCGAACAACGGCAATGGGTGGAGCGGGACTATACTGGTCCTGCACGTGTTTCCGGATCGGCCGGCACAGGCAAAACCATCGTGGCATTGCACCGGGCAGCCCATCTGGCCCGTGCGCACCCGGATGCCCGGGTTCTGTTGACGACCTTCTCTGACACGCTGGCGAATGCGCTGCGAACCAAGCTGAAGCGGCTGTTGGGCAGTGAACCGGGTCTTGCGGAACGGATTGATGTCTACTCGCTCAATGCGATCGGTTTTCGGCTTCACAAGGCGCATGTCGGGCCAGCGGCGATTGCGAGCCGCGAGATCATGCGTGAGCTGGTACAGGAGGCAGCGAACGGGGTGGGTGGCCACAGGTTCGGTTTGCATTTCCTCTTCACGGAGTGGGAACAGGTGGTGGATGCCAGGCAATTGGAGACTTGGGAAGCGTATCGCGACGTGGTGCGCCTCGGCAGAAAAACACGGTTGCCGGAAGCGCAGCGCGTGGTGTTGTGGTCCATCTTCGAGCGTGTTCGTGCTGGGTTAAAGGCGCACCAGCTGATCACGTACGCTGAGCTATTCAGCTCCTTGGCGGCTGTGATCTCGAAGAACAAGAAAGTGGTGTTCGACTTCGCGGTCGTGGATGAGGCGCAGGACATTAGTGTCACCCATCTCCGGTTCTTTGCCGCCTTGGGCGAAAGTCGGCCCAATGCACTCTTTTTCGCTGGCGACCTCGGCCAGCGCATCTTCCAGCAGCCTTTTTCATGGAAGGCCATCGGTATAGATATCCGGGGCCGCTCGCGCACCCTGCGCGTCAATTACCGCACCTCCCATCAAATTCGCGCGCAGGCGGACCGCCTTCTCGGCCCCTTGGTCACCGACGCGGATGGCAATACCGAGGACCGCAGCGATACGGTTTCGGTATTCAATGGTCCTCCACCCGACATTCATATCCTCAAGGACGAAAGCGGGGAAATCGGGACGGTCGGTAACTGGATCGGCGAACTAGCTAAAGCGGGCGTGATGCCGCATGAGTTCGGCATTTTTGTACGGTCTGAAGCGCAGCTGGATCGTGCGCGGGCTGCCGTCAAGGAAGCAGGCATGGCTTTCAGAATTCTCGATGAGCATGTGGAAACTGCAAGTGGCCACGCCTCAATCAGCACGATGAATCTCGCCAAGGGCCTGGAGTTTCGCGCGGTAGTGGTAATGGCCTGCGATGACGAAATAATTCCCTTACAGGAACGCATCGAGACAGTAGGCGACGATGCCGATTTGCAAGAGGTGTACGACACGGAGCGGCACCTGCTCTACGTCGCCTGCACACGGGCAAGGGATCATCTGCTGGTTACGAGTGTTGAGCCAGGATCGGAATTTTTAGATGACATACGAAATTAGCGTGGACTCGCGATGAGATGAAGTAGGGATAAACGGAGTGACGCGATTCCCCTGCAAAAGATAAAGTATTCGTATTTCCCCCGGTGCAATTACTGTGCTCGCTTTCGCTGCCATTCTCGGGCAGTAGGGACGTGAAAAAACACCCGCGCAACGCCGTCACTACCAATAGTGACGTGGAACATGCCTCTGATGTTGAAACGCATTGCGTAGTTGCCTTTCGCATCCAATACGATAAGACTCCAATCGCCGCCGATAGCTGCGACTTCGGCCAATGTATTATCCGCTGCTTCGTTAATGGAGGCGTTGAGCAGCCGTATCTGTGCCGCTGTGTTGAATGCGGCGGCACAGGTACGGATGGTACGGATGAACATTTCTCCGCTGCCGGTGGCGGACACCGCAACCGAACGATTGTCGGCATAGGTTCCGGCGCCGGTCATGCAGCCCGCGTTCGGGGGAGACCGCTTTTTTCAACTGATTCCATCGGAATTCGGTGTGGAAATAGGAGGGATCAACGATCTCCAGACCCTTCTCCGCGGCGAACGCTTTGGCGCCCTGACCGATCAGCATCCCGTGCTGGCTTTGCGTCATAACCGCGTATACGCTGCGGATCGGGTTGCTGATGGTCATAACTTCGGCCAGAGCCCGCCATTGGAGTTCGGCTGAGCGAGCACTGCTCGCTTTGATGTGCGAGCGGGCATATCGGGTAGTACGGTCGTGAAGCGAAGCGAAGGATGGGTCGATCGCCATACGGCGGCCGGCACATTCCCGCCGCCCCACTAATTACAGCCGCATTGTCGAGCAATGCGCCGACCAGCTTCCCTTGAACTTGTTATTCTCTTCCTGCCTGTTTCATTTAAGTATGAATATGACTACCTGCAAGGTACCCTTTTCGCATCCAGGGACAAATTCTTCGTTAGAAAATCAAAATTCATTGTATTTGCTTGCGGGCAAAAACTTCTGTTTGAGAGATGATATTCAATACCGAAAACAGCTTTCCCGACATCAACAAATGGTTTGAGCGCGTTGCATTCACCGTCCTGGAAGCATTGTTCATTCACAGCAAAGTCGAAATAATTTATAAGATGCTTGATTTGTTCAAGATTATTTTTCAAACCTATAGCAAGTCCAAGATCATGTGCTGCGTCAGCAAGGGCTATATTAAAAACCAGCTGATCATTGTAGTTGAGAGGAAAGCCTGTATTGTTGCTATAGCCGTCAACATTGTCAGGATCGACACCGTCGCAGCCTTTTTTAGCAGCTTGTTCCATGCGAGCCCGCATGATGGGAATCAGAACCTCCAGTTTGCGCACATCGAGCCATCTCTCACCCGGCCAGCCATCGAGATTCCGGCCGAGAACCGAGGCCGGAAATGCGCGGCTATCAGGACGCCAGTCTTCATAGCTACCCGCGCTAAAATAACAGATGACATGCTTACCCTTTGATCGCAGTGCTGAGATAACCGCCGCACTGGTATCAAACAGGTCGATGTTATAAACATCGACATTCAAAGACGTATCGAGCGGATCAGTATATTGAATTTGCCACTTTAACCCAGGAGCCGGTTGCCAGCGATTTCCATGGCTTCCCCGATCACTACCTGTTCCTGACGCATCTACAGGCCGATTGGATCCTACACTTTTTATTTCGAACGCAACGAAGTCAAGCTGGCTATTGTCTCCCTTACTTTTTGCCCCGTAGCGTAACGTTATCTGATTTCGCCCGTTTATGAATTGGCTGGGGTCCATTATTGTTGCTGTGATATTACTCCAGGACCAGTCGGCAACATCGCGATTGTCTGCGATATAAACCCATTTGCCGGTTTTAACATCAAGCAATTCAAATTCCCATTTCTGAAAGGAAGTTTCCGGTCCCCGATAATTGGCATGCAATATTAATTTCTGAATCACCTTGCCAGGCATGGCCGGCAGGTTGAACCTGAAATCTCCTACGTATCCATCTTGATCACTATTGAATTCTATGTATTTATCAAAATTATCATCTGAGCCTTGCTGGTCTTTTACACCAAGAACTTCCAAGGGCTGCGACGTGGACGAACCTCTTTTATTCGATAAACCAGATGGAAAAATGGACTCGGCAAAACCTGCACTTGCCGCGAGCAGAGTGATGCCTGCAGCTACGAGCAGTTGAATTACGCTTTTTCCCTGTTTGATCAGGCACACCTTATAAACTGTCAGTCTTTTTATTAAGTTAATGATGGGTTTGAAAATTGTTCCGGGGTGATATCGTGTTTGCATGGCAGGGCCCTTCCTTCTTCGGGATCTTCAGTAGGTCACGGTGCACGTGACGTCAAAGGCTGTCTCACAGCTACCGCTTATTGAACTGTGGAGAGAAGGTTAACCCCCACTTTGTGCTCGCCGGCAGGCGGTCTGTTTAGAATTACTTCCCATTTCGTAACGGCAGAGCTCATCCCGTAAAACGCTCCCAATATATACTTGCAGCGAGAATCATCCGGGTCTGGGCGTACCATTGTCCAAGGGGACGGGCAAGAGGTGTAAATCCTGCGGATTGATCGTCCAGCTTCGGGCAGACCAAAGCTTTGCTGCCAGACTTTTCCATCACTTGTGGTCAGCTTGAAGATAACCGCATCCGGGGACGAGTTTACATAGCTGTTGGTGATCTCAAGGTTGAAGCCCAGCCCCAACCCGTTTACCGGAGTTTCCGAGGCAATGTACAGGCTATTTCCGAAGCCGTCTGAACTAATGTCCGCAGTCACTCCATCAGAAGCAAAGCCGCGCTGTAGCCATTGTGCCTGGCCGGTGGCTCCAAACGTGTTATCCGCTTTTACTAAAGAAGCTTCCATAATGCCAATGCTGCTCAGCAAGACGGATTTTTCCCCCTCCCCAAGATTATTGAACGACAGTTCCCACGCTTTGATCCGGCTGAGGTCGAAGTTACCCATTGGCCCCCAGGCTGCCCGGGCCCAGCCCTTTCCTTGGGGATCAAGCGAAAACCTGTATGGCAGCACGATGTCGCCCGCGGGCGTAAAGTGGCTTAAGGCATTCTTACTCACCACATCCAGTTGCTTTCCCTGTTGCCAGACGCTCCCATCCTGCATGGTCAGGCTCATGACCAATGCATTCGGATCGAAATTCTGGTCGGCATTCACTAAAGCTACGATTTGCCCGCCGCCGCTGGCCGTCAAGTCGAAGTGGGTCTGTGCTTCCTTACGCAAGGATACGGTTTCCCATGGGTCGCCTTCGGAGCGGTAGACCGCCTTCACAAATCCAAATGGATTGTAGTAATGTTGGTGCGTGCGTACATGATATAACCAGTCGGTGTCGCCATCTGTTGGGTTCCAGTCAGCATGGCGGAACAGAACGCTCCCGTCTCCAGAGGAAAACTCTACTGCGAATGGCTCTGCAGCGGTTCCCGGTGTTTCATAGTTTCCCTTCGTGTAGAGGGTATGAAGGTTGATATAGTGGTTATTGCCAGGAGGCAGGTCTACCAGGATAACTTCCCATGAGGTAACCTTGCCAAGGTCGAACGCTCCCGGTGGCCCCCACTCGGCAAGAGCGAAGGAACCTTCCTTAACCAGAAACGCTGCTGTTTGCCACACATTGTTTGCCAGCACCTTGGGCTGGTCCCAGATGCTGCCGTCCTGCATGGTCAGGCGCAACACGACACTGACATAGGGTCTGTCAGTCACATACCCCGGGCGGGCGACAAGCTGTATTTCCTGGGTTCCCTGCAGATTGAACTGTGTCCCGGCAGGACTTTTTATCGAAACGGTCTCCCAAAGATCCGCCCCAACGGAAAAGCTTCCTGCAACGTTTGCGCCAGTAAAGTCAGTAGGGACAGGATCTGTGCTTTGAGACACGGCAATAGGTCCCCAGTACGTAGTTCCATTTGCCGGGTTCCAGTCATTTTGCAGGAATAACACTGAATTGGTTGAATCAAAGCGCTGGAGAATTTTCAGTGCAGTAGCGTGCGCGGGTAGGGCAAAAACCAGACTTAAACCAGCGGCTGCGGCCAGGATGAGGCTGCGGACTTTGAAGCAATTGTTAATTATCATTGTGTGCTCCGGCAGATGGCGTTTAAAGTACTGAAGAGTCCACTACTCAGATTAGATGATGGAATTCAAATGTCAAAGGCAGAGTTCCAGTTATGGGCGAACGCTTTGGACAATCCGGAAGATGCAAGGATTGCGTCCGTGCTTAAGCCGTAGATAATCGTGGCACTGGATGAATTGGCGGCGGCACTCCTCCGCAATACGACATCAGTCCGGGCAGGTGCCCGCTTATGCTTCACATGCCGGCTGGTGAAACACAGATCTGCCCATATCGCCTGGGACTATCGCACCCCGAATGAGGCCGCTGCAAAGAGAAAACTGTGATTAATGCGCGGGTAGAAAAAGTAGTGACCGGGCGGTATTTCCGGCACACATTCCGCGAGGGGAGGGTAATCATTCCGGGGCACGCAACTTAAAGTAGATAGCGCGTCAGAAGCGGTAGCCATACCGTACGCCCAAGGTATCCATGCCCTCGTTGGCGTCAGCAAGGTATGCGTTGGAGATATGATCGAAGTATGCCGATAGCGCACTTTTGTCGTCGAAACGATATCCAATTTCAATCGGTATATGAAACAGAACCCTTGACCCGAGAGCCTTCCTGTCGTTGTGCTGTAAGTGAAGATCGCCGTTATGAACCGCACCGCCCAGTCCCACACCGAAGAATATTCCGCTGATGTGTTCATATTGCCAACGAAGGCCCGCGTAGAGCTTGGAGGTGTCGCCAGCCGTATTCACCGAGCCGCCAAAGGCGGGACGAATGGCCCCTCCGAGAATTTTGATCTGAGGCGAAAAAATCGCTTCGAGATTAACATCCACCCCGCTTTCACGGCGGAAGCCACTCCACAAACTACTGGTATCGTGGTGCAGCACCCCCAGCTTGACTTCATGCAGCCATGACGGTGTTCGTCGCTCATCTGCGTTGCCGCCAGACGAAATGACACAGCCAACGCATAAAACCAGCACCTGCCGAATATGTGCGTACATTACCTATCCTTTCAGTTCAAAAACAAGCTTCCACTGGCGCCTTTCGTCTTTTGGTATCCAAGCACTTGCCGAGGCTTGATGGCTTTCAATGTCGGCTATACTGATTTGCCGCTGAAGGCAGCAGAATAGCGAGAACTGGACAAGAACCGACAGTGAGTTTGCTTTTGTTTGGCTTATTGCATCTGATTGATGCATACGCTGAATTGAATGCTAATGAAACCGTCATTGAAATTTCCAATTGTATTGACGATGACACATAACAAAACAGTTCCACAGGTCAAAGGCGATTTTCTGCTGGGCAATTTAAGCCAGATGATTGCGAATCCGTTTCAAGCGCTTTGTGACTGGCAGCGAGATTATGGTGACCTGGTCAGCTTCAGGTTAGCTACCCGCCAATTTTATTTATTCAGTCACCCAAAACTGATCGAACAAGCCTTGATCAAGCAAAGAGATGTTTTTGTAAAAATCTACAATCCTGACAAACCAACAGGTCTGGCATTGATTTTAGGTCAGGGATTAGTAACAAGTCAGGGAGATTTATGGCAAAGACAACGGCGGTTAATGCAGGGGGTTTTTCAGAGAAGCAACATAACCTCGCTGCTGCCGCAAATCGTCACCGCTGGCAATAATATGTTGGATCGATGGCGGCAACTAGGTGATGGTGCACAGGTTAACCTCTCTAGTGAAATGACGAAGCTTACGTTAGAAGTCATCACCCAGACCATGTTCAGTACCAGTGTGCTCGACAAAATGGAACGTATCGCTCCATCTTTGGATACTTTGCTGAGGTATGCCGCTAAAACCATCGTAAGTCCTTTGACTCTCCCGTTGTATGTACCAACGCCGGCCAATCAAAAATTCAGAGAGGCATTGGGAATAATTGACGATGTCATTTACGGAATCATCGAACAACGCCGCAAGACCTCCTCGGCGCAAAATGACTTATTGGATATGCTGTTAAAAGCACGTGATGACAGCAGTGGTGAAAAGATGACTGATAGGCAGATTCGTGATGAAGTTATCACCATTTTCAGTGCAGGGCATGAAACCACCGCAAATTTATTGAGCTGGACCTTATATTTGCTGGCCCGGCATCCCAATGTTCTCGCCAAACTGCATGAGGAACTGGATGGCTTGCTGCAAGGAAAAATACCGAATGCAGAAGATTTGCAGCAGCTTGTTTATGCCAGAGCGATACTCAACGAATCGATGCGCCTCCGTCCCCCTGCCGGCATTCTGCTGCGTAAGGTTAATAAGGATACCGAGGTCGATGGTTATTTTTTAAAGGCCGGAAGACCCGCAATATTCAGTATCTTCAATCTTCATCATCACGCCGATTTTTGGCCACAACCCGAGCAGTTTGACCCAGAACGGTTTTTAATACCCGAGAATCGGAGGTTCTCGTTTATGCCTTTCGGGACAGGGGAGCGAAGCTGTATTGCTAGTCATTTTGCATTACTGGAAGCCCAGCTTTTGTTAAGCATGATAATTCAGCACTGTGATTTAGAGTTGCTCAACAAGGATGAAGTCGAGGTTGAAATGGCGGTAACCCTGCGACCCAAAGGCGGCATTCCAGTCCGAATAAAGTGGCGATGAAATCTATTTTCGGTTTCGTGGCGCTACTATACAAAAGCTGTTGAAGGTGTTTCGTTTTTTTTAGGAGTTCCGGCCTAAACTCTGCTTATTCATCCTGGGTAGTAGCTCATTCGAAAATCCCTACCCGCGCGATGTTCAAAGGCAGAGTTCCAGTTATGTGCAAACGCTTTGGACAATTCGGAAGAAGCACGGATTGCGTCCCCACCCTCGGGTACGGATGCTCGCAGCACTGATGAATTGGCGGCCATAGCCTTCCTCAACACAACATCGGTTCCCCGTATTTGTGGGGATTCTTGCCGACTTCCATTCTTTTGTATTCGGTCACTTTTTTCTCTCGGCACCGTTATTCTCCCGCGCCTCAACCCCCCAAAATTGGGCTAAGTCTTAAGTTACTTTTTCAATCACAAAATTTGTCGCTTACGCGTGGTTTCTCTCGTCAACGCGGTTTAATCGCAGAATAGGTAAGCGGGGAAAAAATCACTCAATTCATTTCTACGGTCGCTCATTCATTACCGATATATCAAATTCGATTCGATTTGAACTTGTTCTGATAACGACCTATAAAGAAAGGGAGGCTTTTTTGGTGAGGAGCCTCATGCAAGGCATCGCACCATCTAAAGTTTTGAAAAAAGGAGTGGTCAAATGATAATGAAACGAATCGTGGGGCTTAAATTTCTGGCGGTAGCATTGTTGAGCCTAGGGCTGACCGCGGCGCAGGCTGAGGAGACGAAGACCCCGGACGCAACGATAAAATTGAGTGCGGGATCGGCCTCAATCGGCGTAGGGGTTAGCTGGGGCAGCGGGACGCTCACGTACAAAGGGAAGACTTACCCAATCGAAGTTGACGGACTCTCGGTCGGTGACGTGGGCATGAGCAAGATCGAGGCCACTGGCAAGGTATATCACCTGAAGAGCCTTGACGACTTCAACGGCAGTTACACGGCCATTGGTGCCGGGGTGACGGCAGGGGGCGGAGGTGCTGCCTCCACGATGCAGAATCAGAACGGGGTGAGAGTGGATTTGGTCTCTAACACAAAGGGCGTACAATTCACTCTTGGCCCCAGCGGCGTGACCATGAAACTTAAGAAATAAGTCGACTTCATCGAGCCAAGGGGTGGGGTTCAATTCCGCCGCTTGGTTACCCCTATTAACCGGATGGGATGCGGGTAGTAACGGTTGCGGATGAATTGCCGTGGGAATTCATCTTTAACCCCTTGGAGGCTGGTGTTCGTTGTAATCCTCGAACCAGTGAGCAAGCTGTGACATAAGGGTTTTTGCATCATGCACATACACGTTTTCGTCTGAAGGTCTTGACGAAGGCTTCAGCCAAATCGGCTGATCCCCCTCGGCACAATCGCTTGGATGCGGTGGGCCGACATATGTTGCTCGTTATGCCATGCCGCAACAGTACCGAAGGGCGGATTCGGGCGACCGAGAACAGAGGAGCCGAAGGAGTACTCGCTTTTTTCTCGGAATTGCTGCTCTCAACTGTGCTTGCTCCCCTGGGTGGTAACTCATGAAAAAATTCCCACCCGAGCAACCCCGTCGTCGCCAATAGTGCCCCGAAACATGCCGCGGGTGTTGAAACGCATCGCATAATTGCCTTTTGGGTCTAGCACGATCAAACCGCCATCGCCGCCAATAGCGGCGACTTCCGCTAGCGCGTTATCCGCCGCCTCGATGATCGGAAGGTGTAGCAGCCGCACCTGTGCCGCTGTGTTGAAGGCCGCACAGGTACGGATGAACATTTCTCCGCTGCCGGTGGCGGATAACGCAACCGAGCGATTGTCCGCATAGGTTCCGGCGCCGATGATCGGCGAGTCTCCTACCCGTCCGAAGCGCTTGTTCGTGAGCCCGCCGGTCGAGGTGCCGGCCGCGAGATTTCCCCGGCGATCCAGCGCCACGGCACCCACTGTTCCGCGCTTTTTATCCGTCTTTTCGTCCGCGCCGGGCCGCGGCGTGTCCGAAAGCGCGTCATGGTCTTGGAGGAGGCGTTCCTGGGCAATGGCTTTTTGCAACTGATTCCAGCGGAACTCGGTGTGAAAATAGGAAGGATCGACGATCTCTAGCCCTTTCTCGGCAGCGAAGGCGTCTGCACCGTGGCCTATCAGCATCACGTGCGGGCTTTGCGTCATCACGGCGTGGGCGGCACGGATGGGGTTGCGTACCGCCGTGACCCCGGCAACCGAACCGGCCATGAGCGTGGAGCCGTCCATGATTGATGCGTCCAGTTCGATGCGGCCGGCATTACTGAATACCGCGCCCTTGCCGGCATTGAATAAAGGCGAATCTTCCATCACAACGAGCGCTGCAATCACGGCATCGATGCTGCTGCCGCCCGCTGCAAGCACTGAATAGCCAGCGGTCAGCGACTGCTCAAGTACCTGCGTATAAGCCTGTTCGCGTTCCGCTTTCAGCCGGGCGCGCGTGATAGTGCCGGCGCCGCCGTGAATCACTAGCCGGATGGGTGAAGTTTCCCCACTGGGCGTGTTTGTCTGTACTGTCACGTGTTGCTAAATGTAGGGGTAAAGGAAAGTTACTGTCGGGGTTTCGGCAGGATTTGTGAATGTATCCAAACTTCGAAATGGTAGCACTGGATGCTCAGAATGAGCGACGAATAAATTCGGGTGAAACATCAGGAATGTCGATGCGAAGGTGAATGAATGGGAATGTTCAGGGGGCTGGCAGCGCGCATTCGATCCCGTTCTCCATGCTCTTCAGGAAGGCGCTCGCGGCATGGCCGGTGATGTCGATCCGCTGCGTGCGATTATGTAACGTGAGGCCGAAGCCGCCCCGTTCTCTTTCCGTGCCGTCGTGGGTGCATTGCAGCCTGAGCAGGTATGCCAGACCGGTGCAGATGCACTGCCGGTAGCGTTCGGCGCGCTCATCATTTGAGGTGCGGGTGAACGCATAGGTGTCGTTGAGGCCCTCCAGCGCGCAGGCCACTTCCACCGATACTTGCGCGGCTGGGTCGCGCTCGACGTTTTCGTAGAAGCCCCGCTTGATGATCTGGTCGTGCATGCGGCAGACGTAGTCGGCAACGTCCCGTTTGATACCAGCGCTCTGAGTACACTCGAACAAGAGGCGGCAGGCCTGGGATTGCCAGTTGGCGAAGAAGACCAGCATGTCCTCCGTTACGAGCGCGCGTCCGAAGTAATGCGCATCATAATAGGAAAAGGCGCGTTCCACGCTTTGGAGGTACCGAGGGTCCTGTAACTGCCGGTAGGTTTCGAGAAGAGCGAGCATGGCCTCGCCGGCGTACAGTTCCTCTCCATGGTCGGGCAGGTCGCGGAAGTACACTTTATACGAGCCGTTCGGCCTCTGCTGCCGGAGTATTCCCCCGGCGAGGGCGGCGACTTTCTGGGTCCTGCGCGGCGACGGGGGATGCAGCAGCGCCAGGATCATGAAGGCGCTGTGGGCGATGCACGAAGGCTCCTCCAGGCCGCGGGGGTCGAGGATCAGGTACTCGCCGCGTTCCACGAGGTAATCACCGTAGTGCCGCAGCGACTTCTCGATCAGTGGTCGAAGTTCATGCCTGTTCAGGAAATCGCTGAGCACTTCCACATCCCACACAGTGGCAATGTCCCGGATGGGGGATTTCTCGCGGACGAAGTCGTTGGCCTGGGGGAGGTAGAGATACTCAAACATCGCGGTATCCGGATTGACCATGCCTTGGTACCACCGATAGACGAGCCCCAAACGCTGCGTCAGCAACTCTGCCGTCTTCATATTTGTCTCTCCAGTCGTCAAAGACGGCGGCGTTAGAGGCTGCTCCATGATCGCTGGCGCGGCGCTGGCCGCTGCCGCTGGCTTCCGCATCTCTAGCGCCTAACTCCTCGGTAGCACTCCCACCAGGGGTTGAGGCACGGCAGGGTCCTTTGCACCAAAGCAATGCAAACTCGTCAGTTACGCGGATAACCCACCGGCAAGAGATAAAGGGGTGTTTGATCCCCGGCAAGTTCTGTAACCGAGGCCACGCGCTTGTCGTCGAAGGCTCCTACCACAGCCGCGCGGAGATCCAGGGTGGCCGCCATGAGCAGGACGTTTTGGGCCACATGCCCCGCCTCCATGTGCACATACCTGATGCCGCGACGGCCATGTTTCCAGGTGCTGTGCTCGTAGTTGGCGGCGATGATGAGGATCAGGGCTGCATCTCCCAGCCAGGCCTGGCCCAGGGCCCCAGCAGCCAGCGCGGCCCTGCGGTCGCCCTCCGCCACGCTTCTTATTGCGCCGTCAATGGGCAGATAGCGGTAGATGCCGGGTAGAAGTTCGTTCACGTCGCCCGCCGCCAGGTAAATTTCCATGGGATGGAGTGCTCCGGCCGACGGGGCAGTGCGCAAATCATCCGCGTTGCTAACGCCCTGCGCCGCCCATAGCAGACTAGTCGCGTTGGCCAGGGTTACTGAGCGACGCGCATATTTTCGCTCACAACGGCGCTGGGCGAGCAGCCGTTCCAAAGGCTGGCCCGGGCTGGGTTCGGTCTGGGGTAGTCTGATGAGATCCATGATTCCATCTTTAGCCATGACATTTCAGTCTAGACGAGGAGAGTGCCTACGGCAAGTTGCTGGTCGCGTCGGGCGAGCATCAGGGGAAAGCCCGATAAAGCCGGCCTCTCATACCTCGTCGCGCCTTGATTCACAGCATAGGCTGACAGCTGGACCGCTACCTGTACCAAATGGCCTATGGCAGCGTTGATCCGCGAAGCCTCTGTCGTCATATCCACGAGTTATATTTTTCCCCGTACCCGCAAGTCTAAGCAACCCGGCTCACGGTGGTGCAGGAAATCGGCATGGCGCGTTTTCTTCAAAATATGCTCAGATAGCCACAACAAGCCGGAAAAGCCGCAAACAGCCGCACAGCGGTTGGGGTACGTGACCAAAGCTATTTCTTAACTCAATTGGGGAGTTACCATGTTTAAACGTAAAAAAACGAGCATTCTTGTTCCAGGAGCACTTGTGGTTATGGCCGGGATGATGCAAGCCACGGAAGGCACGGCCGCGCCGACTTCTTTCGACAATTTCACTCCGTTAGCGAGCAGTGTGCCGCCGGGCTCATTGCCAGAGTCGGCCCCGTTCCAGTTATCCGCGCCTAATTTCTCGCAGGTCCGTATCGCCGATCGCACCACCCAGCTTGGCCTCGGCGAAGCCAACACGGGTAGCTGGGATATGATCACCGCGAATGAAACTGGCCCTAACGCCGGCCGTTACCTCTTTAGCCCATTTGAAACCTCGATGGCCGGGGTGCATCGTATCGATTTAATGACAGGGCTAACGAAGACCATCGTTGCGCCGGGCACGCAGGGCTTTGTTTCAGGTGACGCCTCCCGCTGGGCGCCTTGGGGCGGGCTCTTGACCGCCGAAGAATCCTGGGGGGGCGGTAGCACAAAGGGTCGTCTGTTTGAAGTGACCAACCCCGTGACCGCGACCGGCACGAGCGACGCGAATTTTGTAAGCCGATCCATCCTGCCGCATGTATCGCATGAAGGCCTGGTTTTCGACAAGAACAACAGCCTCTACTTCATCGATGAGCTGAATGGCGGCAGTATCTACAAATACGTCTCTGCTAATCCGAATGCCACCAGCGGTAACGACTACTTTGCGGCCGGACAGACGTTCGCCATGCTGGTCAATGGCGGTGGTAATGCCAACGCTGTAGGTGCAGTCACTTGGGCGCCGATAACCAATACCTCTGGCGGAGCCCTTGCCGGGGTATCCGTCATCAACGCCGACGGCAGCATTGATGGGCGGTTAACAGCCGACGCGGTGAAGGGAACCGACTACCAGCGGCCCGAGGATATGGAGATCAAAACCCTGGCCAATGGGGATCAAATGATATTTGTCGCGACCACCACGACGAATGAGATCTACTCCATCAATTTGGCTTCCAACCAGGTGAACCTGTTCGCGAGTCGCGGCACGACCGATGAGGCTACGGGCGTGGCAGTCGGCACGACGCTGACCAGCCCGGATAACTTGGCAATAGATGGCGCTGGCAATATCTATATTGTCGAGGACCAGCCCGGTGGAGTCGCTGACATCTGGTTTGCCCGCGATACCGGGAACGATGGCGTGGCCGACTCCTTGGGACGTTGGGCCTCCATGTCCACGATTGGGGCCGAACCCACGGGTCTTTATTTCGACAAATTCAATTCCAATGTCGCGTATGTGAATGTCCAGCACCCGGATAGCCTGGCGGACAGCACCGTCATGATCTCCGCCGTGCCTGAGCCGGAAACCTACGCCATGTTGGTGGCGGGTTTGGGTCTGCTGGGAGCGGTAGCGCCTCGCAGAAAGATATCCGCGAAGTAATAAAATTAGAGGAAAACAAAATGCAACGGTAGCGAGCTGCCGTTGCATCTCAGCGGCAGGAAGGGGCTGTCACACACCCGCCCATACCTCTTCGTCTTCCTCATCTTCGTCGTCTTCTTCCTCTTCCTCTAACTCACCTTTCCTTGACGAGTACGAGGCTGCGCCTGAACTCGAGCTAGAGGTGGGAACCTGTTATTTCAATAACGTCGCCTTTCGGATTGGTCAATACGTGCGGAGTGGCAGCGAGCTGCTGCGGTGCGAGAGGGGGTGTGGGTACGCAAAGATGAGATGGAACCGGACTAGCCAGCGTTCGTTCCCATCTCGCCTACTTCCGCTGCTCTACCGTATGCCCAATTTCAGCGGAGGTTGTGTCGACTTGCCACCCTATTCTCGATGTGGCCGGGGCGAGCTCCAGTGGCCGGATGCTATCTGTGGGCGTCGCGCCGTAATGTTTTCCCTTGTGCACAAAAAAACCACCCGAGGGTGGTTTTTAATTTGGAATGGCCGGAGCGAAGATCGCAAACTTCATCTCGCCCCGGCGTTTTCCCGGGCAGACTGGCGGCGTTACTGTCGTAGGGAACCGTTTGGTGGATTACTCAAACCTCCAGTTCCACTTTGATCAGATAACGTAGAAATCCGCGTCGCTAAGATTAATTTCAGCCGTCAGTTGGGCGAACTGCTGGGCGGCCGCGCCACCTGTGCCGTCGGCATCGTAATACAGTCCGCCGGTATCCGCGTCGTATATTATCCGATCCGTGGCGTCATGCGCTGCAGTACCAATATGAAAGGCTGATGCACTCAGGTCACCGCCGCGCAGACTGGTAAAGATGCCATTCTCTAGGTAGATCATGTCCTCACTCGTTGAATAGTCCGTAATCGTGTCTACTGCTCCGACGAAGGAGGCATTGAACACGAACGCATCTTGACCCGTTCCACCGGTCAAGGTGTCTGTCCCCGCGTTACCCCACAGTGCATCGTTGCCGCTGCCACCATTGATGCTGTCGTTGCCGGAATCGCCATACAGCCTGTCACGCCCGCTACCGCCGTCGAGTTTGTCGTCTCCGGCTTTACCGTAGAGCCTGTCGCTGCCCTCGAGGCCCACGATCACGTCGTTAGCGGAGGTCCCATCCAGAGTGTCGCGTCCTGCCGTACCGGAGATTGTGCTGGACCCGGGTATCGTTGGCGTTGTTGGGGTTGTAGGAGTTGTAGGAGTTGTTGGGGTCGTTGGCTCGTCGGGCGTGGTTGGTGTGCCGCTGCCGCTCCCGGAATTGACGAGATCCAGCTTGATATTCTTGCTGCCAAGACTGACCTGTTTGGTGGTGGCAACTCCACTGCCAGAAAAATTGACCGTGTAGCTTCCGGCCGCGAGGGACAGTTCATAGCCCCCCGCGCCATTCGTGGTGGTCGTCGTGACGGCGTTGGTCGCCATATTTTTTGCGCTGACCGTGATATTTCCCAGCCCTTCACCGATGTCGTACCGCTTGTCACCATCCGCATCGCCAATGGCAACGCCTGTCACAAAAGAATTCGATCCGCTACGGCCGAAGTTTTGCGTAACGAACGCGGCCTCGTAGGTACGGTATTGTCCAACCTCGAACCCTACCCCTATTTCGCGGTAGCTATCATTCAACAGGTTGGCACGATGTCCGGGCGAATTCATCAGGTTAGTGTGTAATTGCTCCACTTCATTTTGCAGGCCCGCGGGCGAACGGGTGCTCATCCAGGCGATATTTTCAGCCCAGCCGCTAGGGGAGTACCCAGCGGCCTTGATGCGGGCGCCGGGATCGGATCCGCCTGCGCCAGTGTGGGAGAACGTGTCTGTCGAGATCATCCAGGCACTATGGTTTTCAGCCGACTCATTCAGGTCACTGTCGGAAGCAAGAGGCTGCGCGCCAACTTTAGCGCGATCAGCGTTGATGAGTTCAAGCATATACTGCTCATAGGCGTTGACTTGAGACATAAGTAAAGCTCCAGTTTATTTCGACGTGCGAAGTTAAAAGGATGAGCGTTGTAGAACAAGCGCTCGTACTGCGAGGGGAATTACAGAGAAGCTGTGCACAAGCTCTAATTAAGCACAGCAGTACAATTGTACCAGAGGTTGAGGTACAGTCCACCTGGAAAAGGCCTGCAAAGAGGGTTTTTTTCGGTCTTTCATGGCTGGCGGACGTGTTATTCCCGCATTTGGAGCCAGAGCGAAGGTGGGTTTTGGGGTTGGGCGGGAGGATCGGTGACGGGGCCGCTTATGCGGCCCGTGTTTTGCGCGACGGAAGCTTTTGCCCGTATTTTGCAATTGGGGAGGGGTTTCGCGAAGGTTTAGGCGGCGGCCTCATAGCCGCTATGAGGGAGCGCGAGGGAGTGCGTGGTAATACCGAGAATTTTTTTGTAGTTGAGCACGGCTTTTCTGGTGTGGACGACACGAAGCGCTGTCCACCCAAAGGTCATGCCAAGCAAATACATGCCGGTGCCGGAGTACAGCAGATCAATGTCGCCGTCATGGTTCTCGACCGCATTGATTATTTTCCAAAATGCCAGGTCATCTTCCTCGTTCCAGGCTTCATCTCCTGTTGCCCTTATCTGGTCTCTTAATTCCTTTTCTTCCGCTGACAGGTCCCACGCATCATTCTCGTAAGTCATTTTCCACCTCCATATTGGTTGGTCACAATTTTCCCTGGGTCCATGGATTCTAGAACCGGCCTGTTACCTGCCTATTACAGTTCCGCGACATCATGCGGACAAGGAGTCCGCAGGATGCTCCTCGAGGGACTCGACACGGCGATTTATCGGGGGTGTGAAAAAAGGGCCATTAGCTGAACTAACCGGCGAGCTAGGCTTTCAAACTTCGCTGATAACACCTGCTGCCAGAGCAGCCACCCGTTCCTGATTTCCTACAATGATGGTTACGCTCCAATCCGAGCCCCTTGCTCCGCAGCCGCCATTACGCGCTGCGATCACCAATGCCTACCGGCGCGATGAGGCGCAAAGCGTGGGCGAGTTGATGACCTGGATGAAATGGCCGTGGCAGAGCCGCTGCCATGCGCAGGAGCAGGCGCGCAAGCTGATTGCCGCCGTGCGCGGAAAGCGCGCACGATCTTTCGGGGTGGACGCGTTGTTGCACGAATTTTCACTGTCCAGCCAGGAGGGTATTGCGCTCATGTGCCTTGCGGAGGCGCTGCTTCGCATTCCGGATTGGCAAACCGCGGACGATCTGATCCGCGACAAGATCAGCAAGGGCAACTGGCGTGCGCACCTCGGGCACAGCCCCTCGCTGTTTGTGAATGCCGCGTCCTGGGGTCTGTTGATTACCGGCAGGCTGGTGTCGACGCATGGTGAGGGTGGATTGACAGCCGCGCTGACACGTCTGATCGAAAAAGGCGGGGAACCTCTGATCCGCAAGGGCGTCGACCTTGCAATGCGAATGCTGGGTCAGCAGTTTGTGGCCGGCGAGACAATCGCTGAAGCGCTCGAGCGCAGCCGCGAGCCGGAGGCGCGTGGTTTTCGATATTCATATGACATGCTCGGTGAGGCCGCCCTGACCGCAGCGGATGCCTCCCGTTATTACGCATCCTACGAAGATGCGATTCACGCGATTGGCGAGGTCAGCGGGGGGCGGGGCATCTATACGGGACCCGGGATCTCGGTCAAGCTTTCCGCGTTGCATCCTCGCTATGTACGCGCCCAGCGTCAGCGTGTGATGGCCGAGCTTTTGCCGCGGCTGAAGTCGCTGCTGCTGCTGGCGAAGCGCTACGGCATCGGGCTGAACATCGACGCCGAGGAAGCCGACCGCCTGGACCTCTCGCTGGATTTGCTGGAAGCGCTTGCGCTTGATCTGGATCTGGCCGGATGGGATGGCATTGGCTTTGTTGTCCAGGCGTATCAGAAGCGTTGCCACTTCGTAATAGACTGGATAATTGACCTCGCGCGCCGCAGCGGTCACCGGATCATGGTCCGGCTGGTCAAGGGCGCATACTGGGATGCGGAAATAAAGCGCGCACAGGTCGACGGGCTTGACGGCTACCCGGTCTATACACGCAAGGTGCACACCGACGCTGCCTATCTGGTTTGTGCTCAAAGGCTGCTAGGTGCGCCGGATGCGGTGTACCCGCAATTCGCAACGCACAATGCGCATACGCTATCGGCGGTGTATCAGATGGCGCGGGACGCGGGAAACGATGACTACGAATTTCAATGCCTGCACGGCATGGGCGAGACGCTGTACGACGAGGTGATTGGCGTCGATCAACTCGCCAAGCCGTGCCGTGTCTATGCGCCCGTCGGCAGCCACAAGACACTGCTTGCCTACTTGGTGCGGCGCCTGCTCGAGAACGGCGCAAACTCGTCATTCGTAAGCCGGTTGGTGGACGAGAATGTGAGCGTGGATGAATTGGTGGCTGACCCGATCGCGTGGATCGAGCAGGAGGGTATGAGTCCCCACCCGGCCATTCCGTTGCCGCGCGACCTGTACGGGGCCGAGCGCACGAACTCGGCCGGTATTGACTTGAGCGACGAGCACGCGCTTTCCGTGCTGGCCTCGGAATTGGCAGTGGCGGAAGCAAACGAGTGGCGCGCCGCGCCAATTCTGGCTGATAGCAATTGCAGCCGCTCGGAAGGCAAGCAACTGCCTGTTATCAATCCTGCAGACCACACCGACCAGGTAGGAGTGGTGATCGAGGCGACCGAAGCCGAAGTGGGGGCGGCCCTTGCGGCTGCGCAGGCGTTCGCGCCTGAGTGGGGATCAGCGCCGTTGAATTTCCGCGCGGGGCTGCTTGAGCATGCCGCCGACCTGCTTGAGGCGCACCGCGCAGTGCTGATTGGACTGGCCGTGCGCGAGGCGGGTAAGTCCCTTTCGAATGCAGTTGCGGAGGTGCGCGAGGCGGCGGACTTCTGCCGTTATTATGCGCAGCAGATGCGCAGGCAGTTCGCGGATGTCGACCAGCCTAAGCCACTTGGGCCGGTGGCGTGCATCAGCCCGTGGAATTTTTCGCTCTCGATCTTTATAGGCGAGGTGAGCGCCGCGCTTGCCGCCGGGAACACCGTGCTTGCAAAGCCGGCCGAGCAAACCCCGCTGATCGCGGCAGCGGCGGTAAGGTTACTGCATGAGGCCGGCATCCCGCGCGCGGCATTGCAGTTCCTGCCCGGGGGCGGCGAGACGGTTGGCGCGCAGCTCATCGGCGACGCGCGCGTGCGCGGGGTGATCTTCACAGGCTCCACCGAGGTTGCGCAGCTTATCCATCGCGCACTCGCCAAGCGCTCGCATGGCGATGAAATTCCCCTGATCGCCGAGACCGGCGGTCAGAATGCCATGGTGGTCGATTCGTCGGCACGGCTGGAGCAGGTCGTGCAGGACGTGCTGGTGTCGGCTTTCGACAGCGCCGGGCAGCGCTGCTCGTCGTTACGCGTGCTGTGCCTGCAGGAAGACATTGCCGGTAGTTTGCTGCCGATGCTGAAAGGCGGTATGCAGGAACTCACGCTTGGTGACCCGGCTCGTCTGGCGACAGACGTTGGGCCAGTGATTGACTTGCAAGCGCGGAAGACACTGCTCGCTCATATCACGAAGATGCGCGCGGCTGGCCACGAGGTATTCCAATTGCCGTTGCCGGGGAATTGTGCCAGCGGTACGTTTTTACCGCCTACTCTGATTGAGATCGCGGACATCGGGGAACTGGAACGCGAGGTGTTCGGCCCTATCCTCCATGTGATGCGCTTCCGCCGCGAGGCGTTGGACGATCTGATGAGGCTTATCAACGCAGCCGGATACGGACTTACGCTTGGCGTACACAGCCGGATCGACGAAACGATTGATTTTGTCGCGGCTCACGCGCATGTGGGAAATGTCTACGTTAACCGCAATATGATCGGCGCGGTGGTGGGCGTGCAACCCTTTGGCGGCGAGGCTAAATCCGGCACCGGGCCGAAGGCTGGCGGACCGATTTACCTGCACCGCATGTTGCGGCAAGCGCCAATATCGCTTGCCCACATCGGCGTCAGCAACCGGCGCGTGCACGAGCCACCTGTCCCATTGCAGGCGCTTTCAGGCTGGGCGCAGCAGACCGGTCGCCCGGCGCTCGCGGAGCTTTGCATCGATTACGCCAACCGTACGCCGCTGGTGAACCGTATCTCCCTGCATGGTCCGACGGGCGAGAGCAACACGCTCACCTTCGCGCCGCGCGGGGAGGTTGCCTGTGTAGCAAACGACGAGGCCACACTGCTTCAGCAGATTGCCGCCGCGCTTGCTACAGGCAATCGCGTGCTGCTTGCAGACGGATCGGTAACAACCGCGCTATTGGATAAGCTGCCCGCCGCGGCACGCGAAGAGATTCGGATCGACCCAGACTGGACTCGGGCGTCCAGCCCCGCCGTGGCCGCCGTGTTGCACTCCGGCCCGGCGGACGAGGCGTGCCGGCTGCGAAGCGAACTCGCCGCGCGCGATGGGCAATTGGTGCCGCTGATTCTAGCGGACGATGGACGTTTCTCGCTGTATCGGTTGACGGTCGAGCGTGTGGTAACAGTAAACACGACCGCTGCGGGCGGCAACGCGACCCTGATGATGCTCGGCGCTTAGGGTTTTGGTGCTTCTCAGTCAGTCACGTTCAGCATTACTGAACACCTCGTCCAACACGTCGTGAACAAACGCTTCTATGTTTTTTGCGCTTGAACCGCGCGACCCTGCCACATTCAGTATCCGGATTGAATTTGTTTGCAGAAAAGTCCTGATCCATTCGCGCCAAGAAGTACATGGATAAACGTGCAGATAAGGCCGGCTTAAATCCCGGGCGCATTTCTGCGTCCAGAGCGAGCCGCCGGTGAGCTCTGGCGTCGGGGTAATAATCAGCGTGCCATCGCTATCGCGCACGTTCCATTTGGTACGTTGGTGATAATTGCGCCTTGGGGTTTGTCGCAAGGCATATCGCTCCGGAATCTCTCCGTCTTCCGCCCGCCGCCCAGCCGGGCACCAGCCGCCATGTTCAATACCGTTATCGATGGCCCAATCAAGCGCGGCCCGGTCGGTTCCGGTTTGTCCGCCCGAGATAACTTTATGGATCGCCATAGTTATTGAACATCCGAGCAATCCGGTTCACGGAGGTGGGGGGCGGTTGAATTAAAGCCTCAATATTTGAGGTATATGCTTTTAATCATCCTGTTAAGATGGCAATTTAAGCTAGCGCCGCCTGATGGATAGGTTTGGCCACGACAGGTTTCTGGCGCTGTCTCTGCCGTTATTAGGCGCCTCTGTGCCAGATCAGTTCACCGTTCTTGTAGACTTCCCTTATCCGATGGAGGGGAACTTCACGAATTGCGCCATCGGGGCCAATGTACTGAAAAAAAAATGATTGCCCGGAGTGAACTGGACGTGTTGTAACGGAAGCTGGATAATTTCCCCGCTGACGCGATCGTAATATCCGATGAGAAAATCGCCTTCCGCGAATGTATCATCCCAGCGAATGCGATTGAGCAGTTCCTGAATGGGAATCATGTGCTTCCTGCTGTCGTCCCTCTTTTGATCTTCGCCGTGCCCATTTTTCATGATAGGTTACATTTCCGACCGACGTGACAGACGTTATTGCGGGGCTGGATTGAAAGAGGCTGGCATGCATGAAATCGATGGTTCCTGCGGTGAGGGCGGCGGTCAACTGCTGCGTGCAGCGGTGGCACTGCCGCGATCGTTGGCCGCTTCGTCCATTTGCGCAATATTCCGACTAAACTCCAACCCTGGTCTGGCGCCACAGCATCTCTTCGCGGTTAAGGCGGTCGCTCGCTTTGCGGCGCCGAAGTGGGAATCGAACACATCAGTTGATGGTAAGAATACTGAAATAGACTATAGTGAAGGATGATCCGTGAGGCATCCCGGATTGTTTTAATGGAGCATGCAATTCAACACTGCGAGGTCAAAATGGCGGAGCAACGGGAAAATTATAAAGGGCGCGAGATCGTACTCCGATCAGGAGCGGACGCGGTGGCAGCGCGCAGCGGAGACGCGCAAGTTTCTGGAGAACGGGGGTCGACTGCAGATGAGCATGAACTGACCATCGACGGAAAACGGGTCTTCATGGTGCGTAATTCCGCAGGCGCATATATCGCATCGGGCTTTGCTTTCGACCCTCAGCCGTCCCCCTTGGATTTGGCCAAAAAGATCATCGATTACCAAGAGGCAGGAAGATAACCATGGGTATCCGGAAAGACCAGTCCAGCTTGACTCCAGCTGAAAGATCAGCCTTCGTTGGCGCGGTAAAAGCGCTGAAGGCAAGCGGCGCGTACGACGTTTTCGTGGCCCAGCATCTGGCAGCTTTTCTCGCCGGCCCTAATGATCCCGCCCATGGAGGACCAGCCTTCCTGCCCTGGCACCGGGAATATCTTCGCCGGTTCGAACGCGCACTCCAGGGAATCGACCCGAGTGTTTCCCTGCCGTATTGGGACTGGACAGTCGATAGAACACCCACCGCCTCAATTTGGGGTTTGGATTTCATGGGCGGCAATGGCATGGGCGGCAACCAGCAGGTGACCACAGGTCCATTCGCCTTTGCTACCGGCGAATGGACGCTTACCGTTCTAGACCCGGGCGATACCACTCCCTTTCTTACGCGTGCTTTCGGAGCCATGGGATCTCTCCCCACCCAGCAGGCTGTCAACGCCGCCAAAAGCGTGGTGCCGTACGACTCGCCACCCTGGAATGCCGGTAGCAGCGTGAACACAAGCTTTCGCAACCGGCTGGAAGGAGTCATTCATAACCCGGGCCACATGTGGGTCGGAGGATCCATGATGGCAATGTCGTCGCCCAACGATCCCGTGTTCTGGCTGCACCACTGCAATATCGATCGGCTGTGGGCTGAATGGCAAACGGAGAATCCTGGCCGGATGTATCTCCCCCCCAGTGGAACCCCGGGCGTTGTCGCCGGCCACGGGCTGGATGACCCCATGCCGCCGTGGAACAATGAAACATCGCCGCCCACGCCCCGAAGCGTGCTCAATCATCATACTCTCGACTACTCCTACGACAATGAGGCGCCGACGACGCCGGAGAACGTGCAGCTTACCATCGATGCCGCCCCCGTTTCCGCCTCGATCGGCCGTCCGGGCGAGGTCGATATATTTACTTTTGAGGTGGCCTCGCCAGGTAGCTACATTGTGGAAACGCAAGGTACTACTGACGTGGTGATGGGCCTGTATGGTCCAAACGATGAGGACATGTTTATCACCGAGGACGACGATGGTGGGGCAGGGCAAAATTCCCGCATTGCTGGAGACTTGTCGTCAGGTACCTATTACGTGCGCTTGCGTCACTACAGCAGTTCATCCATTGGAAACTACAGTATTTCTGTAAGCGGCTCCGGAACTCAACCGAATATACCGACCATCGAGGTGAACGGTCCGGCGATAAACGGAGCGATTACCGCAGGAAACCAGCGGAATACATACACATTCACAAGCGCGAGCCCCGGTAGCTATACCATTGAAACTGCTGGAAGCACCGACTGCTTCGTCACATTGCATGGTCCCGACAACCCGAATACCCTCATGGCTCAGGATGATGATAGCGGTCCGGGAACAAACTCCAGGATCGTGGCGGACCTCGGGCCTGGGTCTTATTTTGTCCAGGTCAGGCATTACAGCCCGGAAGGCACTGGCGCTTATAGCATTACCGTTAAAGGCTGAGGCGGCCGAAAGATTGGGATGCGTACTCGAAGTCATCGCTTGGGAAGTCCGTCGAGACAGGGGTTGGCGCTCTGTGCAGAAGGTTTGTCATGCGTTAGAAGCATTACCTATTTCGTCTTCGCAACGATGTTTATTGGGGGATGCAGTCCGCTGGGATCTAAACCGGATCAAACGGAAAATAGCCCGGGAACGTACTCCATTTCGAGTATCTATGACGGCAGCCTGGGCGGAAGAGAACAGGCTTCCGAGTGGCTGGATATCGATGCCAAAAACCTATGCAGATCACCGTATAAGCTGCTCTCGGCAAAAACCTTTTCAACCGTAAATCATCTTGGTGAAGTAACCTCTTCCCGTCTCACATGGACTATTAGTTGCGAGCGTCCCGCCGAGGAGGCGCTCTAGACTCATCGACGATTCACTGCAACCTTCGACGACGCGTTCCCCTTTCCCTTTCCTGTTCCCATTATCCGGTTTCCACCACTTGCGCGACGCCGGTGGGGCCCGAAGGCATTACTCGATAGCCCATTCCCGTGCGTTAGCGCACCGAAAAACGGAGGGCGATGTCGTATAGTTTTTGCACAGCGATATTGCTGCGCAGATTAAGGAGCCATTATGACTACTTCATCGAAACCCAGAGAGATAGTGCCGGATACGGTTTCGTTCGCTGTCGGGCTGACCTTCAGCATTGCAGGATTGATCATGGTTCTCGCTGCACCCCTGGTTTATGCCCAGAGTGCGCCGATGGGAGATTCCGGCGCCGGCCAGGCCCCAAGTGGGGAGTATAAGCGTGGCGAGACGCCCACCGGCCAGGAATATGGCGTTATCAAAAAGGGTGAGCCTCACAAAAGTGACGCGGCTGGAAAAAAATCGGATCGAAGTAACCATAACCATCATCATAAAGGGGACGCAAAATCCGACGGCGGCCTTGTCGACAGAGATAAGCGAGAAACCCAGGAAGGTTCCCGCCTGACCCCTTAAGCCGGTATTAAGCGTCAGGCTGTTTGTCAGAGTTTAATCAAGGCGGCCTGCGGGCTGGAACTGCCCGATGACTAACAGATCTTCATTCTCCCATCGCGGGCAATCGAGCTAAGGACCGGGCGACTGAATTTTGAAGTTGATGAAATCATTAGGATGGTTTCTTAATGCGCACAGCACCGGTGCTGCCATCGGAGCGGTTCCTACTTCAGGAAGCCTTGCACTCGGAGAGCCTGCTAGTAAGTGTGAAAAAAAAGCGGCCGCGTTTTCATTAGCGCGAATACCGACGCGACCGGATTGCCTATCCTAATTATCTGGAATTTTTCGTTGTTCTCCCGACGATAACAATGATGGACGAGGTGGCAGTATGGCTGGGTAGCCAGTTGGCAGACTGGATATTGGTATCTCAGCTTGGTGACGGGACAAAAGGAAAAGGAAAAGGAAAAGGAGGGCTTCATGAGAATTCCGCATGTGTGGAGTCTGGTCAAGACAACTTTTTCGTCCTGGCTCGATGATTACGCCCCAAGCATGGGGGCGGCGCTCGCCTATTACACGATGTTCTCCATTGCGCCACTGCTGTTGATTGTCATTTCGACCGCAGGCCTCATCTTTGGCGAAGAAGCGGTGCGCGGGGAGATTTTTGGGCAACTGAGGGGTTTGATGGGCGACGAAGGAGCCCGCGCGGTACAGAGTTTGCTCGAAAGTGTCAGCGCTCCTGAAGAAGGAAAAGCCGGAACGGTCATCGGGACCGTCCTGCTGCTGATCGGAGCAACAACAGTATTGAGCGAGCTCCAGGACGCTTTTGACCGGATCTGGCGCGTTCCCGCCAAAGACAAAAGTGGCGGTGTATGGGGCGTGATCCGTTCGCGGCTGCTATCCTTCGGCATGATACTGGGCATCGGTTTTTTGATGATGGTTTCCCTCGTGTTCAGCGCGGCAACGGCTGCGCTTGGTAAATGGTGGGGCCCATTCTTTTCCGACCTTCAGGTTATTGTGGGCGTGGTCAACTTTGCTTTCAGCTTTGCGCTTGCTACAACGGTTTTTGCGGTACTTTACAAGTTTATGCCCCACGTGAGGATTCTCTGGCGGGACGTCTGGGGCGGCGCTGCGGTTACCGCACTCCTGTTTACCATCGGGAAGTTCCTCATCGGTCTCTACATCGGGAAGAGCGCCATCAGCTCTGGATTTGGCGCCGCAGGATCGCTGGTGGTGGTGCTGGTATGGGTGTATTACTCTGCCCAGATCTTTTTACTTGGAGCCGAATTTACGAAGGTGTATTCCCAGGCTCATGGATCGCGCAAGAAACAGCCGTTGCCGGAAGGTGAAGAGTACCCACCGAGCCATAGGAGAACCCCAAAGGGAGAGCAGCTCGACCGGCTCTTTCAGTGAACATTCACGCCACATCGAGCATCACGCCTGTCCGACGTTCAACTCGCTGTGATATCCCGTCCGAATCAGCGAACTCAGTAGTTCGCCGGTCTGGTTAACACTTTGGCTGAGCTCGAATTTTTCTTTGACCCGTTTTCGAGCTGCTTTTCCCATCTCTGCCCGTGCTGAGGTATCGGACATCAAAGCAACAATGTTCGCTGCCATTCCTTCCGAATCGCCCACTTTGTTCAGCAACCCCGTACGTCCGGCCTCGACGATATCGACGATGCCGCCGACGTTCGTGGAGACCACTGCCAGTCCCGAAGCCATCGCTTCCATTAGTGCCAGAGGCATGGCTTCAGAATATGAAGTCGAAACCACGACGTCGAGGGAGGCATAAACTTTGGGCATATCACTTTGAATGCCGGCCATATGGATGACGCCGGTCAAGCCGAGATTACTAATATCTTCCGCCAGTTTTGTCCGCATTGACCCTTCGCCCACGAGAACAAAGTGGCAATTTTTTAGCTGCTTGTGGACCATGCTGGCGATGTGCACGAATACATCCGGTCCTTTTTCCGGCGAAAGCCGGCCGATGAACCCGATGAGCGGAGTGTGCGGAGGGATGTTCAGGATGGAATGGAGATAAATCGCCCCCGCAGTGGGATGGAAAACCCTGGTATCAACGCCATTCGGGATAAAGCGCAGTTTGCTGGCGGGGACGCCCAGACTGAGTGCGTGAAAATAGGCAGTTTTCGCTACCACGCTGATATGGGTCTGCGCAATTTTATGGACTTCCAGGTCCCGGATACTGAGATAGCGGCCGTGTATGGTGGCTAGCGCAGGTGTGTCAGTGAGCTTGCTGAGGATACCTGCGAGCGAATGGGCATTAGGAAGATGCGCATGAATGACATCGATCGACTCCGCTCGAATAAGGCTTACGCCCAGCTGGATGGATTGCCAGTCCGGATCATCGGCAAATGGAGTTATGTGAACGCTGCATCCGATCTCCCGCAATGACTTAGTGATATCGCTTTCCGCGACGCAGAGGCATGTGACACGAAAGCTGTCGCGCGGCAGTCGCTGCAGGAGGCGCAACACGTAGGTTTCCATGCCGCCCACGATCGCCGCTCCTAGAATTTGCAGAAGATTGATCGGACGATCCCCGGTGGAGATTATTTTCATCTCACTTCACCCCAAGCCAGGCAGCGGCTGTTCCTCCCATTATTCTTTGGCGACTTTTCTGGTCGATGTTGAGCTGATCCAGTAACGCTGATACGTCATCGACTCGACTTTTGATCAGCTTGCCGCTGCAGGGCAAAAACACGTCACTGCCGAATTGCAGTAATCCAGGTGTCAGGACGGCGATCGCTTTTTTCAGGACTTCCAGCCGGTAGGCAGGAGGCGCACCGAAGGAAATGTCGAAGCGGAACTGGCTATTATCAGGCGCGATGCCGTTGATAAGGTCAATTAAACCGACGGCGTTGGCCTCATCAGACCACGGCCACCCCAGGTGGGCCAGGGTGACCCGCAGGTCAGGGTAATTGCGAATAGCTTCAAAAAAAACCGGGCGGCAATAACGACCCGATTTTCCGTCAATAAAAATACCGCTATGAAACAGGATGGGTATTCGCAGTTCAGATGCGGTTTCATAAATTCGAAGCGCACATTCATCGTAGGGATACCATCCTGCCGGGACCATTTTCAGACCGCGCAGACCAAGCTCATACGCGTCGCGCAAATCAATCGATGCGTTGTCAAGCGCCGGGTTGACTACCGCGAATCCGATCAATCTATCGTCGTGACCGCCAATGAACCGGGCAAGGTAACGATTAGCGGATCGCAAGGAGTCGCCGTTGTGCATTGAGTAGCAGCCACTTAAAAAAGGTGCGAGGACGACCGCCTTATCGACCCCTGCTTGATCCAATGCCCACAGCACATCGTCCGCTTTTTCGTTGCCGGAGCAATGGATGTGGGCGTCTATGATCATGTCACCAGCACGCCCCGTTCTTCTTACAGTCAGCTAACATACATTTTTTCGCGTGGCCGAACCTGTTTGACCATCTCCGCCGCTTTTTTCCCGGCCAGGAATGCATGGTCGGAGTTGTAGTATTCCCATTCGCTGTAGCGACCCGACAGGACAATATCCTGCTCCAAAAGCCATTTTTTAACAGTTTCGACACTCTGTTTACGGACGTGATCATATACGACATACGCATACGGCATGTCGACCAGGTTGGACGTGATCAGTTTGTCGTCGGGTGTCAAAAGGCCCACCTTGATGCAATCCTCCATGCAGCGATCGATCAATTCCTGGCCATCGAATGGAAGAGGTTTTGCCGGCGAGTAGGATATTTCGCAGGTGAGACCGAACCCGCCGGGCGGATTGCACTCGGGACTGGCGTTGCCTTGAAGGAAGATGCGGTGGAATATCGTATCTTCCGGATAGTAAATCCAGTGCTTTTCCGAAATGTTTTCGCGACCGATGCCGAGGTTAACGCAACGCACGGATACATGACGTAGCGCGGCGGCGGCTTGTCGGATTGGCTGCGGTGCTTCATCACCCATGCGCCGGATCAATTCCGGCAACGGCATTGTACTGATCAGATTTTCATATCGGTACTGGCGGCCATCCGCAAGCGTAACCACATGCTTCTGGGGCGAGACGCTTACTACGTCGGCGCTGAGTTCCACGGTTCCCTTGATATGCGGCAAAAAGCCCGACATCATGGCTTGAAAACCGCCTCGTAACGGATAGCCAAAGCGCGCGTTGGGACCCATCGGCTTTGCGACTGGCTGAAGGGCGCCGTCAATGATTTCTTCGAGGTCCGGTAAAGGCACCCTTCCACCCAGCCAGGAGGTCTCCATTTCCGTCAGGGGAACGGTCCAGAGCTTCCGGTTGTAGGGTATCGCAAAGTGTTTTGCGATACCCGCCCCCCACATTCTGTAGATGAATTCCTCGAAGTTCTCGGGCCGGTTTTTTGCGCTCGTCATCTCCTGTCGCAGAACTGTTTTGCCAGACTCGGGCACCGTTCCGTCAGCGCAGCAGTCTGAAAGCACGGCGGCTGCGCCATCCACGCCCTGGCAGGCAGCGGCATTTTTCGAACCCTGATTTTTCAGAGCGCCATATCGTGATTCCATCGCCCCGACGATGCACTCCTTGATGACGTCCGGAGGCAGACCGTACAGAGCGCCCTGGAAGGGATAGCGCGTATGCACCCCTTTGCTGTATACCCAGGCTTCGCGGTTTTGCCAGTGCACATTGTTGCCGAGCAGGATTTTATAGAGCTGCAGCACATAGGGATCATTTGAAAACATGATGTGACCCGCATGATCAAAGGTGAAGCCTTTATCCTCGATCGAGCGGCACCAGCCTCCGACGGACGAGTTTTTGTCCAGCAAGAGGGTGTCCTCGTCGAGGTGATAAGCCGCGCTCAACCCGGTCGGCCCCCCGCCGATGATCACGCATTTCCTGTTCTCCGCCGGTTCCGGCTGAATTTCGCGTTGCAGGAGCGGTTGCGGCTTGCTCTGCGCCCGTGCTGCGCTTAGCGATGTTTCCTTTTGTGCATGCGTGTGGTGTATCAGTTCGTGCATTTTTTCCGCTGTGGTGTTCCAGGATGTTTCCGATACCAGTTCCCTCATCTTGATAACGTTCCGCGTGTGCTCCTCCGGAGTGGTCAGTAACGCGTTTTCACAGGCCTTGATAAAAGCCTGCGGCGAGTCCGCGATCGCCACGACTTCCCCATACAACTCCAGCACGTCAACGATCGGCGTGCTAACAATGGGTAACTCGGCGGCCATATACTCAAGGGTTTTAGTGGGACTGATGAAGCGGGTCGATTCATTCAATGCGAACGGCAGCAGGCACACGTTCCAGCCGGCCAGAAATTGGGGTAAAGCTTTGTAGGGCTGCTGGCCCAGATAATGGATATTATGACGTTTGGGCAATGCGGCCCGGTCTATTTTTACCACTGGGCCCACCAGCAGGATCTGCCATTGGGGGTGTGCCTCGGCCAGTCGGTCGATCAGCTCGAGATCGACCCGTTCATCAATTACTCCATAGTAGCCAAGCCTTGGGCCGGGAATATTCTCGTGCACCGGATGAATGTTGCTGCGATCGAGCGCCTGTTCAAAATGCACTAGATCAACGCTGCTGGGAAAGCAATGCACATTGTGGTGTCGTTCCCGCTTTGCGCGATACAGGCTCGGGCCGCCGGTAAACACCAGGTCGGCCACTTTGAACAACGCATTCTCGCGCTGAAGCATCTGCTTCGGAGGGTTTTTAAACGCGGCGAGTTCGTCCATGCAATCGTACACGACCAGGGAGGGATCCAATTCATGTAGTAACGGCAATGCCATCGGTGTATAAAACCACGCTATATGCGGATGGTCATTCGCCACGAACTGCCGCATCAGTTTAATCAGGTGCGGCAATTGCTCGTCATGGAAACCAGGCGCGGCGACCGGCGTATGGGGTTTAAGAACCGTAATGTGCGGCGCGGGCGTGGAGGTTTCGAGGAAGCTGTCGTGCTCGTGGAAAACGGGTTCCTCAATGAACAGAATCTTGTAGTTTTCAGCCATCCGTGACAAAAGGTGTTGGGGTCGCTGATACACAAAGTCCCAACGGAGGTGAGAAAAAACGATAATCGTGGTCATTGCGGCTCCTTGGATAGTGGTTGAGGCTTTAGTTTTAAGATATTGATCAGAAAAGCTTTTTATCACGCGCTGAGCGTCGCGCAGCCCTGCCGCGTAGGGTTGCGATAGAACACGTTGGTAAGGTTTTTCTTCCACACCATGAATGTTCACTTCCCACAAGCCGCTCTTGTGCCACCGATGCGTATCCTCCCAATCGGGCCGGTCCACTATCGGATACAGGCAAATCCCGTGTAGCTCGACACCGTGCTGTTGAGCCATTACTGCCTCGCGGGCTACTTCCTTGATCCACGCGCCTCGGCCACTTCCGACGTGGCTGGTTTCGGCCAGCAGCATCGGGCGGCGGTAGCGGCAGTACACTTCAGTCAGCAGGCTATACAGCGGAACGCGGTGGGGGTGGCCCAGATGCCACCATAGGCTGCGATTGGTATTGCCGTCGGTCTGCCACTGGTTGCTGTGATAATAGTTCACGCCGATGAGATCCAGGAATTGCGGGGCGCCACCAAGCTCAGGCTCCTTGCGGCCGCTGAGCATATCCCACGCCTCAAATTGAGATTCCCTTTGCATTGCTGCGTAATCGCCGAGATCCGGTCGGTCATGCGGAGCGATCACGTGGATCAGCGGATCGCAATGCAAGATGCGTGCGGAGGGATTGACTTCCCAGATTACTTCGCAGCTCTTCAATGTGGCGCGCACAAGCTGGCGTTTCATTTCCATGCCTTCGTCGCCGCGTGGATCGAGGCACATAAACTGCAGTTGCGCGCTGGCCCAGCTAGCAAAAGAGATCTCGTTGATGGGCGAGTAAATACTGGTAGCGTGATGTGCGGAGCGCGATTCGATATACTTGACCACACGATGACAATAGCGGGCAAACCGGTCGATAAATGCGGGGGAGTACACGTCGACATCATCCGGCCAGCCGTAGTGGCATAATGTCCAGATAACCTGCAACCCAAGCTCGTCGGCCGCGCGAGCACGAGTTTCGATGGATGAGAAATCGAAATGTCCGTCTTTTTCTACCAGGCGCCAACCGACACTTTCGCGCACAGTTCTGATGCCGAAATCGTTTAACAATAAATAGTCGTCATATGCGAGCATCGCATGCTGCGTGATATCGTTCATCGATAGTGGCATTCCAGCGCTATTGATGTGATCGGCGCCTTCATAACCTGCCTGCCAGTAGGATGAGAAAATTTCGTTGTACGTTGCCTTCATCGGTATGCCAAGAAAAAGGCTGCGCAGCCATGGACTGCGAAGAGCCTGGTGGATAATGCGCTGCAATGATCGAGGTTTTCCGGAGCTCGCACTGTGCGATAACGTACATTTACGCCCGTTTTAACCGGCTCAGTGTTGACTAGCCAGGGGGGATCTGATGGCGATCTTATTCAACCAGGAAAATATATGACGTATCCATGGCGGACAGTAACTCGGCGGGGAGATACGGTAGCGGGCCTAAATGGCAGAAAGGGTGAGGGGGCTCCCGGGCGGTACTGAACATCCCACGGGAGCAACGCCCAAAGTCGGAACAGTACTGTCCGCTCGTCGACAAGCACGCATCAAAGCATATTTGCGAAGCTCTAGGGCGTCAGCACAATCTTGCGGCAGTCATCCTCTTTTTTGTCGAACATGCGATAGCCGGTTGCGGCTTCAGCGAGTCGCATGCGGTGGCTGATGATGGCGTCCGGATGTAACTCGCCGTCTTCTATATGCTTCAGAAGTGCGGGTAGGAAACGCGGCACATGGGTTTGTCCCATTTTGAATACCAGCCCCTTCTCAAAGGCATCGCCAAAAAGAAAGCCGTGTATGAAACCGGCATAAACTCCCGGCACGCTGACAGTGCCGCCGCGGCGCACGGCTGCGATGCATTGACGAAGCGCCTTGCCACTGCTGCCTTCAAGTTTCAGGTTTGTCATCACAGTTTCCAGCGCGCTCCCCTTGGCTTCGAATCCCACCGCATCGATAGCGGCATCGACGCCCCTGCCGGCCGTATTGTCGATAATAACTTCGGCCGCATCGACCTCGTCGAAATTGATTGGGAAGACGTTATATGTTTTACGCGCAAACTCAAGCCGGTACGGATGGTGGTCGACCATAAAGATTTGTTCCGCCCCCAGCATTCGCGCGCACGCGGCCGTCATCAGACCGACGGGACCGGCGCCGAAGATTGCTACGCTCGATCCCGGCCCGACATCGGCATTCACTACCGCTTGATACCCGGTGGGCAGGATGTCGCTCAAGAACAGCACACGCTCGTCAGCAAGCGTATCGCCAACCTTGATGGGCCCTATGTTTGCCTTCGGAACGCGTACATATTCGGCCTGCCCTCCAGGTACGCCTCCATAAAGATGGGTGTAGCCAAAAAGAGCCGCACCGGGACGCACGCTCTTCTTATTGAGGATTGCGCCACGGTCTGGATTGGTGGTTTCGCAAGCGGCGAATAATTGCCGGTCACAGAAGAAACACGCTCCGCAGGCGATCACAAACGGTACCACTACCCGGTCGCCTTTTTGTAGCGCTGACACGTCGGATCCGGTATCAACCACGACTCCCATAAATTCATGGCCTAGGATGTCGCCATCCTTGAGTTCCGGAATTTTGCCCCGGTACAGATGCAGGTCTGACCCGCAGATCGCCGTGGCGGTAATCCGGAGAATGATATCGTCCCGTTCCTGTAGTATCGGATCAGGAACGGTATCTACCCGAACGTCATGAGCTCCGTGATAGGTTAGCGCGCGCATGTGGCTCTTCCTTTGATTTTTTTCATCACCAGAGAATCGGATGAGAAGTCAGCTGAGGCGGTTTACTACCGTGGCAACGGCGTTCCCGGCGGGATTCTGGCAGCTTCTTCCGGGCTCAATCTGCCGTCGCGATCGATGTCGGCAGCTTCTCTATTCGTCCGGTTCAATTTATCCCTTACCGGATCGCTTCCGGGCGTTGAACCGTAACCACCCAGCCCAGGCGGAGGTTGACCTATCCTTGACCCCCCCGTCGACTGCTGGGGAAGAGTGTCCGTATGTCCGCCCGGAGTGGGTTGGCCAATAATGGAACCGCCTGGCGCCTGAGGCGGCTGCCCGATAACGGAACTACCTTGGCCCGGCGGCACCCCAGTGGTACCGCCTGTGCCGGGCGTCACTTGCGCCTGAGTTGCCCCGTTAATACCCAGAAAAACGAGCGCTAGCGCGACCGTTAATGCGCCAACTGGAAATGCGGGAGATATCGGATGGAAATTCATGACGCTCTCCTAACGAGGTTTAGCGACGATAGGAAATGCTACCTTTACCGTTTTATGCATTCGGTGCGGCATCGCACTTACCGAATCTGATCCAAGCAAAATTACTAAAGCACGTTGCCGTGCTCTGCCGTTGATGCAATGGATGCGCTGTGGAGCGGTAGACGGCGTCAAGAGGCCGCTAACGCATCAATGACCGCATCAAGGAGAGGCCTATTTGCCGCGGCGATTATCCGCTCACCCGAATTCAAGCCGAGCGGATCGCCTTGCCAATCCGCTATCCATCCGCCAGCGCCGCGGATCACCGGGACCAGGGGCAGATAGTCGCAAGGTCCGAGCCCGGATTCCACCACGAGGTCGCAATGTCCCGAGGCGAGCAAGCCGTAGGCATAACAATCGCACCCATGCTGAGCTACGGCCGCGCGTTGACACAGTGCATTAATCAAGGGACGTTCAGAAGAAGGAGTCAAATGCGGTGTTGACACATACAGGCGCGCCTCTTCGATGGAATGGCAACGACCTGCCTTGACTACGTGAACCTGGTCACCGCCAGTGAATTTCGTGAGTTTCCCATCCCCTATCCATCGTTCTTTCAACGCTGGTAGATCAATCAGTCCGATAATGGGCTCATGATGAAAGAGCAAACCGACGAGGATGCCGAAGAGAGGATTTCCCATGGCAAAACTCAGGGTGCCATCTAGGGGGTCGACTACCCAGCTGTAATCGCTGGCCGGCATGCCGCCGTATTCCTCGCCAATAATCCCATGGCGGGGATATCGTTCACGGATCAGTCGGCGGAGCGTACTCTCGATTTCAAAATCCGCTGCTGTCACAGGGCTCTGGTCGGGCTTGCAGGAAATTTCCAGAGAGGTGCGGAAATACCGAAGTGCGATTTGGCCGCCAACATCAGCCAGGTATTGAGCGAACTCTAATGCTTGTTCGTGATCGACACTGTTCATTGCTTCGCTGAACGGATTCGCACTGGTTGAGAATGAGGTAACGCCGGAGCCGTTATTGCAGAGCCAGGGAAGCCACGGGAGCACGAGGGCGGAGACAACATCTCAGGAAACTGCTAGACGGGGCTTTTACCCGGGGATCGGCGCGAGGATTGTTCCGGTTCTTTCCCGTCACGGCGCAATACGCTGATTTCACCGTTATCTTCAAGATAAGCTATTCTTATTTCGGCGAAATTTTCAACGCCATGTTCGCGCAGCTTCGATTCCAGTTCCGAGGCAGTAATCAACTCCTGCCGCATGGCTTTGCGTTGCAGCTTGCCGTCGCGTATGAGAGCCAGCGGAGGCGGTTCGACTAGGTTGCGGATTGAAGGGAAGTGAAAACTGGCCCAGTCAAGAACGTAGTTCCATCCTGCAATGGTGGCGATAAGAAGGCAGCCATCCGTGATGGAGTCATAGCTTCCGGACATGCCATTGCTTGCCGCATCGGCGATGAGGACTACGAGCATGACGTCGGCGATGCCGATGGCCCCGATGTCACGCCGAAGCACGAATCTGAACAGCAGAAATATGAACCAGTAGATAACTGTTCCCCTGATCACCATCTCGGCTGGATTTACTGAAAAGCCAAAAAGATGTGACCAGTCGATCATGCTTCAGGCAGGATGGAAGTCGGCGTTAAAATTTGCGAGATGAACCCATAGGATCTTCGCAATGATGAATGGGGAAGGTGGTACTGGTGCGAACAAGATTTTATGCCAGATGAGACCAAAAGCGGCGCAGCAGAGACCAAAAGCGGCGCAGCAAAATATTTAGATGTGACGTTTGCAACGCAAAATTAGCTAATAACGTTGCCACGTGCTACTCCAAATTATGGCTTAATCGTAATAGCCGGGTCAGAGTCTTTCAGTGCGTTAACGCACATTCGGCGGTTTTAAATTTGAGTAGAGTGGAAGGCCTCGCGCTCTGCGAACATATCAAATATATATCGGGTATCTGGCGCATTGGATGATCGCAGCCTAAGTCGGGCTCGGGCCGAAGCTAAAGCCTCTCAGTGACATTCGGAGGAATAGTCACCGGGTGAAACAATGGAAATTACGGCTTTTTCCGATTGGGCATGCCCTCGGATTTTGGATAACGCTTCAGTAAAGCCGTAGCCGCCAAGCCGAGGGCGAACGTTCCGTACACGATTAGTAGCGAGCGCTTAGACAGGCGGTGTTCAAATCCGGGTGTCAGCCGTTGCGGGGTCAAATGAAAATCAACGGTGTAGGCGGCGGCTGCTATCACGGCCGCAGGCGCCAGCACGGCGGCAGTGTTCTCAGCAACCGATAAGCGCTGGCGCAGTCTCTCGTACCAGAGCGCCCAAAAGACGGATGCGGCGTGGTGTATCAAATAGCCGACCATGGTATAGCGAAGGCTAAAACGGTTCTGATAGGGTGCGTGCCGCCCCCAGATCCACTGGCTTGGGCCATTGACAGGAGCTGCTGATCTGTCCAGTTCGGCTTTACCCAGCATCGAAAGCGAGATCGTTGACGCAACGCTGGCAACGGTACCGGAAACAAGACTGTTTTGAAATGCTTCTCTCAAGCTTTTCACAGGATTTTTCATGATAAAAAATATAGCTTATTTTTGTCTCGCAGTCACTCCGCGGCAAAAATTCGTGCCTGTATTCTACTGTAGTCAGTCAAGTTCCACCGATCCATAAATGGCCACGGTATTGGTTACAGGTGCAACGGGTTTTATCGGCAGCCAGTTGGTCAAGGCGCTGGTTGATGCGGGGCATGAAGTCAAATGCGCGGTAAGAGAATGCCCAGCTCAAGGAAAGTGCAGTAGGCTAGCGTGTATTCCGGTTGATTACACGCGCGATTTCGAACCGGATGTCTGGCAAAGGCGGCTTGCGGGTATCGACGTGACTATAAATGCGGTCGGGATATTGCGCGAACACGGGGCGCAGACTTTCGAGGCGCTTCACGACCGTGCTCCGCGAGCGCTTTTTGCAGCCAGCGCCGCCGCCGGCGTCAAGGTCGTGCAGATTTCCGCGTTGGGAGCGGATGAGCGAGCAAGCAGTCGATATCATCTCAGCAAAAAGGCCGCGGATGATGCCTTGCTGGCGTCGTCGAAGAAGGCGGTGGTGGTACAGCCGTCACTTGTGTATGGGCCGGGGGGGACCAGCGCCAGGGTATTCAATATGATGGCAAGCTTGCCTTTGATTCCGTTGCCGGGCGCCGGTGATCAGGCAATTCAGCCGATTCACATCGACGATCTAATCCGAGCGGTGGTACGGTTGGTGGAAACAGAGCGATATCTGGGGCAGCGCGTCCCGCTTGTTGGTCCCGAACCCGTTACGCTGCAGCGCTATCTGGATGAATTGCGCCACTCCATGGGGTTGGGCCCGGGCAAATTTATGCATATCCCTGCTGCTCTGGTCGATATTTCAGCGCAAATTGGCCAGTGGTCCGGGAAAGGGATGCTTGACCTCGACACATGGAGGATGCTTCAGCGGGGAAACACCGCTGATCCGGGCGCGACCAGGAATCTTCTGGGTCGAGCCCCCAAGCCGGTGAGCGAATTCACGTCCCCCTGGAGCGCAAGGGAATCACGGACGTCAGCGCTGATGGAGTGGCTCGAACTCGTGCTGCGCGTGTCCCTCGCGGCGGTTTGGCTTGTCGCCGGCGTCGTGTCGATGGGCGTTTATCCGGTCGAAGACAGCTATGCGATGCTCGCGCGAGTAGGAATCACGGGCAGCAGCCTCGCGCCCATAGCTCTTTATGGCGCCGCCGCTCTGGATTTTGCATTCGGCTTGGGAACGCTGTTTTTACGTCGTCGAAAATTTCTGTGGATAGCGCAGGCGACGCTCATCGGTCTCTATACCGTTACCATAACGTTTTATCTCCCCGAGTTCTGGCTGCATCCCTTCGGACCTTTGATAAAAAATCTGCCTATCCTGGCCGCAATCCTGGTGTTGTACGAGTTGGAGAAGCGGTAATGGATTACATCACCGCAAAATGGCTGCATATTCTCTCTTCAACCTTACTCTTCGGCACGGGTATAGGCACAGCCTACTATATGATTTGCGCGACTCTGACAAGGAGTCCCCCGATTGTGGCAGCGGTGGGGAAAAACGTAGTGACCGCAGACTGGCTGTTTACCGCAACCACCATCGTTATTCAGCCCCTTACCGGGTTTTATCTCATCTACCTCGCCGGTATCCCTCTCACGGCCCGCTGGATCTCCTGGTCGATAGGCCTGTACCTGTTAGCCGCGGCCTGCTGGCTCCCCGTCGTTTGGTTGCAAATAAAAATGCAGCGGCTGGCGGCCGAGGCCCGCGATAGCAACACCCATTTGCCCGCGTCGTATTGGCGGTATTTCCGGCTCTGGATTGCACTCGGCATTCCGGCATTTTTTGCGCTGGTTGTCGTGTTTTATCTAATGGTGGCCAAGCCGGTATGAACCCCCTCAATACGTTTGCGGTTACCTAAAACAACAAGGAACGTGATCTGGCAATGAATGACGAATGCGTGCTCCACGAATGTGCTGTTGCGCTCCTCCTTATTGATGTCATCAACGATCTGGAATTCGAGGACGGAGACAAGCTATCCGCCGCTGCTGTGCCTGCTGCGGGGAATATTGCGCGGCTGAAGCTTGAAGCAAAAATCAACGGCGTGCCCTGTGTGTATGTGAATGACAATTTTGGGCAGTGGCAGTCCGATTTCAAGCATCTCATTTCCAGTTGCGTGAGAGATGGCGTACGAGGTGCTCCGATAGCCAAGCAACTTGTTCCACAACGGGACGATTATTTCGTTCTCAAGCCCAGGCACTCGGGTTTTTTTCAGACTCCACTGGATCTCTTACTGCGGGATCTGCATGCTCGGAAATTAATTCTTTGCGGCCTCACTACCGATTCGTGCGTTTTGTTCACCGCGAATGACGCGTATTTGCGTGGTTTTGAAATTCTCGTCCCGTCGGATTGCAGCGCCGCGATGACCAACAGCCGACATACGACCGCGCTTGGGCAAATGCGAAGAACGTTGAAGGCTGCGACCATCGAATCGACCCGTATTGACTTCAAGAAATTATTGAACCAACACAAGTAGATGCGGTCTTTGATACTGGACAGTTCATTCCGCGGTTTTCCCGGACGTTTTACCCGCTAGAGGTCGTAATTCCCCGGAAAAACGAGCAATAGTATTTCTTGACTATTCGCTCATTTTTCTTTACATTCCCGTATGGTTTTCCTTCGGTAATTTATTCAAAAAAGGTTTGTAAATACATGACTTTAGGTCTGATCGACTTACCCTGGTGGGGCTACGTTCTGGTTATCCTGGGTCTTACCCACATAACAATCGCCGGCATCACGATATATTTACACCGCCATCAGGCTCACCGTTCGCTGGAATTGCATCCGTTGCCCAGCCATTTTTTCCGTTTCTGGCTGTGGCTTACCACGGGTATGGTGACCAAGGAGTGGACGGCGATACATCGCAAGCACCACGCCAAGTGCGAAACTGTGGATGATCCTCACAGCCCGCAGGTTGTTGGTATCAGGAAGGTCCTTAGAGAAGGGTCGGAACTATACCGGGCGGAAGCCAAGAACAAGGAAACGCTGGAAAGATATGGTCACGGCACCCCGGACGACTGGCTGGAGCGGAATCTCTACTACAAGCACAGTCGTAAAGGCGTCGCGCTGATGCTGATCATCAATTTCATCCTGTTCGGCCCCATCGGATTGACCATCTGGGCCATACAGATGGCATGGGCTCCGATTTTTGCAGCCGGTATCATTAACGGCGTAGGCCACTTCTGGGGTTATCGCAATTTTCAGGCAGAAGACGCAAGCCGTAATGTTGTTCCCTGGGGAATTCTCATCGGCGGGGAGGAATTGCACAATAATCATCACGCGTATGCCACCTCCGCCCGTTTGTCCAATAAATGGTACGAGTTTGACATCGGCTGGATGTATATATGCATACTTGAGACTTTGGGGCTGGCTCAAGTCAAGAAGGTCGCACCAAAACTACGGCTCGATGCCGCAAAAACGAAATGCGACCTTGATACGCTGCAGGCGGTCATTTCCCATCGCTACGAAGTCCTGGCAAAGTATGCACAGTTTCTGAAACATACTCTTGCAAAAGAAATCGACCATCTGAAAGAAGCGTCTCTTGACGTCGACCGCTCTACCCTTAAACGCTGGGTGCTTGCCGATTCCAAAACTTTGCAAGAAGAAGAGCGCGTAAAACTGAATCTGGTGCTGAGCAAGACTACGACGCTGGACAAGGTTTATAAAATGCGTGAGGAACTCACGGCAGTATGGCAACGCTCGACCATGTCCAAGGATGAACTGGTGAAGCAGTTAGAGGACTGGTGCCATCGTGCCGAGGAAAGCGGCATCGAAGTTCTGCAAAATTTTTCCCGCAGACTCCGTTGCTACGCATAATTAAGCAACAGGCTTAAATAAAAAAACCCGCCAGTGGCGGGTTTTTTTTCTGGTTGAATACTTTGCCGACTCGTTCGATGGGTTCTCTTGGCTTATCCGGGCTTGCTCATTGGCCGGCCTTATCCCCCTGTCGGTGACGACAGATATTACTTGAGTTTCGTTTCCTTGTACTTGACGTGCTTGCGCACTACCGGATCGAATTTAAGAATCTCGATCTTCTCGGGCGTCGTACGCTTGTTCTTCGTGGTCGTGTAGAAGTGACCTGTTCCCGCGGAAGATTCAAGCTTTATTTTTTCTCGCATATTAATGTGTCCTTATATTCCCCAGCCTAGAAACTGTCTTATTGGTTGGTTACATGCTGTTTCCGCGCCCGCATTTCAGCAAGCACTGCGTCAATGCCATTCTTGTCTATGGTGCGCAGCGCAGCATTAGACAAACGCAGACTGATCCAGCGCTTCTCGCTCTCAACCCAGAAGCGACGGTGCTGCAGATTGGGCAGAAAGCGACGCTTGGTCTTGTTGTTCGCATGGGAAACATGGTGACCGGTAACAGGTTTCTTTCCGGTGACTTCGCATACTCGTGCCATGATGGTGCTCCAAAATCCTAAACAAACATTATAACCCGAATCACGCATTTCCTCAATTCATATCAATCCGTGCTCGGCAAAGGACATGGCCGTTCCTCCGCCCACAATAAAATGGTCCAGCACGTTCACATCCACCAGCGCAAGCGCCTGCTTCAGCGATTGAGTCAGCATCTCGTCTGCCCGGCTTGGCTCCGCGAGCCCAGAGGGATGGTTATGTGCGAAAATTATCGCAGCGGCATTATGATGGAGGGCTCTTTTCACCACCTCGCGCGGGTATACGCTGGTTTGGGTAAGCGTCCCCTTGAATAATTCTTCGGCGGCGATAGTGCGATTCTGCGCGTCGAGAAAAATGCCTACAAAAATCTCGTGCTTTTTGCCCTGAAGAGTGAGACGTAAATAGTCGCGCACCGACTGGGGCGAACTCATGGCGTCGCCGCTTTTCATTTTCTCTTCAAGCGCACGTCGGGCCATTTCCAGAACTGCCTGTAGTTGGGCATATTTTGCCGGCCCCATTCCAGGTACTGCGCAAAAAGCGATTTGATCTGCCGAGAACAACCCGGTCAAGCCATTAAAGCAAGTGAGTAGTTCTCGTGCCAGATCGACTGCGCTTTTTCCGGCAATGCCCGTGCGCAGGAATATCGCGAGAAGTTCCGCATCGGAAAGGTTGGCAGCGCCATTTTTTAGCAGTTTCTCGCGTGGACGTTCAGATTCGGGCCAGTCTGGAATTGCCATGATGTGGGAAGTTCGCCAACGCTATTAAGGTATTATCGGCACACCGCGCCGCCACTGCAATGAAACGTCGTTTCTGGGTTAAACTTGAGCTTCTCCGCAAATCGATTCCTTTAAATGACTGATACATCCTTGCCCCGGATCAGGCTGATCCTCGGCCTGACCGGCGGGGTGGCGGCATATAAGGCCGCCGAACTGGCGCGACTTCTCATGCATGACGGGGTGGACGTGCAGGCGGTGATGACCCGTTCGGCCTGCCATTTCGTCGGCACAGCGACCTTGCAGGCATTGACCGGAAAGCCGGTGTTGACCGAGCTCTGGGACGAGCGTTTGCCCAATGGCATGGCGCATATCGATCTCTCGCGCAACGCAGACGCTATTCTGATTGCCCCCGCAAGCGCGGATTTTATTGCCAAGCTTGCGCATGGTCTCGCCGATGATCTGCTCTCAACACTATGTCTCGCGCGCGACTGTCCTTTGCTGATCGCGCCGGCGATGAACAGGCAAATGTGGGAAAACGCCGCGACGCAGCGCAACATCGATATGCTGGAGCGTGACGGATTAACGATACTTGGGCCAGGCAGCGGCCCCCAGGCATGCGGCGAGACCGGTATCGGGCGCATGCTGGAAGCATATGAACTCGCTGAGTCGGTGCGCGCTTTTTTTGAGCCCAGGCTGTTACAGGGTAAGCGGGTACTCGTGACCGCCGGCCCTACGTACGAGGCGATCGACGCAGTCCGGGGAATCATGAATTTAAGCTCCGGCAAGATGGGTTATGCTATAGCGCGTGCGGCACGGGACGCGGGAGCCGAGGTCATTCTCGTTTCCGGGCCGGTGTGCCTGCAGCCCCCTTCAGCTTTAAAGTTCCTCAGCGTGACGAGCGCCGAAGATATGGTGGCGGTTGTCAAAAATGAGATCTCGCAGGCCGACATTTTTGTGAGCGTCGCGGCCGTAGCCGATTATCGCGCCATACGCGTCAGCGGACAGAAAATCAAGAAAACGGGTAGCAATATCACTTTGGAGCTTACGCCCAACCAGGACATTCTGGCGTACGCGGCGGGTCTTCCGCACGCGCCTTTTTGCGTGGGATTTGCTGCGGAAACCGAAAATCTGGAGGAGAACGCTGAGGCGAAGCGCCGCAAGAAGAGGTTGCCTCTGCTGGTCGCGAATTTGGCCCAGGAGGCCATCGGGTCCGAGGAATGTGAATTGACCCTCCTGGATGACTCGGGCAGACATTTCTTACCGGAAGCGCCGAAGCTCGTGCAGGCTCGGCGTCTGGTCAAACACATCGCATCAATGCAGAAGAAAAATGCCTGACCGAACCATGTTAAAAAAAGTAAATGTGAAAGTTCTGGACCCGCGGCTCGAAAGACTGCTTCCGACCTATGCGACGCCTGGTTCCGCCGGGCTCGATTTGCGGGCCTGCATTGAGCATGTGATGACCCTTGAACCCGGGGAAGCGAATCTCATCCCCAGCGGGATCGCCATGCATCTTGCCGATCCCGGACTCGCGGCGCTCGTGCTTCCGCGTTCCGGTCTAGGCCATAAACATGGGATCGTGATGGGGAATCTGGTCGGCTTGATCGATTCGGATTATCAGGGACAGATACTTGTGTCCTGCTGGAACCGTGGGAAAGTTCCTTTCCTGCTAAACCCGTTGGAGCGGATTGCGCAGCTTGTGATCGTGCCGGTGGTACAGGTTGCTTTCAACGTGGTAAATGATTTCGAGCAAAGTGACCGGGGTTCAAACGGCTTTGGCAGCACCGGGAAGCATTGATGCGGTGCCTTTCAGTCCTTTTAGTCTGTTTTTTGTTCTCCGGGGCGGTCAGCGCCGAGTTGCCACTACGCCAACTCAAGGTTTCAGGCCATGTTCTTTCCGTCGAGGTCGCGAATACCCACGCTGCGCGTGCGCGTGGATTGATGTTTCGTCAATCGCTGCATGAAGGCAGCGGGATGCTGTTTGTATTTCCACAGGCTGGACAGCATAGTATGTGGATGATGAATACGGATATTCCGTTGAGTGTCGCCTTTCTGGATGAAAAGGGAGTGATTCTCAACATCGCGGACATGATGCCTCGCACGGCAACGGTACATCGTTCCGCAGGCGTGGCAAAGTACGCGCTTGAGACGAATCTCGGCTGGTTCGGAACCAGAAATATCGCGGCCGGCGCGAAGGTGGCAGGCCTTGAGAAAGTACCCCCAGCGGAGTGATCCGGGATGGCTTTTACCGCATTCCCGGCAGCATTCCCTTCAATCCTCGAAGCATTTTAGTCATCCCGCCCTTGCTCATCATTTTCATCATCTTCTGCGCTTGCTCGAATTGCGCCAGTAAGCGGTTGACTTCCTGCACGGAGACACCCGCCCCTGTGGCGATGCGGCGTTTCCGCGATGCTTTCAGAATTTCGGGTTTAGCGCGTTCCTGAGGCGTCATGGAATTGATAATAGCCTCGGTGCGACCCATCACCTTGTCGTCGATTTTCACATTCTGGGCGGCCTGGCTCAGTTGCGCCGGCAGTTTATCCATGACGGCGCCCATGCCGCCCATGTTTCTCATCTGTTGAAACTGCATTTTGAAATCGTTCAGATCGAAGCTTTTGCCCGATTTCATCTTTTTTGCAAGTTTTTCCGCTTCATGCTGATCTACGCCGCGCTGCGCTTCCTCGATCAAACCCAGCACGTCCCCCATGCCGAGAATGCGCGACGCCATGCGATCGGGGTGAAATGGCTCGAGGCCTGTCAATTTTTCCGCAACGCCGGCGAATTTGATCGGTTTACCGGTAACGTGCAGCACCGACAGTGCCGCGCCGCCCCTGGCGTCGCCGTCGAGTTTGGTAAGAATCACTCCCGTCAGCGGCAGCGCCTCGGCAAATGCGCGGGCAGTGTTCACCGCGTCCTGCCCCTGCATCGCATCCACGACGAACAGCGTTTCGATAGGGTGCAAAAGCGTTTCCAGCTCACGGATCTCTTGCATCATCGCCTCATCGATGGCCAGTCGTCCCGCTGTGTCAACGATCATTACGTCATGGAAATGCGTACGTGCAAAATTCAACGCGGCCGCCGCAATTTCTTTTGGCTGTTGCCCTTTTTGGACCGGGAAGAAATCCGCGCCGGTTTGTTGGGCAAGCAACTCCAGTTGCTGAATAGCCGCAGGGCGATAGGTGTCGCAGGAAACGAGTATTACCTTTTTCTTTTTCTGTTCCATCAACCACTTTGCAAGCTTGCCGCTGCTGGTCGTTTTTCCCGCGCCCTGCAGCCCAGCCATAAGGATGATCGCTGGGGGCACCGTCGACAGGTTAATGTCAGCCCTTTCCCTCCCCATAAGGGTGATCAGTTCCTGATGGACGACACCCACGAGAGCCTGACCGGGTGTAAGGCTGCCAACCACATCCTTGCCCACAGCCTTTTCCCTGACCTTCGCGATGAAGTCCTTGACTACCGGCAATGCGACATCGGCCTCCAGCAGTGCCATACGCACTTCACGCAACGCGTCCTGGATATTGTCTTCCGTTAGCCGCGCTTCGCCCCTGAGCGTCTTGATAACCCCGGAGAGCCGGTTGGTAAGATTGTCGAACATGCAAAATGCCTCTCTAGAAAAATTCGTGTAGACTAAACGGACTCCTGCTTTAGCCCGCAATATCAATGTCCGGTATTCTAGCGTATCTCGCCGCCTTCCTGCTGTACGCACTGATCGGGTGGCACTTTTGGCGCACTCGATGGCACGCCCCCGCGAAATTGGCGGGTGGCGAAGCCATAAGTGCCGGATGGGACCGTTATGTCATTCTCGTGCCCTTGGCGCTGCACGGCTATACCCTTTATGACTCCATATTTGCTGGTGCCGGATTAAATTTTGGCGTCGGTAGCGCGGTTTCTTCCATTGTATGGCTTACCGCCGTGATTTACTGGGCGTCAGGTTTTTTCTATCGCCTGGAAGGGTTGCAAACCCTGGTCGCGCCAGTGGCAGCAATTGCGGTACTGCTTCCCCTCGTGTTTCCCTCCCTGCGACCACTGGCAAATACGGAACTCCCGGCCTTCAAGGCGCACATCTCGATCGCGATGCTGGCGTACAGCCTTCTCACCATTGCCGCGCTTCATGCCCTCCTCATGGCAGCGGTGGAACACCGCCTGCATCACCCGGCAATGCCGTCCGTAATGACCAATCTGCCCCCTCTTTTGACAATGGAAACGCTACTGTTCCGCATCATCTGGGTGGGATTCATACTGCTGACGCTGACACTCATCAGCGGGATCGTATTTTCGGAGGAGGTATTCGGTCAGCCGCTCAAATTTACCCACAAGACGTTATTCGGCATCATTTCCTGGTGTGTATTCGCTGCCCTATTGGCGGGTCGCCAATTTTATGGCTGGCGCGGACGTATTGCCATCCGTTGGACCCTTGCCGGGTTTATTATCCTGTTGCTCGCCTATCTGGGTAGCAAATTCGTGCTGGAAGTGATTTTGCGACGCTAAGTGCTAACCAATCTCCGGATTTATCCATGTGGGTGAAAACGGTAAAATTGGGACGATCGTGAGAAACACGACGAAGGGTCCGTGCTCTGCCCCGTGCGAAGGAGAAACATATGACTCCGCGGTGCCATCGCAAATGAAAGATATGGAGCTACCCGAGTGGTCTGCTTCGTCAGCTCTGCGGCCAAAGCGAACAGGGGAAAACAACCGCGCCTTCCCGGCAGATTTCAAGAAAGCCGGGCGAGGGCGATGCGGGAACGCCGCGATGGGCGCTCCCGCTGCAATACCGTACGTATCTCCGCGAGCCACCGCTCCGCCGGGCGATGCGGCGGCGCGGCCATGCGTCGATCCGGTAACCTGTATCTTGTTCTCTCCCTTTCTATTTGCATAAAGGCGTTTCCCCTTGGAAGAGTTGCCGCTGTATGTACTGCTGACAGTACTGGCTGTCCTATTGATTCTTTCAGCATTTTTTTCCCTTTCCGAGACCAGTATGATGGCCCTCAACCGATACCGGTTGAAGCATCTTGCGAAAGAAGGACACCGCGGCGCCCGTTTGACCAGCCGGCTGTTGGAGAATACTGACCGGCTTCTCGGCGTCATACTGCTTGGCAACAATCTGTTGAACGCGGCCTCCGCTACACTGGTCGCGGTTATTGTCTCCGTGCTCTTCGGCCACAGCGATCTGGCGCTTCTATTGGGTACGGTAGCTGTCACCTTCGCCATTCTTGTGTTTAGCGAAATTACGCCCAAGGTGATCGCAGCTGCCTATCCTGATCGCATTGCGCTGGCGTCAAGCTACGTGCTGACACCGTTGCTGAAGCTTTTTTATCCGGTAGTCTGGTTTATCAACCTGTTCGTCAAGTTATTGCTCACCATTTTGCGCTTAAAGCCGCAGGCTGAGGATGCGACGCAAAAGATCAGCATGGAAGAACTCAAGACCATGGTGCTGGAAGCGGGGCACTTCATCCGCAAGAAACACCAGAGCATGTTGCTGAACCTGTTCGATCTGGAAACGATCACGGTCGATGACGTAATGGTGCCGCGTGGCCAGATCGAGGCGATAGATCTCAATGCTGATGATGTAACCATCCAGAACCAGCTGTTGACGTGTTATCACACACGCTTGCCGGTATATCGGGGGACGCTGGACAACGTGGTGGGCATCATTCATGCGCGCAAGGTGCTCAACCAGATGAGAAGTGGCGACATCACCGCGGCGACGCTAGGCAAAATCACGCGCGAGCCCTACTTTGTTCCCTCCGGAACGCCGCTGTTTTCACAGTTGCAATTATTCCAGGAAAACCGCGAGCGGGTGGGGCTCATCGTTGACGAGTACGGCGAGTGGATGGGATTGGTAACCCTCGACGACATCGTTGAAGAAATTATTGGAGAATTTACCACGCATTCGCCATCGCATGCCGCATTCCTGAAGCAGGAAAACGGCAGCATAATTGTGGAAGGCAGCAGCCTGCTTCGAGATCTCAATCGCAAGCTTGGCCTCAACTTGCCTCTGGGTGGGCCAAAGACGCTCAACGGCCTTATTCTCGAATACTTCCAGGACATACCCGAGGCCGGCACCAGCCTTAAAATCGCCGGTTATCCGGTGGAGATCGTTCAGACTCAGGATCGAGTGGTCAAGGTCGTGCGAATTTTCCCGGGGGTACCACCAGGCCCTGTGCACGGAGGTTAATAGCTCATCCGTGTTCCAATGCGCAAGGGAAGGGAGCCTGTGGGTGGATCCCCCGCGAAATCCTTCATGAGCAATCGGACTTGCGCCCAGGCGCAAGCGTACCAAGTGTCGAGGCTCCTCTGCTGCTAAACTCCTGAGGTTGGTTATAGGTTCGTTAATGTCCCTGATAGAAGGCTTGCAAAGCTCTGAGATTTTTTTTGTTTCGTTTTGTACCATCTTTGGCTTGATGGTCGGCAGCTTTTTGAATGTGGTTATCTACCGCTTGCCCAAGATGCTGGAACGGAACTGGCGACGGGGGTGTGCTGAGTTCCGGGGGGAGCTGGTAGAGGCACTGCCTCCTTATAACATCGTCATCCCCCGTTCCTCCTGCCCTCATTGCGGTCACCGGATAGGCGCGCTCGAAAATATCCCGCTTGCAAGTTACGCGATTTTAAGGGGCCGGTGTTCTCGGTGCGGTGTGCCTATTTCCGCGCGCTATCCGGTTGTGGAACTATTGACCGGCTTTCTCAGCGCCTTCATCGCCTGGCATTTTGGTTTCGGATTTGCTGCTTGCGCCGCTTTGGTTTTTACATGGGCAATGATCACGTTGGCGTTTATCGATATGGATACCCAACTGTTGCCCGATGTCATCACCTCGCCTCTGTTATGGTGCGGGCTACTGGTTAATCTGAGTAACGGCTTTACCGACATCCACTCTGCAGTCGTAGGCGCCATTGCGGGTTTTCTTTCGTTATGGCTGGTATACCACGGCTATAGATTGATAGCCCGAAAGGAAGGTATGGGGTGTGGCGATTTCAAGCTTCTCGCGGTGATAGGCGCATGGTTTGGGTGGCAAATGCTGCCGCTGGTGATTTTGTTTTCCTCAGTGACAGGAGTCATCGTCGGTTTAGGCCTGATCATGGTTACAAGACATGGATACCACACCCCCATCGCGTTTGGGCCATTTCTTGCAGGTGGGGCTATGGTGGCGCTGTTCTGGGGTAACGAAATTAATCACGTCTATTTCAGCTGGATTTAGCGATGTCCTTCGTGGTTGGGCTCACAGGCGGCATTGGCAGCGGTAAGACGACCGCGGCCACGCGTTTTGCGGCGCTGGGCGCGGGCGTTGTGGATACGGATGCGATCTCGCATCAGCTTACCCAGCCGGGAGGCGCCGCGATTTCGATGATTCGGCAGGCTTTCTCCGAAAATTTCCTCACTCCGGAAGGAGGGCTGAACCGCAAAGAGATGCGCGAGCTGGTATTTCGCGATAGTAACTCGCGGCGCAAGCTCGAAGCCATCCTGCATCCTCTCATTCGAACTGAGGCGGCCCGCTGCGTGGGGCTGCTCTCTACACCCTACACGATCATCGTTGTGCCGCTCTTGCTTGAGACCGGGAGTTACCGGGGGATGATTCGACGCGTGCTTGTGGTGGATTGCAGTGAATGCGCTCAGATTGCCCGCGCGACCACTCGCCCCGGTATGGACGAGAAGACCGTGCGCACCATCATGGCCACACAGCTTTCGCGCGAGGAACGATTGGCACAGGCGGACGAAGTAGTTGTCAACGATGCGGACCTGTTGCATCTGGAGCGGCAGGTCGACGCAGTGCATTGGAAATATATCGCTTTGGCCGCCAGCTGCTGAATTCCTGCGCTCGCGTCCGTTTATCACGCGGCAATTTGGTTGTAAAATAATGTTTTATCGGGCAATATCGGATATCCTTCCCTGTTTTACCCCGTTGCTGGCCCCGCAATCGTGATCTGTTACGAACATCCTCTCAATGAGCGCATCCGCACGTTGCTGCGGCTTGAGGACCTGTTTGACAAAGTGTCCTTCTTTTCCGAGCAAGACGACACTTTTGAGCATCACTCCGCGCTTGTCACGCTGTTTGAAATTCTGGATGTAACCAGTCGCGCAGATATGAAATCGGATATCTTGCAGGAATTGGAGCGCCAGAAACACGCGCTGGAGGTGCTTCGCCGGAGTCCGGATGTCGCGGAGGGCGTGTTAAACCAGGTAATGGATAACATCCAGACGGCCTCTCAAAGCATGCTCAACATGCCCGGCAAGGCTGGGGAGCACATGCGCGACAACGAGTGGTTGATGAGCATCAAGCAGCGGGTCGGCATACCGGGGGGCGCATGCGAATTCGACCTTCCGTCCTATCATTACTGGCTACATCAGGACCCGGCAGCGCGTCGCGCCGATCTCAACGAATGGCTTACCCCGTTGCTGCCGCTGGAAAACGGCTTCAGTATTGTATTGCATCTGTTGCGAAATAGCGGTAAAACGTCTCGCCACACCGCTCGCAAGGGCGTGTTTCAACAGATGGGATCAGGGCGCGTGGCTCATATGCTGTGCCTGAAGGTGGATGAGAGTTTGCCGTGCGTGCCGGAAATCAGCGCCAACAAGTATGCGCTCAATATTCGGTTCGTCATTTCGGGCGCAAAACAGAAAACCAAAATATATGAAGAAGATGTGGCGTTCGAGCTGACGTTCTGTAATTTATAGAAGGCCGAACCCGTCATCAGGTACTGTTGTACTCTTTGGTTCAAAGAGCGCCCGGATTATCCGCAAGTCCAGCTCATATCTCTGTCAGGCAATGTCGAATTTCTTTGCACTCATCCCCGCGGCCGGTTATGGCTCGCGCATGGGAGACGAACTTCCCAAGCAATATCTGCCACTGGCCGGCAGACCCATGATTTCCCATACCTTGCGCACGCTTTGCGACTCCCCGCGAATATCCGCTGTTTTCGTAGTGCTTGCACCTGGCGACAGGGAATGGGTTCAGCACGACTGGTCGGAATTTTCGCCCAAGCTGGTGGTTCTCGAATGCGGAGGCGCAACCCGAGCCGAAAGCGTCCTCAACGGTCTTGGCGCTGCCCGCCTGATATCATCCATTGCGGATAACGACTGGGTACTGGTACATGATGCGGCGCGACCATGCTTGGGAAACGCACAGCTCGACAAATTGATGGATGAGTTGGCTGACGATGAGGTGGGCGGGCTGCTCGCTGTTCCGGTGGCCGATACGCTGAAGCGCAGCGATCCCAATGGTCGCGTTGAACGCACAGAATCCAGGGAAAAGTTATGGCAGGCGCAAACCCCCCAGATGTTTCGTTTCAAGTTGCTGCTGGAGGCTTTGAGCATGAGTGGCGGTGCAGCGATGACCGACGATGCGGGCGCAATTGAGGCGCTCGGCCTTCACCCCAAGCTCGTTTTAAGCGATGTGCGCAATCTGAAAGTGACCTACCCCCAGGACCTGGCCCTGGCCGAATTGATACTTAAGGATCGTTGATAATTAAAACGGCAGCGGCTGCGGCTTCGTACGGGCTTGCCGAAGTAGAGCGGAGAGAAGGCATAGTGAGCAAATTCAGAATCGGGCAAGGTTTCGATGTGCATCAGCTGGTTAAAGGCCGCAAGCTTATCATCGGCGGGGTCGATATCCCCCACGAGAAGGGTCTTCTTGGGCATTCGGACGCGGACGTGCTGCTCCACGCAGTTTGCGATGCGCTTCTCGGAGCAGCCGCGCTGGGGGATATTGGCCGTCATTTCTCGGACACCGATCCACGTTACAAGAATATCGACAGTCGGGTGCTGCTGCAAAGCGTGGGACGTCTGTTGATGGAGCATGGATATAAAGTAACCAATATTGATGCGACCATCATTGCCCAAGCCCCGAAAATGGCGTCGCACATCGCTGGGATGGTGGGCAATATTGCCCAGGATCTCGGAATGGAAGCCGGGGACATCAATGTCAAGGCCAAGACGGCCGAGCGTCTGGGTCCCGTTGGCCGGGGCGAGGGGATCGAGGCTGAAGCGGTATGCCTGATTTCACGGATGGATCATGCAGACGACCGAGAAAAGTAATGCCATCAGGAAACAAACTGCTCGTGTTTTTTTTGCAATTTGGCCTGACAATAAAACGCAAAAGCAACTGGGCAAGCTGATAGAACAGTTGCAGCTGGAGGCGCGCTGCGGCGGCCGGAAGACTAAACTGCAAAACATTCACCTTACGCTGGTGTTTTTGGGTGAGGTTGATGCTGACGGGCTTGCAGCACTATGCCAGGTGGCGGATGAAATCAGGAATTCCGGAGCGCGGGCTTTTGATTTTAGTATCGAAGAAATCGGCTGCTGGAAACACAATCACATCGTTTACCTTGCATCCCGCGAAGTTCCCGCGGAACTTTCCAATCTGGTGACGAGGTTAAAAAATGGCGTCTCAGCCGCCGGATTTTCGGTGGAGCGAAGGCCTTACGCGCCGCACATTACATTGATGAGAAACGCTCTCTGCCGGAGTTTGCCTGAGTTGCCCGAGCCGATTACCTGGCGGGCAAGGGAATGGTTGCTTGTCAAATCGCAACAGACCAGCGGCGGCTCTGCTTATGCTCCTGTTGGCCGCTGGTCATTGGAATAAATATCAGAGGTAAATACAGGTTTCCAATCGTCTTGCCAGATTTTTCTCGCTGGTTCGAGTGTAATCCTTTTCAAAGGTATCGCTTACCAGGTTGCGCACATGGCTGCCCAGGTTGTTATTGATCAGGCCGATGAATGGCGCTGATACAACGAGGATTAAGCGGTGGTAGCTGTTCGTGGTGCGTCCGTGCTCAAGTTCCCGCGCAAGCCGCGAGGCAAAATTCTGAGCTTCATTTTGTTTCGGATCGGTGGCAGGTACATAAGAGCCGCGGCCGTTGCCGTTATTTCTGTTGTGTCCGGGACGATCAGAAACGAGATCAACCCTTTTTTCCCGGCTGGCGTCGTGCCTGAATTCCTTGAGTTTCTGTAGTCCCTTCTTGGGTCCGTAATTTGCATAAAGATAAGCTGCGCTTGCGTTTGCGACGAGAATCCACGTGATGCTCATGACTCCTCCATGCGATATGATAAAGTGGAAGGACGCGACTCAGCCTTAATAAGGACAGTAAGTTCGCAGTACAAGTTTCCATCCAAAAGGTGCATAAAATCAACCTAATTTTTCATTTTTTTTACACGCGTTGAAAATTCTCGCAATCGATACGTCCACCGAATACTGTTCGGTTGCGCTGCTGGATGGCGAAATAACGAGCCAGGAGCTTCTTGCCGGACAGCGGCACTCGGAACTGGTTTTGCCAATGGTAAAGCGGATACTGAATGAGGCCGGGCTGACACTGGCACAGCTGGGCGGTATCGCCTTTGGTGCCGGACCGGGTTCCTTCACCGGCCTGCGCATCGCTTGCGGGGTAGTGCAGGGTCTGGCGTTTGGCGTGGGCTTGCCGGTGATGGGCATATGCACGTTGGAAGCCTTGGCGCACGAGGCTGGAGGAAAGTCAGTCATTGCCGTGCTAGACGCGCGCATGAGCGAGATTTATCATGCAGCCTACGAAAAGACGGCAGCAGGATGGCGATCGGTAAGCGAGCCCGCTCTGTGCCAGCCGGGCAATGCGCCTCTGGTTCAGGGTACCGAATGGACGGGTTGCGGCAGTGGTTTTGACTTGTATGATAAAGTTTTGCTCGACCGTTATCGCGGACAGGTTCGCCACATTGTGCCCGGGCTGCGGCCCCATGCGCGGGCGATGGTTGAACTGGCAGCGCCCCGTTTCGCAGCAGGGCTGGGTATCGATCCTGCCGATGCCGCTCCACTTTATGTCCGAAATAAAGTAGCTCTGAAGGAGAAGGAGCGATGAGCGCCCAACTGCAGGAGATGCCGCGAATCAGGCGAATGATTCCGACTGATCTTGATGCGGTGGTCGCCATCGAACGTGAAGTTTTTCTTTTCCCCTGGACGCGCGGCAACTTCAGCGATTCAATTGAATCCGGCTATCATTGCCTTGTTCTGGAACAGGGTGGGGAGGTCTTCGGATACGGCGTCATGACGATTGGGGCCGAAGAAGCCCATCTGCTGACGCTCAGTATCGCCTCAGGGTCGCAACGGAAGGGCTGGGGCGAAAGGTTGTTGCGGGAATTTATCCACATTGCGCGCGAGCGCCTTGCGCGGACAATGTTTCTGGACGTGCGGGAGTCCAACCGCTCGGCTGCCCGGCTATACGAGCGGCTCGGGTTCAGGCAGATCGGCAAACGCAGGGGTTATTATCCCGCAATGGGGGGCCGGGAAGATTCGTTGGTGATGGAGCTGGTATTATGAGCACAGGCGACCCCAGGCACGCGAGGCGCAAGCTGTTGCTCGACGAGTTGGGCTTGACGCCATTGTGGCGAGCCAGGGCTGCCGGCCGGCCTGAGGCGGTTGATATCCGCCCGACAGCAATCGAAGATTCTGCTGTTCAGACAGGCTCGAGACAAGCCGATACGTCCCACGTCGATGTGCTTAAAGAGCGGCGTGCAGAAATTCTGCGGATGGGTTGGGAACAGCTTCAGGCGAGCGTAGCTGGTTGCGTTGCATGCCCATTGTGCGAGTCGCGCTCTCGTACCGTATTTGGCGTCGGCGACCCAAACGCGGACTGGCTGTGCGTGGGAGAAGGCCCGGGTGCCCAGGAAGATGCGACTGGAGAACCGTTCGTTGGGCCGGCTGGCCATCTGCTTGACAACATGCTCGCCGCTATCGATCTGAAACGCGGCCGGAATGTTTTTATCACAAACATCGTAAAATGCCGCCCGCCCGGCAACCGCGAACCCGCTCCCGACGAAGCGGACCGTTGCGAGCCTTACCTGGCGCGACAAATTGAGCTCATCCGCCCCAAGCTGATCATTGCACTGGGGAAAACTGCCGCCAGCAATCTGCTGCATACCAATGCCAGTCTCTCAAGCCTGCGCGGCAGGCTTCATCAATATCTGGATATACCCGTCATCGTCACTTACCATCCGGCATACCTTCTCCGCAATCTGCCGGCCAAGGCAATGGTGTGGGAGGACTTGTGCTTTGCCAGAAGTACGATGACCACGCTATTGCAATTGGAGAACTGATCCCCATCTAATTCAGGAACGTAATTTATGTGAAACCGCTTTCCAGAGACGAACCCATGAATAATCTGTTGCGGACCGTGACATTGCTTCTTGCGCTGACCTTGAGCGGATGCGGCTACAATACCTTGCAATCTACCGATGAGCAAATCAGGGCGGGCTGGTCTGAAGTCCTGAATCAGTATCAGCGCCGCGCTGATCTTATTCCCAATCTAGTAAACGTAGTCAAGGGTTTTGCCGCACAGGAAAAGGACGTACTCCTGGGCGTGACCAATGCCCGCGCCAAGGTCGGCAGTATCCAGGCCACACCAGAACTGATCAACGACCCCGAGGCGTTCGCAAAATTTCAGAGTGCTCAGGGTGAACTGTCGAGCGCGTTATCGCGTTTGCTGGTGATAGCCGAGAATTACCCGCAACTCAAATCCGACGCTAATTTTCGCGAATTACAGGCGCAACTGGAAGGTACCGAGAATCGTATTGCCGTTGCCCGCAACCGTTATATCAAGGCGGTGCAGGATTACAACGTCGTGGTGCGCTCGTTCCCGACCAATCTTACCGCAATGATCTTCGGCTACAAGGTGAAACCCAGCTTCGCCGTGGAAAACGAGAAGGAAATATCCACTGCACCGAAGGTCGATTTCAGCAGACCATAAACGAACGGCGGGAGGTGAAACGGGGTGGCCGGCCGGGTCGAGCATACCTGATTGGCTGACTGCTGGTATGTGTGGCTAATCCCGCTGCGCTTCCTGGTTCCAATGTACGCCTTACCTTTTCCTTTTGACGACATTTCAACCTTTCCGACATGACTCTCACTGGAAGAAAAATCCTCGCGTTCATCGCTCTGTTTTTCTTTACCTCCCTGTCAATGGCGGAAGTTGCGGTGCCGCCGCTCGGATCCCGCGTCACCGACCTGACTGGAACGCTTAGCCCGACCGAGACCGCTCGATTAGAGCAAAAGCTGGCTGCCTTCGAAGCTAAAAAAGGTAGCCAGATCGCGGTACTGATTGTTCCCACCACTCATCCTGACACCATTGAACAGTATTCGATTCGTGTGGCTGAAACCTGGAAGTTGGGACGAAAGGGCATTGATGACGGGGTTTTGCTACTTATCGCGAAGCAGGATCGAACCGTTCGCATCGAGGTAGGGTATGGTCTGGAAGGCGTACTTCCAGATGCGGTAGCCAAGCGAATAGTCGAAGAAACAATTATTCCCATGCTCAGGCAAGGTAATTTCGCAGCCGCGATTGAGGCCGGGATTGACCGGGTGACGAGCGTGATCGAGGGAGAGTCGCTGCCGGCACCTCAGCCAGGACGCGGTACCGTGTCTACCGGGGTGGGCGTTGTTCTGGATAATATTATCTTCGTATTTATCGCACTCATTGTCGTGGGCAAAATCCTCCAGTCCCTATTTGGACGCGTGATCGGTTCCACTGTTATAAGTGCCGCCGCGGGATTCATAGGCTGGCTGGTCTTTTCGTCCATTCTCGTCGGGATAATTATTGCTATTCTTGCGTTCTTTCTGACCTTGTTCGGAAATTCGGGCGGAGGAATTTCGCGAGGAGGGCCGGGAGGCTGGTATGGCGGTTATGGCGGCGGCATGGGCGGGAGGGGTGGCTTTGGTGGGGGAGGCGGGTTTGGTGGCGGCGGCGGGGGGTTCGGTGGTGGCGGCGCCTCGGGAAGGTGGTAGGTGAACTTAGCGCGCATTCTGCGGCATCTTGCTGCGGGACGGATGGCGCTGCGTCGGTTGTTCCCCGCTTCTGCGTTGGTGGCGATTGAGCAGGCCATTGAATCATCTGAAGTCAGCCATGGCGGAGAAATCCGTTTCGCAGCTGAGTCGGGTTTGCAGCTTCTGTCCTTGCTTAAGGACCAACCAGCGCGGGAGAGGGCGATAGAAGTTTTTTCCCAACTCGGTGTTTGGGACACGGAGCACAACAATGGGGTACTGATCTATTTACTGGTCGCCGACCGGGATGTCGAAATCGTCGCTGACCGGGGTATCAATATGAAAGTCGGCAGGGAAAAGTGGGAGCTTATCTGCCGTGAAATGGAAGGCGCGTTCAGTCAGGGAAAGTTCGAATCAGGAGTGATTGCCGGAATCCGGGCTGTCGGCGAGCATTTGCGGGAACATTTTCCCTCAGAGCAGAGTGAGCAGCAAAATGAGCTGACCGACAGACCGGTTATCTTATAGCGTTATCAGACAGCGCATCGTGTTTGTCAGCCGCAAACGTTCTGTGACCCGGCAGCGATCGTCAATGACCTTTATGAGCGCCGATCAGATGAAGAGAGTCCTCAATGCTCTGGTTGCGCAGGTGCCACCGTCGTATCACCGTCATAGTCACTGCCACGAAAAGACCAAACAGAACGATTACCGTGTAAACGTGGACGTCGAAGCTTACCAACAACGCATAGAGTGCCAACATTGCAAGGATGCTCAGGTTCTCATTGAAATTCTGCACGGCAATAGAGTGGCCCGCGCCCATCAGTATATGTCCCCGGTGCTGTAGCAGTGCGTTCATCGGCACTACAAAGAATCCAGCCAGTCCGCCAATCAACATTAAAAGCCCGATAGCAATCCAAAGATCGTGCGCAAGGATCATCGCCATTACCACGATACCCATGGCGATACCCAGCGGAATCACCCGTACGGAATGGCGTAGCGATACGAGGCGGGCGGCAAGTACCGCGCCGACTGCGATCCCGACGGCAACAACGCCTTGCAATTGCGCGGCTTTGCTTAAGGGGTAGCCAAGAGCGGCATCGGCCCATTTCAACACGATAAATTGCAGGGTTGCGCCCGCGCCCCAAAACAGCGTTGTCACGGCAAGCGAAATTTGCCCCAGTTTGTCCGTCCACAGCAGTTTCATGCAGTGACTAAATTCGTGCACCAGAAACATCGGGTTTTTCTTCAGAATGCGGTGATCAACTCCCGTATTGGGAATGTACAGATTGAAGATCGCGGCGGTGCTATAAAATACCGCGATGAGCAGAATACCCGCTTCGGCGACCGTATTAATGCCCGTATCAATTAGTGGAAGGTCGAACCCCAGAAGCATGGCGGAGACTGCGGGCGAGATCAGCAGCCCACCCAATACTGTTCCCAGGACGATGGAAGCCACCGTTAATCCTTCGATCCAGCCATTTGCGATGACCAGCTTCTCCGGCGGCAGCAGTTCCGTGAGTATCCCGTACTTGGCCGGGGAATACGCGGCTGCGCCGAGTCCCACGACCGCGTAAGCGGCGAGGGCGAAGTACTGGTGCGATGCTAGAAAAAGCAGACTGCAGCCGAGGATCTTGATCGTATTGCTGATGAACATCACGCGCCCTTTCGCCATGGAATCGGCGAAGGCCCCCACAAAAGGCGCGAGAATCACATAAAACAGAACAAATACGAACTTCAGCATCGGCGTAAGATACGCGGGAGCATGTAATTCCACCAGAAGCGCTATGGCGACCACCAGCAGCGCGTTATCCGCCAGCGAAGAGAAAAACTGCGCCGCCATGATAGTATAAAATCCGCGTTTCAACTTGTTCTCCCGATTACAGTTTCAGCTCAGGCGTGGATTATACAATGGTCATCCATCGCTATTCCGAAGAGAAAAATTTATATCATGAAACTGCCAACGCTTCCAACCGCCAGGGCAAGGATTCAGCTCTGATGCCGGGATTTTGATAAACCTGCGTATACCAATGCCACGTCCACTTAAGGCACTCATCGATCTTTGCGCGCTCGAGCATAACTTATCCGTGGTTCGCCATCATGCTCCCCATTCGCGCGTAATGGCCGTCATCAAAGCCGATGCGTATGGGCATGGCCTGTTGCGAGCCGCCGAGGCGCTGGCGGGCGCAGAAGGTTTCGCCATGCTCGAACTGGACGCTGCCGTACGTTTGCGGGAGGCAGGCTACCGGCAGACCATATTGCTGCTCGAAGGTTTTTTCGACATCGATGAATTGGCCTGGATCGAGCAATACCGCTTAAGTACCGTCATCCACAATCGCGAGCAGATCGCAATGCTATCCGCAGCCCGAGTTCGGGGCAGGCTAGACGTTTTTTTGAAGCTCAATACCGGCATGAACCGCTTGGGCTTTCCGCTTGAGCAATTTGCCGCTGCGCTGGAAACGCTTCGCTCCAATTCCATGGTGGGTCAGATTACTCTCATGACGCATTTTGCCTGTGCCGATGAGCCACAGAAGGGAGAAAGCGTATCCGTTCAAGTAGAACGCTTCAACGCGGCGGGAAAGGGGTGGCGTTTGCCGCGCTCACTGGCTAATTCTGCCGCTATTTTGCGCTATCCCGAAACACATGCAGACTGGGTTCGTCCCGGCATCATGTTGTATGGTGCCTCTCCGGTTGCCGGCACATCAGCCGCAGAGCTGGATTTGCAGCCGGCAATGACAGTATCCAGCAAGATAATCGCAGTGCAAACCCTTAAATCGGGCGAGGGAGTCGGCTATGGCCATACTTTCCGCCCCAGCGGTTCGCTGAGAGTAGGGGTTGTGGCCGGTGGCTATGCCGACGGCTATCCTCGTCATGCGCCTACCGGCACGCCGGTACTGGTGAACGGGAGGCGCACGCGTCTCGTGGGGCGCGTGTCCATGGACATGTTACACGTGGATCTGAGCGGAATCGAGGATGCAGGAGTGGGTAGTCCGGTAATACTTTGGGGCCGGGACATGCCTATCGATGAGGTGGCACAGGCAGCGGAGACGGTTCCCTATGAGCTGATGTGTGCGCTTGCGCCCCGAATGCAGAAAGTCACGTGATTGCCACGCGCAATACGATCGTACCATTAGGTATAAAAAAAGGCAGCCTAGAGACTGCCTTTTATTTGAGACTGCTTGAGCTTTTCCGAGATTATTCTACCTTGGCTTTTGCGCGAAGGTCGTTGACCGCAGAAGCGAATTGCCGTTGCAATACACGTTGCGCCAGATTTTGCTTTATCTCCTCAAATGGCGGAACCTTCAGGGGCCGCACATCATCCAGCCGGATCACGTGATAGCCAAAGTTGGTATGCACGGGCTGTTCGGTGAGCTGGCCCTTGCTCAGCTTGGTCAGGGCTTCCCCAAACGGCTGAACGTAGCTTGCCGCGGGGCTCCATTCGAGTTCGCCACCCTTGGCCTTGCTGCCCGTGTCGAGAGATTTTTCCTGCGCAATCTTCTCAAGCTTTGCGCCTTTTTTAATTTTAGCGATGATGTCCTTTGCTTCCGCCTCGGACCCCACCAGGACATGATGAGCTTTGTATTCCTTATCGCCCATCTGCGCTTTCACCGCTTCATATTCCTTGCGCAGTTCGTCATCATTTACCGGATGACTCTTTATGTAATCGACCTGGTATGCCCTAACGAGGGCTGTCTGGCGTGCCATCTCAAGCTGGGTTACGAAATCGGGGTCCTTGTCCAATCCTTTTTTCAACGCCTCCTGAGCGATCACTTCTTCCGTTATCAGATCGTCACGCAAGGTTTTCCTGGTTTCAGGGCTATCCGGCTGACCCTGAAGGGTGCGCGCCTTAACAATGAACTCGAGGCGGGACTGAGGAACTGCTACGCCATTTACTTTGGCCAGGGATGAGCCGGATTGAGCCTGAACAGTTGTTGCGGCAATCAGGCCACAAATGCCGAGCGCCGTTAATCGAGAAAGTTTCGTAAAATGCATAGGGCTTCCTTGTCAGTGGATCAAATCGGATTCTTCGGGAGTATACGCTTTTACGCTGAGCGCGTGAATATCCTTGTGCATCAACTCGCGCAGCGCACCGTATACTAGGCGATGGCGCGCAACTGCGGTCTTACCCGAAAACTGGCAGGAAACAATGGTCACAGAGTAGTGTCCGCCCCCGCCTCTGGCGCCTGCATGTCCGGCATGCCTGGCGCTGTCATCAATAATGTCTATTTTCGCCGGCTCAAGTGCTGCGAGCTTCTGCCTGATCAACTCTGTCGTGTCGCTCATCGGGTTCAGGATGGCATTATTTTTTTGAATGGCTTGACGGTTACCTTTGCATATACACCCGAGGTGGCATACGGATCGTTCTCTGCCCAGGTTCGCGCCGCTTCCAGCGATTCAAATTCCGCAACGATCAGACTTCCGGAAAACCCGGCGGGGCCGGGGTCGGGGCTATCGATCGCCGGGTGCGGCCCTGCCAAAATAAGACGTCCCTCATCCTGTAATGCCTTGATGCGTTCCAAGTGCGCAGGGCGGGCAGCAAGTCTTTTTTCCAGGCTATCCGGAATGTCCTCTCCCTGTATCGCGTAAGGCATCATATTTCCTTATCCTCGTTTTCTTCCATATATTTTCCCAGCATCAGGCCTTGAGCTACGACGAACACCAGCATCAGGCCCATAAACCCGAACAGCTTGAAATTAACCCAGGTTTCAGTGGAGTAATTGAAAGCGACATAGAGATTAGCCGCTCCCATCGAGGCGAAGAATGCCGCCCAGCTCGCGTTGAGGCGAGCCCATATAGGCTCGGGCAGCGCGATCTGCTCTTTCATCATCACACGGATCAAATTCTTCTTGAAAACCGCATGGGCCAAAAGCAGTGTAGCGGCGAACAGCCAGTAGAGCACTGACGGTTTCCATTTGATGAAAGTCTCGTCTTGAAGAATGAGTGTCGCGCTGCCAAAGATCACGATGATTACAAGGCTTACCCAAAGCATGGTATCGACCTTGCGGTGGCGAAACCATACCCACCCGATCTGCGCGAACGTGGCGGCGATGGCTACTGCAGTGGCGGTGTAAATCCCATAAATCTTGAACGCAACGAAAAATAGGATGACCGGGAAGAGATCAAAAAGAAACTTCATAAATGGCCAGCTGTGTCTGTCGCAATAGTTTGATGAAGTAATTATTCTAGCTCGTTATGTAGCTTATTATACGGCTCGAGCTTGAGCGATGTTGAATTGATGCAGTACCGCAAACCGGTTGGCTCGGGTCCATCGTCGAACACATGTCCCAGATGGGCGTCGCAACGCGCGCAGAGCACTTCGGTTCGACGTGTGAAAAAGCTTTGGTCTTCCCGGGCGGCAACGGTATCCGGCTCCAGCGGTTGCCAGAAAGAGGGCCAGCCGGTACCGGAATCAAATTTGCTCTCCGAATCAAATAAGGGGGCTCCACAGCAGACACAGCGGTATATTCCGCGGTCGCGACAATTCCAGTATTCCCCGGTAAACGCCCGTTCGGTGCCTTTTTGTCTGCAAACCTGATATTGCTGCGGCGTCAGTTGTTTTTGCCATTCCTGTTCCGATTTCGCGATTTTGTCCGTCATGATGAGCTGCCTCCTCGTAAAAAGCTCACGCTGAGTCCATGTTTCAGAATGAGTCTTAATGGAGATGTATGGGCGTTACCTCGCCTTCTTCAGGAAACTCCGCGTGGACGACTTCGCCATCAGGGTTAGGAAATAGCGGGGCACCGCACTCTTCGCAGTACTCGAGAAGGAAACGCGTCTGCAACAGCGTTGTATGAGTCACGCCACATTCCCGCAGTGTCGCTTCGATTTGAGAGACGATGTCACTGTTGTCATCCTCATCCCCGACGAGTGCCCAAACAATGCCGTAGAGCACGTCATCCCGGTCCTTGAGCGTGAAGCCTACGCGGTATTCCTCCAGCCATTGATCATAAAAGGGCGCAATGACCGCGCGTAGACTGTCCGGAGAAATATTGAGCGTGGTTTGCAGAAAATCAATGGTGGCATGCATGGAATACGGCCGAGCTAGCCGGTCGGCCATGCGCCACGCGGAAAAAAAACCGTCGGGCATCAGCAATTCAAACGCGCACCCCTGAAACAGGGGCCGCAGAACTTCTACGCCGTGTGATTGCCATTCATGCAATATATCCTCTTTCGAAAGCTTCGAACCAACTGGGCCGCTCCCCGCCTGGTCAGTCTCTTGCCAGCGAAACATTGGGTTTCCCTGTGGCGTGGCAATTGCGCCCAGCAGATAGCGGGTATCGGAGAGAAAGCGCCCGGTTTCGGCAAGCTGGCCGGGATTCATGTGCAAGTCGCGTTCTCCCGTCAATGCCGCGGCCCAAAGCCTGGTGGCCAACTCGTGTGTAAGATGATAGCCGCGGGGCAACTGGTCCGGGCTGAACAGGCAATCGGCCAGCGCGAACCGAACATCCGCTGCCAGCACATGCGTTTGCAACTGAACGCGCAAGTTTGCCAGTATTGGTCCCGCTATTGGCCCGGAAGGGATGGAGAAGCGAGACCAGGTCAGCACCGGTACCGCAAACATGAGCATGTCGTAACTGCGGTCGTCGCGCGTTAAGAAAGTGCATTCAATTGCGGCCTCAATCGCGTAGATAAACTCGCTATAAGCCGCGGGATCGGTATCGTAGAGCTGATCCAACGCCGCTTCGAGGTTTTGATCGTCACCCGTGCGCAACTGGGCGTGAATCTTTGCCGCCAGCCGGTTTTCCCAGAATGCATCTTCTACGCGGCTTCCAGAAGCCGCAAGCCCCGCCGCAAGGCGGGAAAGCTCCTGAACAACCCGGGGGGACTTGGTGCGATGAGGGACACGGGACTTTTTCATAAGATGGGTTCGTGGCCATTAAAAAAACATTTTAACCTAAATCGATGGGTGGGAAGCAGGGCCGCTCGCCGCCCGTTTGGTCGCCCCGCTATGAATCAAAGGTTTCAGCCAACGAAATGCGTTTTTCGCCTGTCCTGGTGATCTTGACTATGTGTGGACAATGCCCGGCAACACTTGATGAGTTTTTGCCACCGGATTGTTCACCTTGCTCGACGGTTAAGGGTGGCGAATGATCTGACCGGCTTTGCCGGCTTCTGAACGCAAGTGGGCATCAGTATACACAGCGCTTTCTTGACATGGCCTACGACGTGCTTGTGGACCTCGGCACGGTGGCAACAAGCGGACTTATCTTCTGCCCGGCTGGTTTTGGCTTGAATTACATGTGAGCCGAGCTATTGCTGTCGCTATTCACGTGGGACACAGGTGCCTGTTGCGCGACTCCAATCGGGGCGACACTCGATGTAATTCTCGTCGTGATCATCTGCGCGACGGATTTCTGCCGGGAAACATTTGAGGCTCGCAGTTGGAGGCAAGGCAATATGCGGGTCACTTTACGATCGTTCCCTGCTCCAGCGGAACCGGACTTTTTCTCGAAGTAGCCGACACATCCCTCCCGTGAACCAGCTGGTACAGCACCGGCAATACCAGCAGTGTCAGTGCGGTGGAGGACAGAATGCCTCCTATCACCACCGTAGCGAGCGGTCGCTGCACCTCCGCCCCCGTACTGGTGGCCAAGGCCATTGGAATGAAGCCGATTGCTGCTACCAGTGCTGTCATCAGTACCGGGCGCAATCGGGTGAAAGCGCCGGTTTCAATAGCTTCATCCAGCCCCCATCCTTTCTCCCGCAGATCCCGGATAAAGGCCAGCATTACCAGGCCGTTCAACACCGCTACACCGGACAATGCGATAAATCCCACTCCCGCAGAAATGGACAAAGGAATATCTCGCACCCACAAAGCCAGAACGCCTCCGCTGAGCGCAAATGGGACTCCGGTAAACATCAGCAACCCATCCCGAAAATTCCCGAACATCGTATAAAGCAGAACGAGAATGAGGCCAAGGGCGAGTGGAATAACGATCTGAAGTCGCTGGGCGGCTGAAATCAGTTGCTCGAATTGTCCTCCCCATGTCACCCAATATCCGGAGGGGACCTGCACCTTTTCAGCAACCCGTGCTTCCGCTTCGTTTACGAAAGAACCGAGATCTCGGCCTCGGACGTTAGCGGTGACTACTACTCGACGTTTGCCGTTTTCCCGACTCACCTGGTTGGGGCCCTGGACGATCTCAAGATTGGCCACCTCGCCTAACAGGACGTAGCCGAAGGCATTGGCCGTAGCTGCGCCGCCTATGTTGGAAGCAGGTAACCTGATCGGCAGCCGTTTGAGTGCTTCGATATCGCTACGCATGGATTCGGGCAGTCGAACCTGAAGGTCGAAGCGGCGGTCACCCTCATAAATAAGGCCCGCACTCCTCCCGGAGATCCCCATGGTTCCTCCGATTCCGATAGTGACGGCATCCTGGACATCCGCACCGTTCAAGCCGTAGCGCGCCATTTTTGCTCGATCCATCTGGATGGAAAGCACCGGTAATCCCGTGATCTGTTCGGTTCGCACATCCGCGGCGCCGGGGACGGTATTGAGAACCTTCTCGATCTGCTCTCCCACGTCAAGCAGCGTATCCATGTCATCGCCAAACACTTTCACCGCGACATCCGCGCGCACGCCCGATAGCAGTTCATTGAAACGCATCTGAATCGGCTGAGTGAACTCGTAGTTATTACCTGGTATCTCTTGCACTGCTTTTTCAATAGAGGCTACCAGCTGTGCCTTGGTGTGGTGCGGCCCCGGCCAGTCTGATTCAGGTTTAAGAATGACAAAGATGTCGGCAACGCTTGGCGGCATCGGGTCGGTTGCAATCTGAGCGACTCCGATCTTGGAAAAGGTCCTCTCCACCTCGGGAAATGCTTTGATCTTCTTCTCTACCTCATTCTGCATTTCAATGGATGTAGTCAGGCTTGTGCCGACAATGCGTATCGCGTGCAGCGCAATATCTCCCTCGTTAAGACTGGGCACAAACTCAGTGCCCATCCTGGTTGTCAGAAGGCCCGAGAGCACCACAATCACCACGGCGAGGGTAACCGTGAGACCCTTGTTGCGCATGGTAGCGGCAAGCATGGGTACGTAGACTTTCTTCGCCCAAATCACTGCCGGACTTTCCTTTTCTGCCACTTTGTCGGAGAGAAAGAGCGCGATTGCCGCCGGCACAAATGTCACCGAGAGGATCATCGCCCCCAGTAGCGCGATTACTACCGTGAATGCCATGGGGTGGAACATTTTTCCTTCCACTCCCGAGAGCGCGAAGATGGGCAGATAGACCACCATGATAATAAGCTCCCCATAAATCAGGACCCGGCGCGCCTCCCTGGATGCATCAAAAACGATCGAAAAGCGCTCGGTGGGCGTGAGTTCCCGTCCCCGCCTTTGCTGCTCATGGGCCAGATGGCGGATACTGTTTTCGATAATGACGATGGCGCCGTCCACGATGATGCCGAAGTCGAGCGCACCCAGGCTCATCAGGTTGGCGCTCACATGGTTAGCCACCATACCGCTAAAGGTGAACAGCATGGAAAGCGGGATGACAAGCGCAGCGATGAACGCTGCCCGCAAGTTGCCGAGGAACAGGAACAACACTACAATCACCAGAGCCGCGCCCTCAAGCAGATTGGTGGCGACGGTTCGAATAGACTTATCTACCAGGACGGTCCGATCATAGACGGGGGTGATGACTATCCCTGCGGGCAAATTTCGGTTAATTTCTGCCAGCTTGTTGGCGACCGCTTGAGAGACGGCGCGGCTGTTCTCGCCGATCAGCATGTGCGCGGTGCCCAGCACCACTTCTTCGCCGTTCTGAGTGGCGGCCCCGCTTCGCAGCTCCTTGCCGATAATCACATCGGCGACATCCTTGATGCGTATCGGCACCCCTTGGCGGTTTCCCAGAATGATATCTGCGATCTCGTCCAGGTTTGCTACTTGGCCAGGTATCCGAACCAGATGCTGCTCGCCGCTTTTTTCGATATAACCCGCGCCGACATTGAGATTATTGCGTTCCAGCGCGAGGACGACATCCTGCAGCGTCAGACCGAAAGACAGCAGCTTTTCAGGATAAGGCGTTACGTGGTACTGCTTGACGAAGCCGCCGATCGCGTTCACTTCGGTAACGCCTCTGACCATGCGCAGTTGAGGCCGGATGATCCAGTCCTGAATTTCGCGCAGGTCCGTCGTGCTATACGCCGAACCGTCCGGTTTTAATGCATCTTCCTCGGCATCGACCGTCCACATGACTATTTCTCCCAATCCGGTAGAGATTGGCCCCATCGTTGGTACGATCCCCGTAGGCAGGTTGCCCTGCGCCTCCTGAATTCGCTGGTTCACCAGCTGGCGCGCGAAATAAATGTCAGTACCATCCTCAAAAATAACCGTGACTTGCGACAGCCCATAGCGCGAGATGGAGCGTGTATGGTGCAGATGGGGAAGCCCGGCCATCACTACCTCGATGGGAAAGGTCACGCGCTGCTCGGCTTCCACCGGAGAATATCCCGGTGCCGCGGTATTGATTTGGACCTGAACGTTGGTAATGTCCGGCACCGCATCAATAGGCAGCCTCTGGTAGCTATATATACCCAGTGCCGCCATCGCCAGCACCCCTCCGAGCACGAACCCTCGTTGCTGTATCGATATGCGTAAAATCCGTTCAATCATGATCTGTGACCTTGGTTACTCTCAGCTGGGTGCTCGTCTAATGGTCATGGGAGGCGCCGGATTTGCCGAGCTCGGCCTTGATGGCAAAACTGTTCTTCGCCGCGTACCGCTCACCGGCGGTAAACCCATTGAGAACCTCAACCATTTGCCCATCGCTGCGGCCCAACCTGAGCGGGCGCGCTTCAAAGTATTGCCCGTAGCGACCGAACACCACTGTATGGTCGTCCAGGGTTTGAATGCCATCCGCCGAGACGGCAACTGGCACCTGTAGTTCCTCGATCGCCACCTCTGCGGTGATAAACATACCGGGACGCCAGCGTCCGTCCTCGTTTTCCAGCACCACCCGCGCCGTGGCGGTCCGGGTTTGTACGCCAATAAGCGCGCTAATGTAAGAGATAGTTCCTTCGCCTTCGGCATCGATTGCGGTTGATCTTATGGTGGCTTTCTCCCCTAGCCTAAGCACATCCAGGTCCTTTGCGTACACCGTTATTTGCGCCCATACACTCGATATGTCGGCAATGGTAAAAATCTCCGCGTCTTCCTTTAGCACCTGACCCTGGGCTACGGCTTTAGCGGTGATAAGTCCTGAAATGGGGGCGCGGATATCATATCGGGCCAGTTCGCCTCTTTGATGAACTGCCTCAGGCGGAAATCCTATAGTGCGTAGTTTGGCTAATGCGAGATCCGAGGCAATCTCAGCTTCAGTCAAGGCCTGCTGCGCAGCCAGATAATCCTGCTTGGCGGAAATCTTTTCTTGCCACAATTGTTTTTCACGCTCAAAGGTCACCTGCGCCAGACCCAGTCGTTTCCGCGCCGCTAGGAATTGCGCGCGTATTTCGGCCAATACCTGACTTTCAATGACTGCAAGCACCTCGCCTTTCTTTACCTGTTGACCGTGGTGCGAATAGACGGCAGTTACGATGCCTGGCATACGGGGCACGACTTGTACAATAGTGTGTTCGTCGAATCCGATCTCACCCGGTAGCTTGAGTGTGGGTCTGATCGTAGCCGGTCCGGCAGTACGTACTTCCACACCGATGCTCTTCAGCACTTCATCCGATATCTCTGCCCGTGCCTCGACCTGGCTGTAACCCCAGCGAAAAGTTTCGCCCTTGTGATCGGCGGCAATCACCATATCGAACGAGTGAGGTTCTTCCACTACCTGATCGCCGAGCAGATAGTCAGCTTCGGGTTTGAAGTTGAATACCTGTGCCGGCGCGCCGAGACGCGAAAGAGTGACGGTGACATGTGCGCCAGACGGAGGCAGCGGCTTTCCGTTCTCATAGAGATAGAGCCGGAACTGGGGCGGGATGCCTTTTTCAAAAATGGTAACTTCTACACCGAAGCCATTTCGGGTAAACAGTTTCCCGCCTTTAGGCCCCTTGCCTGGTTCGCGGCTTTTGCTTTTATCCCCTGCCGACTTATCTTTGGTTTCATGATGTGGGTGCGGGCCGTTGGTAGAGTTAGCCTCGTCCTCGTCACCATGATCGTGATTGTCATGCGCTGCATGAGACAAGTCAGACTTGTCGTGGCCACCGTGCGTAGCCTCTGGTGTCGCTGCTTTGTCCCAGGTCAGTATGAGCCCCCCCAACACAGCTCCAATTGCGATAACGACGACAATTAAGATTATTTGTCGTTTATTCATCATCGCTCCTTGAGGCTGTATTTGCGTTGCTGCCTTTACTGGCCGAAGGGCTCAATGCACAGTCGATGGGGGCTGCAATCAGCCGTTCTATTTCATTGACCAGGCGCTGATAATTCGCCAGTGCCCGCACATACAACACTTCGTTTTGAAACAGGGTGCGCTGCGCATCCAGCACTTCCAGAAAACCGAACTTTCCCAGCTCATAGCCTTTGTTCGTGACTTCAAAGGCGCTCCTGGCTCTGGGCAATATATTGTCGCGCAATATGCGCGTTTCATCCTGCGCAGCCGACAAAGCCTCATACGCCTGTGACAGCTCGGTTTTAAGGCGCAATTCAGTCGCCATCTGTTCGTCCATAGCCTTGTCCACGCGTTGGTAGGCTTCGTGGAGGTTGCCCTGATTGCGGTCGAATATCTGTAGCGGTATGGAAATGCCAGCAATAGCAGTCGTGCCGCCGGTTTGCGAGTGGTTCAGAACGCCGGCAACAACGGTGAGATTGGGTATGCGCCGTGTCTGCTCCACTTCCAGCACTGCTTTACGCTGTTCCATATTTTTGATGGCGCGCAGGGCCATGGGGCTGGCGAGAGCGCGCTCCGCAAGCGCTTCGAAACTCGGCAGGGCAACCAACGATTCAAGGTTTCCCAGTGCCTTGTTAAATTGCGGAGAAGAACTGCCCCATAGCAGAGCCAGGCGTTTGCGCGCTGCGGCCAAATCGCGCTGTGCTTGTACCATGGCGATCTCCGTAGCGGAGAATGCTACCTCGACCTTGGTCTCTTCAATTGGGGGCACTTTGCCCGACTGAACGCGCTTTGAAACCGTGTGGACCACCCTCTGCGCCAGCCGCTGGCTTTCCTCGGCAAGTCGCAACTGTTCCTGCGCGGCTAGCACGTCGGTAAACACATTTGCCACCTGAGCGATAAGTTCCACACGCCTGGCTTCGTAAGCTTGTTCCGCCACTTCCTCGCCGAGCGACGCCGCTTTGACCCTCGCGGCCCGTTTTCCGCCGAGTTCGATCAATTGATTGATCCGAAGCGTGGTGTCTTGCTGCTCTACTTCTTTTGCGCCTACGGCAGCGTTGCGATTAACCTTCTGAAGATTCCCAGCATTCTCGGCAAATAAAGTCAGCTCCGGGTTTGGCAGCAGTCCGGCTTGAAGCGTGACGCCCTTAAGGGCCTGAGTTTCTTTGGCAAAAGCCGCCAACTCCGGGTTACGCTGCAATGCGAGGCGCGCGGCATTGCGCAAAATGAGGTCGTTCTTTTCTTCGAGCAAAGACGGAGCGGAGTAATCCACGCTCGCGTCAGGCGGTGCGCCGGAAAAAGTATTTTGGGCAAAGGCCGAAGATATGAAGCCCAGTGCCAAAATAAATGATCCGGCTGGCAAAAAGTGTCGGCACACCGTGGGCAACACGGTAAATTTCATGGGTTTCTCCGCAAGTAATGCACTAACTCAATTGCACCATCAGCCATTTCAATGAGCGAATGGAGCAGATAAACTGTGCAGCAAGCCCGCGAAGCCAGATAACACCTGACGTGGCTTAGGCGACCTTGCCTAAACAGTATTCAGGTTGTTATACCGGTGGGAACTCGCCGATCTAACTTGCGAAGGTGTTTCGGGGGGGATGAAGCGGGGAATCAGGAATGGATTCGGGAACGATGATAGAAATGAACAATGTCAACCCTTCCATGCCGGTGGAAGTGGGTACGATTAAAGGGGGGGTGAAGAAAAAGGGCTGATATTGTCCTGCGGCATGCAGGCATAAGTGCGTCGCGGCATCCAGATGACCATCGTCATTAATAGCGGCGTGTTGATGCGCCTCAAGATGGGCCGCGGGGTCAAGAGAAAGGACATGATGCTCATGATCGAGTTCATGAGCGAACACTTCCCCGTTAAAGGCCCAGCTGAATGCGTTCGTCAGCATCGTAACGAACAATATCAGCATGACAGAATAATTATGGCGGCGCTTGCTCATGGCTTCGGAGATTCTATACCCTGGAACGAGGGCTGCCAATAGATGTTTTTTCCGTTAGCTCCCGCGACAACTTGCGTCCCCTCAAGGGTTTGTTCAGGGGTGTCCAGAATCAACCTTACGCCACACTCGGCCGTAGTTGGGTGGAATAGTCAGCCAGCGCGTCTCACCTTCACCCACGACAAAATTATCCTGGTTGTGCAGTTGTTCTATATAGTTTCCCGGGCGGGTGAACATAAATGCCACACTTTGCTCGATGTCGGTAAAATTTACTGCGATCAGGCTTATTGCGTCGCTATTCTCTCGTTGAAAAAGCAGAATACCGCGCGAAAGATAACGCTCGTAATCGTTATGAAAATAGTGGCTGCCGCGACGCCACTCGGCGCAATTTTTACGCAGACTCAGCAGACTTCGCGTCAGCTTGACCAAGCTTCTCCCCGCGGGGTCGTAGAAATAATCCCAACGCAGCGGTCGCAATAACAATACCCGCCCGAGGCCCGCCTCGGGCAGAAAGTAATTCTCGCCGAATTCCTGACCCTGCCATAGCAGGGGGATGCCTTTGGCGGCGAGAAATGCGATCAGGTAGGGTTGAAGCCGGTACCACTGCGCGCGGTCACCCTCTGCAAATAACGGATTTCCGTCGCGTTGATTGAGGCCGAACTCGCAAACGAAACGGCTGTGGTCGTGGTTCTCGATATACTGCAGCGGACGCTTGGCAAGGACTTCCCCGTTCTGAGTTGTCTGTTCGATGTAGCCGAGTGCACCCAGCCGATGGCCCAAACTCTCGATGGCGCCTGGTGCCCCGCGCGCGCAGGTGGTAGCCGCGCCGAAGCTTGCGTTCTGCCAGGCGGCGTTGCTGTAGCTCTGTTCAAGGATCTGCTCCGGAGCCTCCAATTGCTCTGCGATCTGGATCAACCGAGACCCTTCCGGCGTGCCGAAGCGGGAAAGGCTGGCGAGCGAGTTTTTGACATAATCATGAGTATTAAAGACCAGGTTGGCGTATCCGACGCCTAGCGCGCCGTCCCAATAGTTCGGCACGCAGTCATAACGGAAACCGTCGATATGATAGGTATTCAGCCAGTGCAGGTTGACGCTATAGAAAAAATCGCGCGTCAATGCGCGGTTGAAATCGGTGCTGACACCGAGATCACTAAAATAGTCTTTGGCAAAGGGCCCCATGAAGGGATTCTCTTTGTATCCAAGCCGGCGGTAGAGATCGGCATAAGGAAAGTCCAGACCCGTATGGCCGTATACGGCATCGATGATTACCGCCAGCCCATGCTGGTGTGCGGCGTCAACAAAACGCTGGAAATCGTCGCGCCGTCCGAAACGTTCATCGACACCAAAATACCCGAGCGGCAAATAGCCCCAGTCGACATCAAGAGAAACATTGTTGACGGGCAAGAGCGATAGTGCGTTTACACCGAGGTCGGCCAGATAGTCCAGGCGGTCGATGGCACCTTCGAGACTGCCGCCGAATTCGGCAAGATTCAATTCGTACAGAATCAGGTCAGGTAGAGCGGGTGTTTTCCAGATCTGCTCGGCTTCGCTCCAGATATATGGCGCGTAGCCGAGCGTAAAGGCCGAAAGTTTGCCTGTTGCATACTCGCGCGAAAAAGGGTCGATGATCCAATCCAGTACACCTGCGTTGGGATTGTGCAGTTCAAAGCGATAGACATGCCGGCCGGGCAAACCGAAATGGGAGTTGCCCTGAAAATCGTGGATAGTGTGGAAATCCACCTTCGCCCACCAGAAATCTCCATAGTTGGTATCAGTTTTGTGCTGCAGCTCGAAGGCGAGCGGCTGAATTGACTGAATAAACTGGTCTCGCTCATGAATGATTTTCACGAATAGCCTGTTACCCGCCAAGGCTGAAATCCAGGGCAGAAATATGCCGAAATCGACTACGCCTGGCTCGGACTTTCGGGGGCCCAGCCGATTCAGTGGAAGGTGTTTCATACCCGATAGCTCCGTGATTAAACGCCAGCCGGCTTGACACTTTTGCTGGCGGACGAGGATGGGCGGCGTGCGCCGCTTTTCAGGCGGCAGTCACGCCATTCTTTTCGCCGCCCTTGGGTCCCCAGAACACGACCCAGGTGCCGAAATCATCTGAAAAGTTTTCGAAGCGATGCTGGACGTTTGCTCCCACAAAAAGGCAATCTCCCGCCTTGAATGCATAACGCTCGCCGCCGATGACGAGTTCGCCCGTTCCGCGGTGGACGAAGTAAATTTCGTCCTGCTCATGTGGAGTTTGGGGATCATTGCCGACAGGGGCGTAATACTCAACTGACATGCTGCCATGGGCAAGCGCCACGGCAAATCGCTCTCCCATTGGCCACTCCGGCGTGACCGGGCCGGGGATGCGAGAAAATACTTCTTCAACGGTGCTTTTAACTTTCATTGCGAGATCCTGGCACGTGGCAAGGTAATGACAGTTTGCTATCACATTTCGCTGGTCATAAAACCTCCAGCAAAATTTATTTTACCCGCCCCCTTCGCGGCGCACCGATTTTTTTTCGCTGTGTATCGGAGCTGCGGTGGGTAAAACTGCGAAGCAACCGAACCCATACAGGAAGATCGCAGCTAAAAGTTGTTGGAGATTCCCCGCTCAGTCAGGTTATGTGTGCGTTCCCGAACTGAAGCGAGCGAACCCGAGGATTAAGCTGGTGTATGTTAGGTCCAATCGGCCTTCTACTCTGCTCATGGGAAATTCGTTAACGGGGCTGGTATGAGACAGTCTGGCTCTGAAACAAGGTCCCGATCTCCAGGAGTCTAAGTCTTAGTGGTCGCCGAGCGACAGCGCTGTTCGATGAACAACAGACCTTGGCGGATCTGCGCCCCGGTTAAAACTGTTTCTCCATAATCGAGAGTCTTCTCCATGACCGAGAGTCAAACGGGACAGCTTATCCTAGCCAAACCGGAATTGCCCGAGGATGTGGTCGCATTGGTGCCGATGCGGAATGTCGTAATGTTTCCGCATGTGTTAATGGCTATTACGGTCGGCCGCGCCAAGTCCATTGCCGCGGTGGAGCATTCCTTGCGTTCCAACGTCCCGATAGGGATTGTCCTGCAAAAGGATCCCAATGTTGATGACCCGGGGTTGGAAGCTTTGTTCAAGATGGGCACGGTGGTGAATATCGTGCGTCATCTCAGTTCCACCGATGGGTTGCGGCATGCAGTGTGCCAGGGTTTGGAGCGATTCTGCATCGAAGACATGGTTGAAGGCTACCCGTTTTTAGCCGCTCGCATTCGGCGTATCGAAGAACCCGCCGAGGTGTCAACGCAGGCCGAGGCCCTCGCCATGCAACTGCGCGAGCGAACGATCGAAATCCTTTCATTGCTGCCGGGAGCGCCAGCGGAGCTCGCGCACGCGCTGCAGACAACGCGGGCACCGTCACATCTTGCCGACATTACGGCAAGCCTGCTTGACACGGAAGTGGCGGAGAAGCAGATGCTGCTCGAAACCGTCAATACCGAGGAGCGGTTGCAGAAGGTGCTCCAGATATTGTCACGCCGTATTGAAGTGCTGAGGTTATCGCAGGAAATCGGCGAACGCACGAAAGAGCATCTGGATGATCGCGAACGCAAATTTTTATTGCGCGAGCAATTGAAGACGATCCAGAAGGAGCTCGGCGAGACAGATAGTGATGACCAGGAGATAGCAGAGCTGGAAGAGGCCATCGCCAATGCCGGCATGCCGGAGGATATCGAGGCGCAGGCGCGCAAGGAGTTGCAGCGTTTAAAGCGGATGCCGCCTGCTTCAAGCGAATATTCGATGCTTCACACTTACCTGGAATGGATGACCGAACTGCCCTGGCGGCTGCCAGAGGATGCACCAATCGATCTCGATGCCGCGCGTCAAATTCTCGAGGCCGATCATTTTGGACTCGAACGAGTGAAGCAGCGCATTTTGGAGTTCCTCGCAGTGCAAAAGCTTAAACCCCAGGGTCGCGCGCCGATACTATGTTTTGTAGGCCCGCCAGGGGTAGGGAAAACTTCCCTCGGCCAGAGCATCTCACGCGCCTTGCAACGTCCATTCGTGCGCGTTTCGTTGGGTGGCGTCCACGATGAAGCCGAAATGCGGGGGCATCGCCGCACATATATCGGCGCGATGCCGGGAAACATTGTGCAAGGATTGCGTAAGGCGGATGCGCGAAATTGCGTCATGATGCTTGACGAGGTCGACAAAATGTCGGCCAGCCTCCACGGCGATCCTTCGGCCGCGCTGCTGGAAGTGCTGGACCCGGAGCAGAATTCTACCTTTCGGGACAACTACCTGGGCGTGCCGTTTGACCTGAGCCGGGTCGTTTTCATTGCTACCGCAAACGTGATCGATAATGTCCCGCCCCCGGTCCGCGACCGCATGGAGATTATCGATCTTCCGGGTTATACGCGCGAGGAAAAACTTCAGATCGCGTTACGTTACCTGGTCGGTCGGCAAAGGGAAGCGAACGGTTTAAGCGAAGAGCAGTGCGAGATAACGGTCGCGGCGATCGATAGTATTATTGCAAATTACACGCGCGAAGCCGGGGTACGCCAATTGGAACGCGAGATCGGTCGCGCGATGCGGCACGTTGCGATGCGCATTGCCGAAGATGCGCAACTCAAGGTAAGGGTTGACGTCGCAGACCTGGAGGTCATCCTCGGTCCGGCGAAATTCGAGCACGAGACTGGGCTGCGCATTGGTTTGCCGGGTGTGGCGACCGGTCTGGCCTGGACACCTGTGGGCGGTGACATTCTATTCATCGAAGCCACACGGGTCAGCGGCCGCGGACAGCTGATTTTAACCGGGCAGCTTGGCGACGTAATGAAGGAAAGCGCGCAGGCCGCGCTCACGCTAGTGAAAGCCAAGGCAGATAGCCTCAATATCCCCTATGGCACCTTTGAGGGCATTGACGTGCATGTGCATGTGCCCGCTGGCGCTATTCCCAAGGATGGCCCGAGCGCTGGCGTGTCAATGTTTATTGCGCTTGCCTCGCTTTTTACCGATCGTCCGGTAAATCACGACGTAGCAATGACAGGCGAAATAAGTCTGCGCGGACTGGTGCTTCCAGTGGGGGGTATCAAGGAAAAGGTGCTTGCCGCACAGCGTGCGGGCCTGCGGGTGGTGCTATTGCCGGCGAGGAACGAGAAGGATTTGCGCGACGTTCCCGAATCCGCGCGCGCTGCGTTGCAATTTGTCATGCTGGACACGGTCGACGACGCGATTCAGGCATCGTTGGGTCAACGGGAGAGGCGCCACACCATATCCGAATTCAAGCTTGTCTAGCCCACGCTGGTGCAGCGGCTCGGCGACCGGCTATGCTGGGACTGACTACGCGGGAATTCCCTTTAGGCCAACATCAAACGTTGCAACATATCCTTGGTTCGTCTCGACGAGAGTAAGCACTAACTGATCGCCTCCTGCACGGTATATGCCGTCTTGCTCATTTCTCGTGCGCGGGAGACGTGACTTTGCCGAGGTGTATGGCGGCTGCGCATGTACCCGGTCCGTCAGGGTGTCGTCGAAATAGAACTGCGATGTAAACTCATGAGCCGAGCGGTGTTTTCCCTTCGTGCGAATTTTGAAGTGAATATGCACTGTTCTGCCCGGATACGACCCGGGATAAATGGTGAGGAATCGCGCGATGCCCTTAGCGTCCGTCATCTGGTAGCCGCGTAGAAATTTCTTTCCGCGGGTCTGGAACGCAGGGTCCATGACATCAGAATAGACACCCTGTGCGTCGCACTGCCAGATATCAACGACGGCATCCTGCAGAGGTACACAGCCTGTTTGACCGACGTTGAGTATGCGGATTTCGAGCGCGAGCGGCAGCCCTTCTTTTACCGACCCGTCCGAAGGATCGGAACGGACATCCGAGCGATGCAAGCGCTCATCAACAAAATAAGGACCTTCGGTTTGCGCAGGGGTGACCACGCAGGCAGGGGTTCGTCGCGCTGATTCGCCGCCACCGCCGGAGCTCGCCGATGAGTGCGCCGAAAGCGCGTTCACCCCGGTGACGCCAAGCAGGGCAAGCATTTTCCGGCGATTTCTGAACCAGTCCTGACGATCATCCACGTGCGAATGCCTCCCCTCGATTCATCGCGTCAGCCACCTTTCCTATTATCGCTGTGTACATTGGTGGCCGACCCGATGCATTAAGTTCCCGCTTATCGACGACCCCCTTAACCCAAGTTTGCTATCCGCCTTAATCCTCGCCGCGATCATAGGCTATGAGCTTACTCGTCAGGTTGCTTTTTACGGCGGGCCACTCATGGCCAAGAATCGAGTAAATAACCGTATCTCGAATTGAACCGTCGCGCATCATTTGGTGGCTGCGCAGAATTCCGTCTTGCTTGGCTCCCAGGCGTTCAATCGCGGTTCTGGAGACCTGGTTGAAATAATGCGTCCTGAACTCGACCGCGATGGCGTTTTTTTCCTCAAACGCATATTGAAGCAGCAGCAGCTTGCATTCGGTGTTCACCCTCGTCCTGCAGACTGAGTTCGCGTACCAGGTGTAGCCGAGCATCGGCCGTCGGTTGATTTCATCCACGTTATAGAAACGCGTCGTTCCCGCGATTTTGTGCGTGCTGTTAAGCCTGACGGCAAATGCAACATTTCCCTTGGCTGAACTTTCAACAGCCCGCATCACATAGTCTTCCATCTGGTCGCAGGAGGGGACGTTCGCAAACCAGAGCTTCCAGAGCTCTCCATCCATGACAGCCGCCTTCAGAGGCTCGACATGATTGATTCCAAGGGGAATCAGCGTCACGGCTGCGCCCGTCAATTGTACAGGTTCAAGCCAGGTCATCTTTTATTGCTCTCCGCCGAGCGCGGCGTGAGGCCGCGAAATACGCTAAATGAACCATTGGGCGCCGGGAGGGAGTTGCGATGCACTGTCCGCCCGCGTCACACGCTCATCCATTGGGATATTGACGCTGCGTCGAGGGTGAATCAGGTTTTAGAACATAGGCTTTTTCTTCGCCGAATTATAGCGTTTCACCCCGTCTACAATTTCTGCTTTGGCTTCCTTGACTCCCACCCAGCCATTTATCTTGACCCACTTGCCGGGTTCAAGATCTTTGTAGTGCTCGAAGAAATGCGAGATTTGCGCACGTACCAGTTCAGGTAGATCCTCATGGGATTTTTTTTTGCGGTAGAGACTGCACAACTTGTCGATGGGCACCGCTAATATTTTGGCGTCCTCGCCGGCTTCATCAGTCATTTTTAACATACCGAGCGGTCTGCAGCGGACGACTACGCCGGAAATGAGTGGAACCGGCGAGATCACCAGCACATCCACCGGGTCTCCGTCGTCCGATAGAGTATGGGGAACGTAGCCATAATTGCATGGGTAGTGCATTGACGTTGACATGAAACGATCAACGAACATTGCGCCGGTCTCCTTATCCACTTCGTATTTGATGGGATCAGCATTCATGGGTATTTCTATGATGACGTTGAAATCATTCGGGACGTCACGGCCAGAATTTACCCGATCGAGATTCATTTGATAGTCCTACTCTAGGTGACTGAAACTGGTTATTATAACCGTGAGTTGCGAGAAAAAATTCAACTTCCACCTGATTACCTTCCTATGCTTTTCAAATTGGGCATTCTGGCTGCTACTGGTTACGCTGTTCTTGCTGGAGTCCTATTCCTCATCCAGTCACGCTTTGTTTACTATCCGGAAACTGGACGGGCCATTATCGGCACGCCGGATGCTCATGGGCTCGACTATGAGTCGGTAAAAATTGCTACGGAAGATGGAGAAACATTGAACGGCTGGTTTGTTCCGGCGAAAGACGCAACGGCGACGGTATTGTTTTTCCATGGCAACGCAGGAAACATTTCGACCCGGATGGGATACCTGCTGATGTTTTACCGTCTCGGGTACAACACATTGATCATTGACTATCGCGGCTATGGCGAAAGCAGCGGAACGCCATCCGAGCAGGGTACTTATCGCGATGCCCAGGCCGCGTGGCGATATCTCACCGAGCAAAGAAATATTCCATCAACGCGCATTGCGCTGCTTGGCGAATCGCTGGGGGGGGCGGTCGCAACCTGGCTCGCCGTGCGCGAAAAACCCGCCTTATTGGTGTTAGCTTCCGCGTTCACCTCGGTGGACGATATGGCGGCGGCAATTTACCCGTTTCTGCCGACGCACCTGTTGACCCGTTTCCAATACAACACCCGGGACTACCTGCGGGGCGTTACCTGCCCGGTATTCGTTGCGCACAGTCCGCAGGATGAAATCGTGCCGTTTGCGCAGGGCCAGGCCCTGTACGCATCGTCACCCGAGCCAAAACAGTTCGTGGAGTTGCAGGGCGGGCACAACAACGGGTTCATATACATGCGCGAGGAGTGGGTGCGCGCATTGGGCGACTTTATGGCCAGGAATTTATAAATCCGCGAGATGCCAGCTCGGAACTTGATAACGGGCCGCCCGCGATTTGATTAATGTTGGAGCAATCTCATGCTGGTAATAGCGCATCGCGGTTATCACGCGAAGGTGCCCGAAAATACACTGGCGGCTTTTGAAGCCGCAGTGAATGCGGGCGCAGGCGGTATCGAGACTGACGTGCGCATCAGTCGCGAGGGGGTGCCGGTGCTGATCCATGATCGCATTATTGCATCAGGCCAAGCAGTGGCGGATCTGACGCGAAAGGAGATCGAGCAGGCAGTGGGCTACGGGATACCCACGCTGGATGAAGCGCTGGAGTATTTTCCCGGTGTATTGTGGAATGTGGAAATTAAAACTGCACAGGCCCTATCGACCGTCATAAAAGTGCTCGAAAGGCATCAGGCTGGCCACCGCCTTGTGGTGACGTCTTTCCGCCATGATCTGGTAGCGGTTTGCGCCTCATCGCTCAAGGTTAATTGCGGGCTGTTGCTGGCACATCGGCCGCTTACGCTGAGTTCCGTGCTGGCTGACTTCAACTGTGACGGAAATCCGAGGGTTAATCATCTCGTCTGGAACTACGAGGTTCTGGATGATACCCTTTTGAAAGAGGCAGCCGAGGACGGGTACCGCAATTTTGTTTATGGCGCCGTAACCAGAGCCGAGCATGACATTTGCCGGGAAGCGAATGTGGACGGAATCATCACAGACTACCCGCTTCTTGTGCAGAACGTATAGCTGCTCTTTTCGTGGGGTGGCACGAACACCAAATGCATCTATTAAAATATCGTGGAATGCTTCAGCAGGGTTCGTGACCTTGGGAAGCAGATGTACTACTTCACAATTTTGATGAGCTGACCCGTAATCGGTTCACCTTCGGGATACTGGCCATTGAGCAAGCGCAAATAGCCTTCAGCGTGGGCGCCCAGAGGAGACTCTCTCGCCAGTTCGGCATAGGTGAGGCCCTTGGCTGCCGTAATGGTTCGGATCTCAAGTGCCTTGATTCCTTCTTTCTCCGCATCGGTTAGCGGGCGAAAACTTTCAATCGCGCGGGCGATGACTGGATGATGGCGCTCGAATGCGGCCCGTGAATCGCCCCGTCCTGCCACGAGATACGCGTTATTGTCGAGATAAATCACTCCGGCCGTGAAGCGTTCTCCGTTCTGCGTATTCGCGGTCACCACAGCAGTAGGCAACCCATTGCTGACCGTCGACGAAATTTCTGTAGAGCTTCCAAGGCGAAATCGTTCGCGTGCAAGATCAGCGGGGGAACCGCGGGGACTATCGAATCGACTTAACACCATCAATGCGTCCCCATCAGGGCTGGTAGCGACAACTTCGTTGGGCTTGTTTCGTATTCGCCACTCGGGCGGAAACGACAATGTGAAGCCCATCTCCTTGTGATGAAATGTATTTCCTCGTACCACCCCCTGGTTGACAGGATCCCCGAAAGTCAAACCTTCGGTTTGGCGCAGAAACTCCGTGCGTCGATCGTCTATCGCGCCGGGCTGGGCATATTGCTGGGCCTCACCGACCACTTCCTGCAAGCGAGTGTCATTGTCGGGATGGGTGGAAAAAAGCCCATGATAGCGACGCGGCTCCCGACCCTCTTGTTGGGCGGCCGCAATATCGAACAGTTCCTGATTTTTGAGTACGCGGATGACTTTGATCATTGCCTGGGGATCATAGCCGCTTCGCGCCAGATATTCCGCTCCCAGGCGATCGGCTTCCAGCTCATGGCTGCGGCCGTAGCCGGAAAGCAGGGCATCACCCGTAACGCCCAACAGGCTTTGAACACCTTGTGCAAGCGCTCCGCCCAGCTGCGGCACAAATATTCCAGCCACAACCCCGCCGATCGTGGCAGCAACGTTCGCGGCGGTGGCGGCACTATATTGCCGCACGCTATGGCGTGCCGTGACATGGCCTAGTTCATGCCCGAGCACGGCAGCGAGCTCGGCTTCTGAATTAAGGTAGGCCAGAATACCCCGCGTGACATAAATATAACCGCCGGGTAGGGCAAAAGCATTTACCTGAGGACTGTCGACGACGGTGAAATGATAATTGAGCTGAGGCCGGTGGCTGTTTTTCGAGAGTTTTTGCCCGATCTCGTTGACGTAATCTTGCAAAGCCGGCGACTCGCTGTAAATCCCATAAACTTCGGGCACATTGGCAGCCGCTTTCTCTCCCCTGCGGATCTCGTCGGCTTCCGTCATGAGCGTGAAGTTCTGCTTGCCGGTCACCGGATTGGCTGCGCAGCCGCCTAACAGAAGCAGGCCGACGAGAGGAACGATGAATTTGAGTCCGCTTATCCTTCTCATTGTGGTCATTTCGCCATCTAAAATAACCATGACCGCCGGAAATGAAAAAGGGCAGCTTCAAGCTGCCCTTGTTTTTTGATCGCGCTTCCCTGGACGTTAAGCTGCAGCCTGCTTCTCAGGCTTTTTGCCGTATTTCTGCCGAAATTTCTCGACCCGACCGGCCGTGTCAACAATTTTCTGCTTACCCGTATAGAAGGGATGGCACACTGAGCAAACCTCGATATGCAAAGGCCGACCCATGGTGGATCGCGTCTGAAAAGTACTGCCGCAACTACAGGTCACGGTGATTTCCTGGTAGTTTGGATGAATGTCTGGTTTCATGGGTAAATCCTTGAACTGTGCCGCTACAGCGGAAACTGTGAGCGAAAATGTGGAGCGAAACGTATATTATCCTTTAACCCATGCCCCGGTGCAACAATATTCCGCGCCGCGGGTGAATTGAACGCGGTTTTCGTGCTTCAGACCCGCCGCATCGAATCAAAGAAATCCGCATTATTTTTGGTAGCCTTGATCTTGTCCAGCAAAAATTCCATTGCCTCCAATTCATCCATTGGATAGAGGAGCTTGCGTAGCACCCAGATCTTCTGCAGCACGTCAGGTTTGATTAACAATTCTTCCTTGCGGGTACCGGAGCGGTTAACGTTGATGGCGGGATAAATGCGTTTTTCCGCCATGCGCCGGTCCAGGTGTATTTCCATGTTACCTGTACCCTTGAATTCTTCGTAAATTACATCATCCATGCGCGAACCGGTATCAACCAACGCGGTCGCAATAATCGTAAGCGATCCGCCTTCCTCGATATTTCGAGCTGCGCCGAAAAAACGCTTGGGACGTTGCAACGCGTTTGCGTCGACGCCGCCGGTTAAAACCTTGCCGGATGCGGGCACGACCGTATTGTAGGCGCGTGCAAGTCGCGTGATCGAGTCCAGCAGTATCACCACGTCTTTTTTATGCTCTACCAGCCGTTTGGCTTTTTCGATCACCATATCGGCCACCTGAACGTGCCGCACAGCGGGCTCGTCAAATGTGGAAGAAATCACCTCCCCTCTAACGGAGCGGATCATCTCGGTAACTTCCTCCGGGCGCTCATCTATCAGCAGCACCATTAGGATGACATCCGGACAATTGGCCGCGATCGCGTGAGCGATGTGCTGAAGCATTACTGTTTTTCCGGATTTGGGGCTTGCGACCAGCAATCCGCGCTGTCCCTTACCAATTGGTGCGATAAGGTCGATAATGCGGCTGGTGATGTTTTCTTCGGCTTTGATGTCGCGTTCGAGCTGCAATCGCTCGGTAGGAAAGAGGGGGGTGAGATTTTCAAATAGTATCTTGTGCTTGGAATTTTCCGGCGGCTCGTTGTTGACCTTATCCACCTTGACCAAAGCGAAGTAACGTTCTCCATCCTTGGGGGTGCGGATTTCCCCTTCTATGGAGTCCCCCGTGTGCAGGTTGAATCTCCTGATCTGGCTCGGTGAGACATAGATGTCGTCGGGTCCGGCCAAATACGAGGTATCCGGCGAGCGTAGAAAACCAAAACCATCCTGCAACACTTCCAGCGTCCCCTCACCGTAAATGCTCTCGCCTTTCCGCGCCTGGTTTTTCAGTAATGCGAAAATCAGATCCTGTTTTCGCAGACGATTAGCGCCGTCGATCTCATTGGCGATGGCCATCTCTACCAGTTCGGTGACGTGAAAATTCTTGAGGTCTGATAAATGCATGAAGGGAAACCCGAGGGTGAAAAAGCAGGGAAGTAAAGCGTCAAAGACGTAGAGAAGCGCTGATGGGGCAGACTAGAATCAGAACGGAGCGGTGAATCGAATCAGATTCCGCTTAGGGAGGCGGTTGGCTGTAAGTTTATCTTGTTTAGATGTGGCTGTCAATAAAGGCGGTTAGCTGAGATTTCGACAGGGCGCCGACCTTGGTTGCCTCAATGTTGCCATTCTTGAACAGCATGAGGGTAGGGATCCCACGAATGCCGTATTTTTGCGGCGTGGCCTGGTTCTCATCGATATTCAGCTTTGCTACCTTTAGCCGATCCCCATATTCGCCGGCGACTTCATCCAGGATAGGCGCGATCATCTTGCACGGTCCGCACCACTCTGCCCAAAAATCCACCAGAACAGGAACAGTGGATTGTATTACTTCGGTCTCAAATGTTCCATCCGCGACATAATGGATATGCTGGCTCATAGGGATTCTCGTGAGAAGTTAATGTTTCGTGTGTTGGGTCAACGGCTGCGGTTGTGGGCAAAAAATTTGAAGCGGGATAAGGAAGCTCGGGTAGTCCGGCAGAAACGCAGGAAATGGCGGCTCGCCGGTTTCCACATGGCTTGCATCACTCTTATTTCGATATGCTAGCGAAAAAAGTCTCGGAAGGGAAGAGTAACTTTATAACTGCTGTCCAACCGTAACGAATTATTGCGAAATCAGGTTTTTCCTTCCGGGAACCTCAATGAGTGTCCGTTCGTCGATTCGCGCGGCTAGCGGGAAATCTGATCATAACCGTCAAGGAACTCCTTCGGCCGCTGTAGCGGTCATGCCATGGGGCCGCGCACAACCTCCCGCTCCCGAATCAAGCCTTCTTACCCCATGAGTCCCGAAGTGTTACCGCGCGGTTGAAAACAGGCTTTTCATGTTTCGTATCCACCGGGTCGGCGATAAAGTACCCATTCCGTTCAAATTGAAAGCGATCCTCCGGTTGGATATTCCTGAGCGACGGTTCCACGAAGGCCGTTATGATGCTTTTGGAATGAGGATTAAGAAATGTTTTGTAATCCTGCCCGCTGGCGTCGGGATGCGCGTGAGCAAACAAACGGTCATAAAGCCGTACTTCGACTTGTTGCGCATTCCTTACAGAGAGCCAGTGGATATTTCCCTTGATTTTGCGCTTGTCCGCTCCAGGCGTGCCACTTTTACTGTCGGGATCATAAGTGCAGTGAATCTCCACCACTTCTCCACTATCATTCTTGACCATGCTTATGCATTTTACAACGTAAGCATAGCGTAATCGCACCTCTGCGCCGAGGGACAGCCTGAAGAAGCCTTTGGACGGCGTTTCCATGAAGTCGCCGCGCTCGATGTAGACGATTTTCGAGAAGGGTACTGAACGGTTCCCCCATTCCGGCTTTTGCGGGTGATTCGGCGCCAGGCACTCCTCTTCCTGGTTTTCAGGGTAATTGTCAATCACCACCCTTAACGGTTCCAGGACGGCGAGACGCCGGGGAGCAGACTCGTTCAAGTCCTGTCGCAGGCAATCTTCCAGTACGCTCATATCGATCCATGAATCAGCTTTACTGACACCGATACGTTCCGCGAAAAGACGTATCGATTGGGGCGTGTACCCGCGGCGTCTAAGTCCGGCCAGGGTATTCATGCGCGGGTCGTCCCAGCCGTCCACCAAACCCCCGTTCACCAGTTCAATCAATTTGCGCTTGCTCATCACACTATAGGTAAGATTTAGCCGCGCGAATTCAATTTGCTGCGGATGACATGGGACAACATCCGACAATTGATCCAGCACCCAGTCGTATAGCGGACGATGATCTTCGAACTCAAGCGTGCAGAGGGAGTGGGTGATTCTCTCTAGCGCGTCCGAAACGCAATGTGTGTAATCGTACATGGGATAGATGCACCATTTGTCACCGGTGCGGTGGTGATGGGCATGGCGAATGCGATATATGACGGGGTCCCGCAAATTAATGTTGGGTGATGCCATGTCGATCTTGAGGCGTAAAACATGCATGCCGTCGGAAAATTCACCTGCCTTCATTCGCCTGAACATGGCGAGATTTTCCTCAACGGAGCGGTCGCGATACGGGCTGTTCTGTCCGGCCTTGGTCAACGTGCCACGCAGAGTCCGAATTTCATCCGCAGTGAGACTGTCCACGTAGGCCTTGCCCTGCCTGATGAGGAGTTCAGCAAACTCATATAGCTTGTCAAAATAGTCGGAAGCATAATGGAGGTGGTCGCCCCAGTCGAAGCCAAGCCACCTGACCGAGCCGCATATGGAATCAACATATTCCTGTTCTTCTTTTTCGGGATTGGTGTCGTCCAGGCGCAGGTGGCATATGCCGTCATAATCTCGCGCGAGACCGAAGTTAAGGCAAATGCTTTTAGCATGGCCGATATGAAGGTAGCCGTTGGGCTCGGGTGGAAAACGGGTTTCGACACGTCCCCCCCATTTGCCGCTCCGGTTATCCTCTTCAATGATATTGCGGATGAAGTTGGAAGCGGAGGTTGGGGCGGCGTAAGTGTCAGCGTTATTTGTCAAGTTGGTCTCTCAAACTTTCAATCGCCGTCATTATAGAGCTAATGTCGTTTCATTACGCTAATCCGAGCACGTTCTGCGCAATGGCGCCTCTCTAGCGCAATCCCCGATATTTAGACTACACTCGCTAAGATGAAGCCCCTCACTTTTTCCATTTTGCGCCTCCTGAGCGATAACGAATTTCATTCTGGCGAGATAATCGCCCGGGCTATGGGGGTTTCGCGGGCGAGTATATCGATCGCGTTGAATGACGTGAACGAGACGGGTCTTACGTTGCAGAAAGTTCATGGCCGTGGTTACCGCCTGCTCGGTCCGGTGCAATGGCTGGAGCGAGACACCGTTCTGAAACACCTCGGCGGCGAGGCAAACCGCTTTAATCTCGAAATGCTCGACATCATCGATTCTACCAGCAGTTATTTACTGCAGAGGGCAGCTAGAGGGAGCGGCGCCGGTAGCGAACATATTCATGTGGTGGCCGCGGAATTGCAGACTAGCGGGCGGGGTCGACGCGGGCGGCGGTGGTACTCCGGCTTGGGTGACGGCCTTGCTTTTTCCTTGCTATGGCGGTTCCAGCATGGGGCGAGCTTGCTGGCGGGTTTAAGTCTCGTAATTGGATTAGCCATAATACGCACACTTGAGTCCGCGGGCGTGGAGGGCGCCGTGTTGAAGTGGCCCAACGACGTTCTTTATAACATGTGCAAGCTGGCTGGCATCCTGATCGAATTGCACGGAGATATGCTTGGCCCCACGATGGCCGTGATCGGGGTGGGGCTCAACCTGAAACTGTCGAACGTGACCCACGCGCGCATAGATCAGGGGGTCACGGACGTGTACTCCATCAGCGGGGAGACCCCAGACCGCAATAGATTCCTGGCTGCGCTCCTGATGTCGCTCACAAGTGCATTAAGAGATTTTGAGCGCGAAGGCTTCAGTCTGTTTAAGCAAGAGTGGCTGGCTCATCATTGTTGTGAAAATAAAGTAGTCAGACTTGGCTTCCCCGACGGCTCCAGTCTTGAAGGCGTGATTCATGGCGTGGCAGATGACGGATCGTTGCTTCTAAGAACTTTCGCCGGGGTTCAGCGCTTTAACAGCGGCGAGATCACGCTGTACAAGATGGAGTGACATGGATCCGCTTTTTCTACTGGTTGATTCAGGCAACACAAACATCAAGTGGGCGTTACGCGACGGACTTACTTGGCTCCAAAGAGGAGCAGTGGCGCAAGAAGAAATCACGTTGCTGGAGCAGGAATGGCAAAAACTGAGGGAACCCTCGTGTATCATGGTTTCCGATGTTGCCGGGGCTGAGGCCAAAGCCGAACTGTCTATGCTGTTTTCTCGATGGAATATAGAGCCGCGTTGGGCTATCGCTGTCGCGTACCAGTGCGGCGTACGCAACTACTACGCCAATCCGGCTCAGTTGGGCAGCGACCGCTGGGCAGCGCTAGTCGCGGCATGGCAGACGGAACGGCAGGGTTGTCTTGTGGTTGACGCCGGAACCGCTATGACGGTGGATGCGCTTTCCGACACAGGAGAATTCCTTGGCGGCATCATTACACCCGGTTTTGATCTGATGCGAAAGACCCTCATCGGTAATACCGCAGTCCCGAACAAGGATGACGGGGAATTTTGCGATTATCCGGACAGTACGGCGGATGCGATATACAGCGGCGCGACGCATGCCATGGCGGGCGCCGTCGAGCGCATGGCGGCTCTGCTCACCAATACCCTGGGCCATGCGCCTGTCTGTATCCTGAGCGGCGGAGCGGCTCAGCTGCTCCAATCCCAGCTTAGCGTGACGGTCAAAGTGATTGATAACCTTGTATTGGAGGGTTTATTTGCAATTGCTCAGGAAAATCCCGAAACGCCGCCGTAGCGGCGAACCGAACTGTCGACGCAGCGCTCAAATTAATCTCCTCTCGTGTTGCCCGTCCTGAGTAAGAAAACATGTCTGTTTTTCAGCACGCATCCTTTTACACTACCGTTAATCAGTTGCGGCAATTGCCTGCGCCCGATGGCGTGGAGATCGCCTTCGCCGGACGCTCCAATGCAGGTAAATCCAGCGCAATCAACTCGCTTACCAACCGCAGTCGTCTTGCTTTCGTCAGCAAGACCCCTGGACGTACCCAAAACCTGAATTTTTTCCAGTTGGACCATGGCTTTTTGGTGGATCTCCCGGGTTATGGTTACGCTAAAGTACCCTCTGAAATTCGTCAGCATTGGGAACGCTTGCTCAGCACTTATCTTCAAACGCGGGAACCCCTTTACGGCATGGTCCTGATCATGGATGTGCGTCACCCGTTAACGCCGCTTGACCGCCAGATGCTCGACTGGTTCGCGCCAACGGGAAAGCCGGTGCATGTGCTGCTTACGAAATCGGATAAGCTTTCCAGACAGCAGGCTCGAAAAACCCTCAGCCAAGTGCAGGCTTTGTTGCAGGATGCCTACCCGCAAGGCAGTGTACAGTTATTTTCCAGTTTAACGAGGGAAGGGGTGGAAGAAGCCGCGACCTTGCTCGGAACGTGGCTGGAGGAGAAAACCGATCCGGGAGAAGTCGCTGACCTGAAAAAATAAAAAACCCCCGGTTAAAGGGGAATAAAACCGGGGGCAAACTACCTTAATAGGGATTAAGGTAACCCGCTCAGGGAGGAAAAGCGGGAGACAATAAATAACGTCTGCAGGTAAGATAAAGATTTCGCGGACAAGTTCCCCGGTTTTATATATTTATCAATTTATTTCTTTTTAGGCCGCAACCATGTCATTTTTAAGCGAATTTCCACAGAAGAGAATGCGGCGTATGCGCCGCGATGATTTTTCACGTCGCCTGATGCGAGAGAATCGTCTGGACCCGGACGATCTGATTTATCCCGTATTTGTCCTGGATGGAAACAAACGCGAGGAGAACGTATCCTCAATGCCTGGCGTGGTGCGGCAGAGCCTTGACCTGCTACTGTATCAGGCGGAAAAATGCCTGGAGCTCGGCGTGCCGGCGATGGCTATTTTTCCGGTTATCGACTCGAGCCTTAAAGATCTGACCGCTGCCGAAGCGGCCAATCCTTTGGGACTTGTGCCGCGTGTCGTGAGTGAACTGAAGAAGCGTTTTCCCGAGCTTGGCGTTATTACCGATATCGCTCTCGACCCTTACACGAGTCATGGCCAGGATGGACTGATTGATGACAGTGGTTATGTGCTGAACGATGAAACTGTAGCCGTTCTGGCGCAGCAGGCCCTGATACACGCTCAGGCGGGCGCGGACGTAGTGGCGCCATCAGACATGATGGACGGGCGCATCGCCGCAGTTCGAGCCGTTCTTGAGAACGCGGGGTGCATTCATACCCGTATTCTGGCTTACTCTGCGAAATATGCTTCCAGTTTCTACGGCCCTTTTCGCGACGCGGTTGGTTCTGCCGCCAACTTGGGGGCGGGCAATAAATACACGTATCAGATGGACCCCGCCAACTCGGATGAGGCGCTTTGGGAGGTTGGCCTGGATCTGGATGAGGGGGCTGACATGGTGATGATCAAGCCCGGTATGCCCTACCTCGATATTGTTCGGCGCATAAAGGACGAGTTTGGCGCGCCAACATTTGTTTATCAGGTGAGTGGAGAATACGCCATGCTTAAGGCTGCTGCTCAAAACGGCTGGCTGGACGAAAGAGCGTGCGTGCTCGAGGCTTTGCTGGCGTTCAAGCGCGCAGGCGCGGACGCTATTTTGACTTACTTCGCCCTCGACGCAGCGCAATGGGTGAAGTAGAAGGAACAGTGGCGTCTAAGATATGACGTAATTTCCCGCTCGATCTCAAGGGGACAGGAACTCATTTATGATGTCTTCTACCGACTTCAGATGACCGTCCACCTTGTCCACTTTCTCCACCTTTTCCACCTTTTCCACCTTATCCTCCGCTTCCGGGGGCAATTGCTCCTCCAAAAAATATTCCGTCAAGGTGCCGGCCGGTTCTCTCAAGCCCGTTTCGGGATTGATTTTCGCGGTTGCAATTCCGGAAGGTGGCTTATAAACGGAAACCGGCATGCCTTTTAATGCTTGGCCCATATAGCTCATCCACATTGGCAAGGCGGCGTGACTCCCGGTTTCGTTATTTCCCAGGGATTTGGGGTTGTCAAAGCCGATCCAGGCAATAGCGACCAAATCTCCTTGATAGCCGCAAAACCATGCATCCACATAATTGCTGGTCGTGCCTGTCTTTCCCGCCAGATCGGCACGACCGAGCTGTCGTGCTTTAGTGGCCGTGCCGCGCTGCACCACATCCTGCATTATGCTGGTCATGAGGAATGCATTACGAGGATCAATGATTTGCTTCGCCCCCTCTCCCGCCAGCACGGGTTTTGCCTGTTCCAGGATGTTGCCTTTTTCATCTTCGATGCGTTGGATGAAATAGGGTGATATCCGGAACCCGCCATTGGCGAATGCCGCATAACCAATCGCCATTTGAATAGGCGTCACCGATCCGGCGCCCAGCGCCATTGTCAGATAGGGAGGGTGTTGCTTGGGGTCGAATCCAAAGCGGGCAACGTAATCCTGCGCATATTGAACGTCGATGGACTGCAGAATGCGGATGGAGACCAGATTCTTCGATTTCGCCAGCGCCTCGCGCATGCGCAATGGACCCTCGTAATTTCCATCATAGTTCCGCGGATCCCACTGCTCGCTTCCTGTTTCTTCGGCAGTGAAGGAAAGGGGCGCATCATTGATGACCGTTGCGGGCGTGAAACCCTTCTCCAGCGCGGCAGAATAGATGAATGGCTTGAAGCTCGATCCTGGCTGACGCCATGCCTGCGTGACGTGATTGAATTGGTTTCGGTTGAAGTCAAACCCGCCCACTATGGCACGGATCGCGCCATCCCGCGGATTCACCGCGACCAGTGAGGCTTCGACCTGAGGGAGCTGTATAATTTGCCACGCTCCCTTATCGTTTTTACGTATCCGGATTAATGAGCCCGGGCGAATATTCTGCTGGCCGGGGGCAGCTTTGGTAGTAAGAAATTTTTGCGCGAACTTGAGGCCATCTCCGCTGATCTCAACAATTTCTCCGCCTCTGCGATACGCCCGTACCAGCTTGGGATCCACGGCCAAGGCGACAGCGGCGTGGATGTCACCGCTATCGGCCACTTCCTGAAGCGCATCTTCGAGCATCTCCTCCCGATCGGCGCCGTTTTTCGATAAATCTATCACCGCTTCGGGACCGCGGTATCCGTGACGCCGGTCGTAGTCCATTACGCCCTGACGCACTGCTTTATAGGCGGCTTCCTGATCCGATCGCCGAACCGTGGTATAGACTTTAAAACCTTTGCTATACGTATCGTCCTGATGGCGTTCGAAAACTGCCTGACGCGCCATTTCCGCCACATAGTCCGCGCGCATTCCAAATTCCTGTGACTCGCGCTTCACCTGTATCGGTTGTTTTTCCGCTCCTTTGAACTCTTCGCTGGAGATATAGCCAAGGTCATTCATGCGCCTGAGGACGTAGAGTTGGCGTGTCTTGGCGCGCTTGGGATTGACTACGGGGTTGAAGCGCGACGGCGCTTTCGGCAGACCTGCGAGCATCGCTGCTTCCGCGAGATTAATGTTATTCAGAGATTTTCCAAAATAGACCTGCGCGGCGGCGGCAAAACCGTAAGCTCGCTGCCCCAGATAAATCTGATTAAAGTAGAGTTCGAGGATTTCGTCCTTGCTCAAGCTATGTTCGATCTTGAAGGCAAGCAAAGCCTCGCTGAATTTTCTGGTTAAGGTTTTTTCCTTCGTCAGGAAAAAATTACGCGCGACCTGCATAGTGATCGTGCTGGCTCCCTGCCGTACGCCGCCGGAGGTGAAATTGGAGTAGGCTGCGCGCAGTATGCCAATGTAATCCACCCCGCCATGCTGGTAGAAACGATCGTCCTCCGCTGCAAGGATGGCCTGCTTGAGGCGCTGGGGAGCCGCGCCGATTTTTACCATTTCCCGCCGTTCTTCACCGAATTCGCCTATGAGGATCCCTTCTGCGCTGTAAACGCGCAAAGGAATTTTGGGGCGATATTCGGTCAGGGCTTCCAGCGACGGAAGGGTGGGAATCGTAACCAGAGCGGCGAAACCGGTCAATAAAACCGCGAGAAGACCCAGTGCGGAAACAGCAGCGAGAAGATAAATCCACCAACGCGCTAGCATGTCTGGCAATGAGTGGAAAGTGGAGAAATCTGCATGTCAGGTGAAAAGAACCGACCGTGATCGGACAGGGGAATGAAATGAGGCGAAGTATAAAGTCGAAAAAACAGTTCCAATATCACTTCTTGGAGAACCAAAAGGTTGAGCTTAAAGCAATATCGCGTGGAGTGCTATGCACTGTAAATCGTACGCTGGGATTTTACCGCGTTGTAGAGCTGTTTTTTGACGACCCGAAACTATCTTTAGTTTCAGTATTACGAGGTTGCACCGAAATATAATGCCGGGTTTTTTGTCACCGCAACGAGAACGATGTAAAAAAAAACAAACTGAGCCGCAATCCACGCGTAAATCCTCGCATTGCGGGTTTTGCCAAATCGCAGTGTCACCATGCCAAGCGCAATATATATCAGCAGACCCACAACTTTGGCGCCGAGCCACGAGTCATGTATCGGGTCCTGCCCGATCTTGACAGCCAGGGCGATGGCGCTTGTCAGCAATACGGTATCGACGATGTGAGGCGTTATTTTAACCCAGCGTTGTTTCAGGGCTACGGAGTCCTGCATCATCCATATCCCACGTAGTGAAAACAGCAGGTAGCTGATGACTACGCTGGTGACGTGAATCATCTTTATCGCCGCGTAGCTCATGCTTAGTCCCCTGGCAGCATCCAGCCGTGACTGCCGGCCACGGCCCCCGCAACAGCAACAAGGCTCAGACTTAACAATACCTGGTGCATGCGCCGCATCCGTCTGAAGTTTTTATCGGGGTCCCCGTTATCCGTGCGCCTGACTTGCCGACGCAACACGAAGGGTTCCACCACGAACAGCATCAAGGTAAAGATCCCCCATACCAGAACCATGGCGTGCATCCACCAGTAGCGAAGTTCTGCAAATCGGCTCCAGGCGTTGAGTATATGCACCATGTAAAAACCACTCAAACCGACGAGCAATGTCGTGAAGCGTGCCTGAGGAGCGAAGCGGCTTTCAATACGGCCGAAAAATTCCATTCGCTCGGATGACGATCTCATTTGGGCCATCGCCGGAATCAACACCGTCGTTACCATCGCTACGCCACCAATCCAGAACACAACGCCCAAGACGTGGAGTACTCTGGCAAACGCGAATTCGTTCATAAAACAGACTCCTCATGTAGCCCAGGACTTCACAAATTCTATGCGAACCGATCATTGCATAGCTCGGGCACACGCAAGGAAACGGTATCCGCATCAAAACGATTTGCCATGTGTCTGCTGGAAAAATCGCAGTATGTAAATCGAATCAGACTGAGATAAGTAAACGGTTTAAGACAAATAAACGATTATGAAGGGCGAGTTCGATCACGACTTGCCGGGGGGAACAGGCATATGGACGTTCGCATCGAAGCGATTATAGGCTGTTGCATGCGTACTTTCTACAGTAACGTCATCACCAGGACGGGGCAACGTATGGATGAATCCGCGCGATTATTCCAGCGCCTCGGCATTGAGAGGCTCGCAACCCGCGAGGTCGGACTCGCCGCATGATGGTAGTTGTGCCGCCAACTCGCGCAGGGCGGTGCGAACACTCTCCTCCAGGACCGGGTGGTAGAAAGGCAATCGCAGCATGTCGTGGACCGTCAGCGAGCGTTCGATAGCCAGTGCCAGCAAATGCGCCAGGTGTTCCGCGGCCGGCACGCACATCTCTGCGCCGAGCAGCCTGCCGCTTTCCGATTCTGCGTAAATGCGTAAGACGCCTCGGTCGCGCTGACCGGCTTGTGCACGTCCCTGATGGTGAAAGTCCGCTTCCCCCACAAGCATGTTGCTGTCACCGGATTCAAAGCGCTTCCCTACCATCGCGATGCCGGGGTCGGCAAAGACGATCGCAAGCGGAGTGCGACGCGCAAAAATTGCTGTGTTGGAACGGCTGGCGTTGATTCCGGCTATGTGACCGTCATCGGTCGCCTCATGCAATAGCGCCTTTTCGTCATTGACGTCGCCAGCCATGAAAACGGGCAGATCACCAATTTGCATGGTATGGGGATCGACTGGAGGCAACCCCTGCTCATCGAGTTCGACACCCAGGGTTTCGAGGCCCAGATGTTGGATATTAGGGCGCCGGCCCAGGCTGACCAGAACACTATCAACTACGGCTACGCTATCCTTGCCACGCACCCGCACTGCGCCGCCTTGGCCACCGTTCATCACCGCCGCATCCAGGTCAGCCTTTTCTCCGAGATGCAAGGGAAATTCCTGTCTTAAAAGATCTATCGCGACCGCGTTGACCCGCGGATCGCTTAATCCTGCAATAGCGGTTTCCGCCCCAAACGCGACGATGTCAATACCCAGTCGGGAAAGCGCCTGTGCCATCTCGATGCCGATGGGCCCCGAGCCTATTACCGCAATGCGGCGCGGCAGTGTTTCCTGCTCGAACAGGGTATCGGTGGTAAGCAGTTGTTGTGTGACGGTGCGCCAGGCTTCCGGCACGACCGGGTGAGATCCGGTAGCGATGATGATGTTGCGGGCGTGCAGTTCGCGACCGTTTACCACCAGCCTTCCCACCCCAAGTAAACGCGCTTGTCCGCTGATTGCCTGCTCGCCTAGCGCGTTGGTCGCTTTAAGCGTACTGGCAACGAAGGCATCGCGGAGCCTGCGCACGCGCCGCAGCACGGCTGGAATGTCGACTGTAAGCGATTCCTCTCCCCGGATACCGAATTCGTCAAAGGTCCCGCGGTGATGAAAGGCGTTCGCGGCTTCGATCAGTGTCTTGGAGGGCATGCACCCAACACGGGCGCAAACTGTGCCCCACGGGCCATCATTGATCAGGATGAAATTGCGAGTACGCTTCTTTACTTCCCGTAACGCAGCTAAACCGGCGGTACCCGCACCGACAATAACAACGTCGAATATCTTATTCAAGGCAGATTCCTCGGTGGCGCAGTTTTTGTTCAAATGAGCACGGGCTTTGCTACGGGTCTGGTAAGGACCTTGTCCAAAGGCTCAAAGCTTTCGTGGATAATACGTGATCAGGAATTCGCAAATGCTGGCAAGACTACGCAAGCTGAACACCGGTTACAAACGATCCGATCGGCGTGCAGTAGATGTCATTCATGGATGTCGCGGCTCGGCTTGCTGCTGCCATTGTCCGGTGTTTTGGATTTTGATTTCGAGGCGAGCCAGTCCCGAGACGCCTTTTGCGCTTGAGCAAGCTGCTTCCCATTGAGAGAGCGCATGACTTCCTCTCTCGCCGCCACCGCTTGCTGAATGCCGGCCGCGGCGGCAAGATTAAGCCAAACGTAACTCTGAACCTGATCAATCGCTACGCCATGCCCCGTGCGATAAATGAGCCCTAATTCGTACTGTGCGAGCGCGTAACCCTGCTCCGCTGCCAGCTTAAGCCATTTTGCAGCCTCGGCGAAATCCTGCAGAGCACCATTTCCCGTCAGATAGAGTAAACCGAGCTTGTACTGCGCATCGCTGTTTCCGTTTTCCGCGCTTTCCTGATACAGCCGCACGGTGAAGTAATGATCATCCGTTGGGCTGGATACTTGAGGCGCAGGCTGCTTTTTGCTGCGTTCGGTCTTGGAATCTTTTGAAGGTATGATTCCGGCATCTGTCGCGGTCGGATATGTTTGCTGCGCGGCAGCGGATTTACCCGCGCCTATAGTCTCTTGCTTCGGCTGGCCTTCGCTTGCTGGCTGACCTTCGCTTGCCGGAACGATGTACTGGTCAACCGAGTTTTGTTCAATAAGCAGCCAGACAGTGGTAAAGACCAGCACGATAAGCGAGAGTGCTGCCCCTGCCGCAACATACGCGGTGGGATTTTGCACCCAGAAGCGCTCCCTGCACTCACGGCAGCGCACCGGCTTGAGGAAGAGCATCGCCGCTGTGCGTTCGCCGGGCCTCACGCGTGAACTGTGCGTTTTCTGACTGCCGCACTTAATGCAATTCGCGTACATAACGTCCCGTATTCCTTTTATTGTTCTGCTCCGGAGGCGGCATTACCCCACAGTCTAAGTATTGGGTGATCAAGCGTCAACTCGATGGAATGCGATGGAGAACAGACAACCAATAGCGTTTGTCTGTTTGTCTTTCCAGAGCATGCTAGCGGTGATCCACGATCGAGGAGTTCTCAGACGTTGGGGCGGCGCGGATGGTCATGGTGGTTCGCTGGCTGTCGAAGAGCCGCGGATAAGTTTTACAGTCTACGAATGTCACTAGAATCCGCTAGATGCCGGCACCGCCCTCAAATACCTCACTGCGCGTCTGTGCCTGTGAAATGGTGCTGCCAGGGGGAACGCTGCGCGTAAGCCAGACATTGCCGCCAATGGTTGAGCCACGTCCGATAGTGATGCGGCCAAGAATGGTGGCGCCGGCGTAGATGACGACATCATCCTCGACGATGGGATGGCGCAAGTTGCCTTTTACCAGCGCGCCGTGTTCGTCAACCGGGAAACGCTTCGCCCCAAGCGTTACAGCCTGATACAGACGTACGTGTTCACCAATGATAGCGGTTTCACCAATAACGACACCCGTGCCATGATCAATAAAAAAACTACCGCCGATCTGCGCGCCCGGATGGATTTCAATGCCGGTAGCAGAGTGGGCGATTTCCGAAATCATGCGCGCGATCAAGGGCGCGCCCAGACAGTGCAGTTCATGCGCAAGCCTGTAATGCATGATGGCTGTGATGCCGGGATAGCAGACGAGTACCTCGTCGACGCTACGCGCGGCCGGGTCGCCCTCATAAGCCGCCTGAACGTCGCTTTCCAGCAAGCTGCGCACACGCGGCAACTGCCGGGCAAATGCCTGTGTGATGCCGGCCGCCTGTTCCCGATCCGAATTGCCCGAGGGATCCGAACCGGATACGAAGCGGAGTTCGCGGCGAACTTGCACCATTAATTCCCGCAGCGTCACATCCAGCATATGCCCAACATAGTAATCGACGCTTTCATTAGTGAGGTCAGGTAAGCCCAGACGGTTGGGAAACAGTACCGCTCTCAAGCCATCGGAAATGCCCACCAATACCTTACGGGAAGGAAGCTTCGGCGGCCTGTCGCGTCGCTTCCGCGTATCCAGCGATCTCAATCGCAAAGTTCGCAATTCGGCCACAACCGTGCCGATCTCAAGGTTTGTTTCTTTTAACGACATCGAGTATTCCGATAGATTGGCGATCTGGAGTCGAATCTTGAGCCCCTATGCAGGTTCAGCCTAGGGTTGTTCAGATTCAAGCGTCAAGTGCGTCTTCGAAGAGGGTGGAACTCAAATAACGCTCACCGGAATCCGGCAGAATTACGACGATTGTTTTGCCCGCGTGTTCAGGATGCCGGGCATAGCGGACTGCCACGGCCACAGCCGCTCCGCATGAAATTCCGGAAATGATTCCTTCCTCGCGCGCAAGCCGGCGTGCGTAACGTATCGCCTCCTCATTGCTCACCTGCTGGATTTCATCCACCAGTGACAGATCCAGGTTTTCCGGCACGAAACCCGCTCCAATACCGGGAATTTTATGCGGACCGGGATTCAACGGCTCTCCCGAACGCTGTTGCGTGAGTACGGGACTGGCGGAGGGCTCCACTGCCACTGACATAACGGCTTTCTCCTTCGTTTTCTTGAGATAGCGTGAAACGCCCGTGATAGTGCCGCCCGTGCCCACACCGGATACGAAAATATCGACCGCCCCGTCAGTGTCATTCCATATTTCCGGTCCGGTCGTGCGCTCATGGATAGCGGGATTCGCCGGATTGGTGAATTGCTGAAGCAATACATAGCGGTCGGGGTCTGACGCGGCCAGTTCCTCTGCCTTTACTATTGCCCCTTTCATACCGCGCGCGCCTTCGGTCAAAATCAGTTTCGCGCCATAAGCACTGAGCAACTTGCGGCGTTCGAGGCTCATGGTCTCCGGCATGGTCAAGGTCAACGGTATCCCCCGCGCAGCCGCGACAAATGCTAGCGCAACGCCGGTGTTACCGCTGGTCGGCTCCACGAGTTCTTTTCCTGGATGGAGTAGCCCGCGGTGCTCCGCATCCTCGATCATTGCGGTGCCAATGCGGCATTTTACGGAATAGGATGGATTCCGACCTTCGATTTTGGCCAGCACGGTCGCGGGTGCGCCGTCGGTAATGCGATTGAGTCGAACCAAGGGAGTGTGCCCGATGGACCGGGAGTTATCTTGGAACCATTGCGACATTGGAGCTTCCTTAATGAGGCGTGCGTGGCGGGTCATGCTCGGCGGCAGACCATCGGTGAGCGGGATGCCATAGTATTTGGCTTTATCAGTGAAGTTCCCCTGGATCGAGCTGCTCTCGCTACGCTCACGATTTGTTCCGCGCGTGCTTAATTTTATTCCGGGTCGGCAGTGTGATTATAATAGCGGGATTTATCGCTGCATCCGCCATCCGCATAAGTACTATCCCAATGAAATTACGGGGATATTTTAACATAAGTAAAAAAATTTAAATCAATTAGAGGGAACGTTGAAATGAAGCTCAATACGATGGATGGTTGGAACCGCTGGACACAGTTTATTCCGGCCGTGCTGTTGTTGACTCTTGCCGCATGCGATGGGGGTGATAAACGCGGGGGTAACGGCGGCGGAAAGCCGGAAACAGGGCCTACGACCGGGGTGTTAACGGATGCGGCGGTTGCCGGCGTTGCCTATACATCGTCCTCAGGAGCGGCGGGCACCACAGACGAGAGAGGGAGCTACAAGTACAATCACGGAGATACAGTTGAGTTTAAGCTCGGCAGCATGATTCTGGGAAAGGTCAAAGGCGCGCCTATCGTTACGCCAATCGAGCTGGCTGCGGATAACCCGAACAGGTTGAAGAATATTCTTGTGCTCCTGCAATCGCTGGATGCGGACGGCAAGCCGGAGAATGGTATTTCGATTCCGGCGGGTGCTGCAGCCGCCGTTAGCGCCGCCATTAATCTGGATGGCGACTTCGCAGGGTTCGGGTCCTCAGCCGAGTTGCAGAAGGCGAGGGACGCGGGCGGGATTGGCGGACCCGTCAGGGGCGTGGAACTGGCCGGTGCTCACTTTCTCTCGCAAGGCATGAGCTTGCTCAGTACGGATATCTGGGTAAGCTACGACGACACCATGGCAATCGCCATCCGCGCCTCGACAAGCGGAACCGGCGAGTATCTGCAAGGGGAAGCGACCCCTGATGATTCCTGCGATGTCAATCGCGTTTGCGGCAGTAAGCTGGTCAGTAAAGCGGGGGTGGAATACGGCGCCGCGCGCATGTCGGAGTTTGATACCAGGGGATTTAAATTCGCCGGAGAGCCGGTCGTTGACACTAATCTTCAGGCCGGACTATCGCATTTGCGCCCGAATTGGCGCATCCGTATCGATGGTTCGGGACTGGTCGCTACCGATATCGTCGCGGCTCCTTCAGAACTGAAACCCGCAACATCCGCATTCAATCCTGGGGCATTGATCAAAACCACCGCCGAGGAACCGACCAGGACAATGGTCAAGGAAAGCCGTTATCCCAAAATGGAGAACGATCCAAAGGGAATCATCGGTGCCTGGGCGGTCGACACCTCTACCCTCAAGACGCAAACGTACCTGTTCTTTTCTAACGGTAAAATTTTGATGATGGATCCGATTGGGGATCCTGAGCGTCCCGGTCATAACAGTTGTGGCGGTCCGGGTGTCGAATTCGCCTCGTATTCCTACGATTCCGCAAGCGGCGCGCTAAAGGTAAAAGGTTTTACCTATGATTCGAATGGTTGCGCAGGCTTTTCCGCAAACGAAACCACCTCCTTCAAGCTGGGGGCAGACGGAACAACAGCCATAATGCAAACCGCCAGTGCGGCTCCACTTACGCTTCATCGAATTTCCCGGGGGGGGCGCTGAGAATCGTACCGAGTGCCCAAAATGAACGACATCTGATGGGAGCCAAGATCGTTCCCGAGATTCATCATGGATGTTCTTGACCTCCCGGCAGTTAAAACTGCACGGGGAACCGTGCGTCTGCCCGGCTCGAAGAGTATTTCCAATCGTGTTTTATTGCTTGCCGCACTGGCGGATGGCGCAACGGAGATACGCGATGTGCTCGTTTCCGACGACACGGTACGCATGCTGGACGCGCTGAAAGCCTTGGGCGTGCCCATCGTCAAGGTGAATGAAGGGGTTTATCGGGTGCAGGGCGTGGGCGCTCATTTTCCGTTACGGTTCCCGGTCAGTAAAGCCGATTTATTTCTGGGCAATGCAGGAACCGCTTTTCGTCCTCTGACTGCGGCGTTGGCGCTGTCCAACGGAAGTTATCGGTTGTCTGGCACTGCGCGCATGCATGAACGGCCCATCGGTGATCTGGTGGATGCGCTCCGTCAACTGGGCGCGGATATTACCTATCTCGGCAACGCAGGCTTCCCGCCGCTGCAAATCAAACCCGGGCATATTCGCGCCGGCAATATAACAGTGAGGGGCGATGTCTCAAGCCAGTTTTTGACCGGCCTGCTCATGGCAATGCCTTTCTGCGCAACCGATAGCGACCGGGAGTCAGTAATAACGGTGAGCGGCGAGCTGATTTCGCGTCCTTATGTTGAGCTGACGATAGCACTGATGGCTCGGTTCGGCATGCGCGTGGAACATGAAAACTGGCGGCGCTTTAATGTTCCAGGGGGGAAGCGTTATCGCAGTCCGGGTGAAATATTTGTCGAAGGCGACGCTTCCTCCGCTTCATATTTTCTCGCTGCCGGCGCTATCGGTACCGGTCCGGTACGAGTGGAAGGCATCGGGCGTGACAGCCTGCAGGGTGACGTGCGTTTTGCTGAAGCGTTAATGAAAATGGGTGCGCAAATTACCTCAGGCGCCAACTGGATGGAAGCCCGTGCGCCTGCATCGGGCTTTCTCCGGGCAATTGATCTGGACTGCAATCATATCCCCGATGCGGCCATGACGCTTGCGGTGACCGCGCTGTTTGCCAAAGGCACGACGATGCTGACGAATATTGCGAGTTGGCGCGTAAAAGAAACGGATCGTCTCGCGGCAATGGCGAAGGAGTTGCGTAAACTGGACGCGACGGTGGATGAAGGGGCGGATTTTTTACGCATCACGCCGCCAGCCAAGGGCCTTGCCACGCACGCCGTGATCGATACATACGACGATCACCGGATGGCCATGTGTTTCTCGTTGGCCTCGCTTGGCACTTCGGTTCGTATTAACGATCCGCATTGCGTAGCGAAGACCTTCCCCGATTATTTCGACAAGTTCTCAGCAATAGTGCAAGGCTGATCCGGTATCATTCATATGATCAGCCACGGGCTTTAATTTAGATCTGTCATGAGTACACATCATATTCCTGTCATCGCCATAGATGGCCCTTCGGCTTCGGGCAAGGGCACCGTTGCCCAACGCGTAGCGGTAAAGCTGGGTTTTCATTATCTCGACAGCGGCGCGCTCTATCGATTGGTCGCGCTGGCGGCGACGCGGTCCGGCGTCGATCTGAATGGCGAAGGGGCGCTCGGCGAAGTCGCGGCCAATCTCGACGTAGCCTTTATAGATTCGCAAATTCGTTTGGGAAGTGAAGATGTCAGCGATGCCATTCGCGCAGAAGCATGCAGCAATGCCGCTTCCAAGATCGCTGCTTTCCCGCGGGTGCGGCTGGCGCTCCTGGATCGGCAGCGGGCTTTCCGTCAGCTTCCCGGTCTGGTGGCTGACGGCCGCGACATGGGCTCCGTCGTTTTTCCCGAAGCCGTTCTAAAGATATTCCTCACGGCGGATGCTGAAACGCGTGCGCAGCGGAGACATAAACAGTTGATGGAAAAAGGGGTTGATGCTAATATTGCCTCCCTTCTGGAGGATATACGGGAACGCGACAGGCGTGACAGCAATCGCGCCGTGGCTCCTTTGCAGTTGGGTGCAGACACCTTTTTGCTGGATACCAGTTTGCTCAGTATTGCACAAGCGGTGGATAGTGTACTCGTGCGCTACGCCGATGTCTGTACAAAAGGGCGCTCCTGAACACAGCTTGAAGGCCCTCGGTTTTGGTATGGACGTGGTGTCTCAGTTGCTCAGTTGAGCAGTTGAGCAGTTGAGCAGTTGCTCTGTTGAGTTGTATTGCGGCTTCAATTGGTGTGGATACCAGCAATAAGCACACTTAATGCTGCAGTTTTTTTAAGCCTTATTGTGATGCTGGTAAGGATGCCATGGATGGTAACACCATGGAACGAAACTGACATCGCCAAATATAAAGCCGAGGTAGTGTTGAAGGTAAACGATTAGTAGTTCAACTCTCGTGCTGCCGAGCCTCTCTCTTTGTACGCGAAGAGGGCGGATTTCAGCGGCGTTATTATTAATCCATTAGCCCCGTCAGGGCAGTATTGACGGGATTCCCAAATCAGGTATTTTTTACAATGAACATTGCTTCCCCCGCCACAGACGTCTCCGAAAGTTTTGCCGCGCTATTTGAAGAAAGTCTTTCCCGCCAGGAAATGCGCATCGGTGAAGTCATCACCGCTCAGGTCGCCCGCGTCGACTACAACATCGTAGTCGTAAATGCTGGACTGAAATCCGAAAGTTTCATCCCCGTCGAAGAATTCAAGAATGACAAGGGCGAAATCGAAGTCAAGGCCGGTGATTTCGTCAGTGTCGCCATTGAAGCGCTTGAAGATGGCTACGGCGAGACTCGTCTATCGCGGGACAAGGCCAAACGGCTGACAGCCTGGCATGATCTGGAAGCTGCCATGGAAAGCGGCGCCATTGTGAAAGGAGTGGTAAGCGGCAAGGTCAAAGGTGGACTCACCGCCATGATCAACGGTATTCGCGCCTTTCTGCCGGGTTCGCTCGTGGACATCCGTCCGGTCAAGGACACGAGTCCATACGAAAACAAAGAGATGGAATTCAAGGTGATCAAGCTTGACCGCAAGCGAAACAACGTGGTCGTGTCGCGCCGAGCGGTTCTGGAAGAAAGCCAGGGCGCTGACCGGCAATCCCTGCTTGCAAATTTAACAGAGGGTGCCGTGGTCAAGGGCATCGTCAAGAACATCACCGATTATGGCGCCTTTGTGGACCTCGGCGGCATAGACGGCCTGCTGCACATTACCGATCTGGCGTGGCGTCGCGTTAAGCACCCGTCGGAAGTGATCAGTGTGGGCGACGAGGTGACCGCGAAGGTACTTAAGTTCGATCAGGAGAAAAACCGCGTCTCGCTGGGCATGAAGCAACTGAGCGAAGACCCATGGGTAGGGCTCTCCCGCCGTTATCCGCAACATACCCGTCTGTTCGGTAAAGTGAGCAATCTGACGGATTATGGTGCGTTTGTCGAAATCGAGCAGGGCATCGAAGGCCTGGTTCATGTCTCCGAAATGGATTGGACCAATAAAAACGTATATCCCTCAAAAGTCGTGCAACTGGGCGACGAAGTGGAAGTGATGATTCTGGAAATCGATGAGGAGCGACGTCGTATTTCACTGGGTATGAAGCAATGCAAGGTCAATCCCTGGGAAGACTTTGCGATGAACCACCAGAAAGGCGATAAGGTACGGGGGCAAATCAAGTCCATCACCGATTTCGGCGTTTTCATTGGTCTACAGGGCGGAATTGATGGACTTGTGCACCTTTCCGATCTCTCATGGAACCAACCGGGTGAAGAAGCGGTTCGCAACTATAAAAAAGGCGATGAAGTCGAGGCCGTCGTATTATCTATCGATGTGGAGCGCGAGCGCATTTCGCTTGGCATAAAACAACTCGAAGGTGATCCATTCAACAGTTTTGTTTCGGTGAATGATAAAAATAGCATCGTCAAGGGCACAGTAAAGTCTATCGATGCCAAGGGCGCCGTGGTTGCATTGGAGAATGATGTCGAGGGTTACTTGCGCGCATCCGAAGTATCGCGCGACAGGGTCGAGGACATTCGCACACGCCTTAAGGAGGGCGATACGGTTGAGGCGATGATCATTAACGTGGATCGTAAAAACCGCAGCATTAATCTTTCGATTAAGGCTAAGGATATGGTGGAGGAATCCGATGCCATGCAGAAAGTTGCAGTGGACAGTTCCGCGAATACAGGAACGACCAGCCTGGGAGCGTTGCTGAAGGCCAAGATGGATGTTAAAAATACCGAACAATAAGGACATTCATGACAAAGTCTGAACTGATCGCCAGGCTTGCAGCTCGCTATCCGCAGTTGGGGGCAAAGGATGCCGAGCTGGCAGTCAAGGTTATCCTTGATGCTATGGCCAAGAGTTTGGCACAGGGACAGCGCATTGAGATCCGAGGTTTCGGTAGTTTTGATCTGAATTACCGCCCTCCGCGCGTCGGGCGCAACCCTAAATCAGGAGAAAAAGTTCGAGTACCCGAGAAGTACGTGCCTCATTTCAAAGCGGGGAAAGAAATGCGAGAGCGGGTCGATCAAAAAAACTGAAATAACGCATGAGATGGGATGAGTATAATGGCGGCGAGATCGCAAGATCACGCCGCTTTTTATTTCACCTCTTCGGTGACTCCGACGAGATTCATTGGATGCCTTTGCTCTATTTACGCCCGCGGTATGCCTTTTGGAAAAACGAATCATGCGTTATCTGATGTGGTTCCTGCGGATTGCCTTGTTTCTCCTGTTGCTGGGCTTTACGGTAAAGAATACGGAAACGGTAACCCTGCGTTATTATTTCGGGTACGAATGGCAGGCACCATTAATATTGATTGTCCTGCTGTCGTTCGCCTTGGGTCTCGCAATCGGAGTAATGTCGTGCCTCGGCAAGATATTTCGCCAAAAGCGGGAAATTGCGACGGGCAGAAGAAAGTACCACTTGCCGGAGGAACATGGATAGATACGGGCCTAATCTCCAGGTAGCTTCTTCACATCCTGGAAGCAAGACGGAATGAGCGATTCACGAATTATCGTTGCGCTGGATTTTTCCAGCGAGCGGCAGGCGTTGGATCTTGTGGTCATGCTGGACCCGGCGTTGTGCAGGGTAAAAGTGGGAAAGGAGCTCTTTACCGCTGCCGGACCGCAGCTGATCGCCAAGCTGATGGCGTTGGGTTTTGAGGTATTCCTCGATTTAAAGTTTCACGACATTCCCAGCACGGTCGCGAATGCGTGCAAGGTGGCGGCGGGAATGGGGGTATGGATGATGAACGTTCACGCGCTGGGCGGCCGGCGGATGTTATCCGCGGCCCGTGAGGCTGTGCCGGCAGGCTCGGCCAAGCTCATCGCGGTCACCCTGCTCACCAGCATGGAACGTAGTGATCTGAGCGATATCGGGCTGGAACAAGACCCAAAAGAGGTCGTGGCGCGGTTGGCGTGGCTGGCGAGGGATTGCGGACTGGATGGAGTGGTATGTTCCGCGCTTGAGGCTCAAAGCCTCCGCAAAACCATGGGCGCTGGGTTTTGCCTGGTTACGCCTGGAATACGCCCGGCCAACGCTGCCCTGAACGAACAAAAACGCGTTACGACGCCACGCGAGGCGATCGAGAACGGCGCGGATTACCTGGTCATTGGCCGACCGATCACGCAAGCGGAAGATCCGATATCGATGCTGCGGCGATTGAATGATGAAACAAGAGGAATCGGACACAAAACTGGAACCCGGAAATAACCGTTAGGATCTATTAACCGGGGCCTATGTTCGTGTCCCGTCGCTCTCGCATTTCCCGTACAAGTTTTCCCGTGGCGTCCGCGGTTTATAAGCTGTTGCATTGCTTTAGCGACGGTTGAACATCATATTGACCCCTACTCCCTTTAGGGGTAATGTGAACATACGGGGTGTTTGGAATTGGTTTTTTGATTTCAAGTGTATCCCCAACCATTAACGTTGGAGGACCATGCCATGCCCGACTATCACATTCTTCCCGCGCAGCGCCTGACGGGCGCTGTTCGGATAGTTCGCCCAGCGCCGCCCAGATCCGTCACGCTGGAATCACCCGCTTCTGATGTAATGACCGATCTCCGCCACGCCCATGCCGCTATATTCGACTCGCGCGCGTCTATGGAAGCAGCAAATGAATATATGAAGCAGCGTGGAGTCCGTTCTCTGCTTGTGCTAAATCAGGATGAGATTCTCACAGGCATTATAACCGCAACGGATGTGCTTGGTGAGAAGCCGCTGCGATTCATTCAGGAGCGACGCGTGAAGCACAGCGAGATCCTGGTGTCTGACATCATGACCCCGCTCGATCGGCTCGAAGGAATTCCCCTTGAGGTAGTGCGTCGCGCGAAGGTCGGGGATATTGTCGCAAGCTTGCTGGACACCGGCCGTCAACATACCCTGGTGTTAGAGGATGATGTTGAAGGGAACCCGGTGGTATGCGGTATATTTTCGCTGACCCAAATCGAGAAGCAACTGGGCGCCTCAATCCCATCCATCGAAATAGCTCGAACTTTTACAGAAATTGAAGCAACATTAACTGCGGGTGCATAATCCGGCCAACCTATCGCGGGAGCCGTCTGGCGGTGCTGCGTCTCAATGCTCAGGTGGCGTCCCTCATGTATTCAAGAATTTGGTCTGGCCTTCGGCAGAATGTCAGAGGCGTTTTTTCTTTCGTAGCTGGCTGTACTTCATTCACTCCAAGGTTTGTTATTTTTGCTCAGCTTGGGGTGTTTCACATCTTTGTTGCGGGGCTTCCAGCCAAGTCAGGGGGGCCAATTCGCCATCTCCCATCCTGCAGAGCCGCGACCCCCTGATACTTCCGGTTACGGTTCGTTCCGCTGGCGTTCAATGCATACCCCTACCTTTTTCACTCCGCGTATCGCGCTGAGCTTGGCGACGCTAATTTTGACCCGGGGTGACTTGAATTCCGTCAGGATGATTTCTGCGATGTGCTGGGCCAAGGCTTCCAGCAATGAGAAATGCTGCTGGGCAAGTGTCTCATGAATACGTTGGACGATAAGGGCATAATCCAGCGCATCCTCAAAATGATCCGTATAGCAGGCAAGATTCGACGGTAGGGCGATCTCCAGATCGAGCTGAATGGTCTGCGCAACGTTGAGCTCCCATGGATAAATTCCAATGAGTGTTTTAACTTTGAGTTCTTGCAGGAAGATAATATCCATTTGAGGAACCTCTAATAAGCCTTACTTGGCGATTGCGGGCTTGAGGAATTTGCCTATACGAAGCGAGACGAGGGCGGGACGAAGCGATTGACAGGTATTCCGGAGAGGTGGCATCCCGGGGGTATCGGAATTCGGAGGATCACCGCAGTGCGGTAATCGCCGCCGTCAGAAGAAGAAACACTCGAACAGACACTCAAGCTATAGCCCGACACCCAAGATTTGCGCACAGGGCGATTTTATCAGCAACTGATCAGTGATGGGCCTGTTTGATGCTAATCAGCAGGTAAGAACGGGACGCTCCCGAAGCGCACCGACGGTTTTTTACGTAGAATCACCGCGTGATTTTCGATGCGCGGCTTGGCGCCAATAAGATGACTCTAATTGCTGTTGTCCTGATGGCTTATTTGCTGGGTTCCATTCCCTTCGGTGTGGTGGCAAGCCGTTTGTTTCACCTGCCTGACCCTCGCTCTTACGGCTCAAGAAACCCCGGTGCGACAAACGTCCTCCGCAGCGGGAAAAAAGCGGCGGCCGTATTCACCCTTGTCGGTGACGCTGGTAAAGGCTGGGTGGCGGTGGCGTTGGCGAGATACGCCGGCCCCATCCCCGGGGTGGAGGTGGATGCAACTGCTCCGGTGGCGCTGGCGGTGTTTCTTGGCCATTTGTTCCCGGTATTTCTGGGTTTCAAAGGCGGAAAGGGAGTAGCGACTGCGCTTGGGGTGTTATTGGGGTTTAACCCGTGGATGGGGCTGCTATCCGCAATTATCTGGATTACGGTCGCTGTAGTGTGGCGTATTTCTTCGCTGGCTGCGTTAGCCGCTGCAGGGCTCGCACCCGTTTACGCGCTGTTTTTTCTTGGTCTCGACCAACGGACTTTAGTAGTTTTCATCATGTCGTTGTTGCTCATCTGGCGGCATAAATCCAATATCGCAAGTCTGCGCGCGGGAACCGAGGCGCGAATCGGCAAGCAAAGCACGCCCTAGATTTTTATAACGCGGATGGGGTTGCCTGCATTTCCAGGGCCCACCGAGCTTTAACCGTGAACTCGTCGTTCAGCTTTTTCCTCGCGATATCGATGGACTGCAACCGCATTGCTCCTGCGAAAGCAATCATGGCGCCATTATCGGTACAGAATTGCAGTTCAGGATAAAAAACGGTGGCCCCGATTTCCCCGGCTTTTCTGAGCAGCGTACTACGCAGATGGCGGTTGGCCCCCACGCCGCCTGCAACCACCAGTCGGTTGAGACCGGTTTTTTCAAGCGCCGCCAGTGCTTTTTCGGATAGGACATCTGTTACGGCTCTCTGAAAAGCAGAGGCAATGGCACCCTTGGTTTGCGGCGTCATTTCGTGTTTTTTGGTGAGCGTCAGCACCGCGGTTTTCAGCCCGCTGAAGCTGAAATTCAAATCACCGCTATGCAGCATGGGGCGCGGGAGCTCGAAGCGCTCAGGCCGACCCGAACGCGAAAATTCATCCGCAAGTTTCGACAGCGCGGGGCCGCCGGGGTAGCCTAAACCCAGCAGTTTCGCCGTCTTGTCGAACGCTTCCCCAGCCGCATCGTCCACGGTCTCGCCGAGTAACCTGTATGAACCAAGCCCGTCGACCTGCATCAACTGTGTATGCCCGCCGGATACCAGCAGTGCAATGAAGGGGAAGTCAGGCGCGGGGTCGGATAGCAGTGGAGAAAGAAGATGCCCTTCAAGGTGATGAATGCCCAGGGCCGGAATTTCCAGCGCGAAGCCAAGGGAGGCGGCGACGCTTGCGCCCACCAGCAGTGCTCCCGCCAGCCCCGGACCCTGGGTGTAGGCTATAGCGTCGAGGTCTTGCAACCCGATGCTGGCCCCGGCTAGCGTTTGCCTTATCAGGGGCAATACGCGACGGATATGGTCCCGGGAGGCAAGTTCAGGCACAACACCCCCATACTCGCCATGCATTTCCGTCTGCGAGTAAAGCGCATGGCTCAGCAATCCCTGCCGGGTATCATAAATCGCCACCCCGGTTTCGTCGCAGGAGGTTTCAATGCCGAGTACTAGCAATGGTGTAGGGAAAGGAATGACTCTTTACAACAGTATTTGGTACTTGTTATATAATAGTGGATTACAGGTTACACATATACGCGACAATTTGTCGAGCCGTTTAACATTTTTGAGAGGAACTCCATTTTCATGACGACTATTAAAGTAAAGGAAAACGAGCCATTTGAGGTTGCCATGCGCCGCTTTAAGCGCACCATAGAAAAAACCGGCCTGCTCACCGAGTTGCGCGCCCGGGAATTTTATGAAAAACCGACTGCTGAACGCAAGCGCAAGCTCGCGGCGGCGGTTAAACGTACGTACAAACGTCTACGTAGCCAATTGCTCCCTCCGAAACTTTATTAGTTTCAGTCAGTCTAAAACTTACAAAACGTGCTTGGCCCGTTTTTCACTTGAATCTCACACAACAAATCTCCGAAGACATGAAGACTGCGATGCGCGCTGCTGATACCAAGCGGCGCGACGCCATCCGTCTGCTACAGGCGGCCATCAAGCAGCGGGAGGTGGATGAGCGGATACAGTTGGATGATGCGGCGGTGGTTGGTGTCATCGAGAAAATGCTCAAACAACGCAGAGACTCCATTGTTCAATTCGAAGCAGCCCATCGTCACGATTTGGCCGATGCGGAGAAATATGAAGTCAGCGTATTACAGGCTTACATGCCTCAGGCACTGAGTGACGCGGAGATCGAAGAAGCCGTAAGCGAAGCGATCTCTATCGCGGGGGCCAAAGGCCAGCAAGACATGGGGCGGGTAATGGCGCAGCTCAAGTCCAGCCTTTCCGGACGCGCCGATATGGGTAAAGTATCCTCATTGGTCAAAACGAAGCTCATTGGCTAAGCCGATTTTTGGCAGCAGACCAAAGCTATGTCAAGTCCGGTCACAAGCAGCAAAGCTACGGTACGCAAATAGGATTTCATCGCTGTAATCCCGTTAGCAATCCTCCTGAAATATTCCGAGTTATATCCAATAATGATTTCACAATCATTCATTCAGGAGTTGCTGGACCGGGTTGATATTGTTGATGTCATTGAACGTCACATACCGCTCAAGAAAGCGGGCGCAAATTACACCGCGTGCTGCCCCTTTCACAGCGAGAAGACGCCTTCTTTTACCGTAAGTCAGACCAAGCAGTTTTATCACTGCTTTGGGTGTAGCGCGCACGGCAACGCCATCGGTTTCCTGATCGAATATAACGGCTTGAATTTTTTGGAAGCGGTGGCCGATCTTGCGGCGCGCGTTGGTCTGCAGGTTCCCGCGGAGCAATCGGGGTCGCATTCCCGATCAGCAGACTCAGAACCCGGGCCGGGTGACGCAGGGGAGAAAGCCCATTCCCACGAAAGCCACCAAAGTGAAAGCGTTTCCAAAAAACTGAGTGAAGTTATGGACGTTGCCGCCCGGTTTTACCGGCAGCAGCTTCGATACTCGGCCGGTGCCATCTCCTATCTTAAAAAGCGGGGCATAACGGGGCCGACAGCCGGTCATTTCGCCATTGGCTATGCTCCGCCTGGTTGGCGGAACCTTGAGGGAGAATTTGTCGATCAGGCAGAAAAAGCGCAGCAAGCATTGCTGGTAAAAGCCGGGCTGATGATTGAGAACGATGGCAAATGCTACGACCGTTTTCGCGACCGGATCATGTTTCCCATTGTTAACCTTAAAGGCGCGATCGTGGGTTTCGGTGGGCGAGTGCTGGAGCATGGCGAACCCAAATATCTCAACTCACCCGAAACACCCCTTTTTCAGAAGGGCCGGGAACTCTACAATCTATTCGGTGCAAGAAGGGCGATTCGTCAGGCAGGGCGAGTCCTCGTCGTCGAAGGTTACATGGACGTGGTGGCCCTTTATCAGCATGGCATTGAATATGCCGTGGCCGCGCTTGGAACCGCTACCACACCTTATCACATCCAAAAACTCCTGCGCCAGACCGATAATGTGGTGTTCTGTTTCGATGGCGACGCGGCGGGGAAAAAAGCGGCATGGCGCGCATTGGAAGCCACCCTGGCACAGCTTGCGGATGGCAAGAACATCAGCTTTCTCTTCCTGCCCGAAGGAGAGGATCCCGATAGTTACGTTCGAAATTTCGGCAAGGAAGCGTTTGAAGAATTGCTCGAGCAAACATTGCCTCTGTCTGTCTTCTTGTTCAGGGAACTGTCAGCGCGAGTGGACCTCAAAACCAGCGAAGGGCGGGCCAAGCTGGTCCAGGATGCGAAGCCGCTGCTTGCACAGGTAGCTGCCCCAGGGCTTGCGCTCATGCTGTTAAAAAAGTTGGCGGAAATCAGTGGCCTCAGCCAGAATGAATTGGAAGATTTGTTGAAGATCAGGCGTGTTTCTGCTTCTCCGTCCCGTGGACGAACACCGCGGCCGCAACCCCCCTCGCCGTACCAGTGGCTCATGCAGGTATTGTTATACGACCCGAATTACATCGAGAAATTGAACCGGGAACTGCTCGCGCATGACCATGACTATGCGGACGAAGTGGCGGCGTTGCGGGCACTGGTTGAATTTATCGATTCTAATCCCCATGTTAGGGAAAGCACCGCCATGCCATCCGTTATCGCTTATTTTCGCGGCAGCTCGCATCGTGTCCTGCTCGAAAAAGCCGGGAGCAAGACGCTTGGATGGGATAGCGGGATAGACCTTGAAGCAGAATTTACCGGAGCAATGGAGCGCCTGAGCGAAATGTATCGCAAGCAACGCATGTCAATGTTGCATGGCAAGTCTCTCAGCGCCCTTACGCCGGAGGAAAAGCAGGAACTCCAGCGGACAACTTATTGACGGCGAACGGACAATAAAGAATTGTTTGTGCTATTATAGAGGGTTTAGGCCAACACATCCAAAACCTAAACCCGTTTTGGGAAAGACATGGTAAAACCAAAAACAGTAAGGGGACGGTAAAGGCGGGCGCCGGAGCTTTGCATCTGAGTTGTAGAGCATCCGCATCCCAGCAGTGACAACGTGTTAGCCAGAAAGGAAATGGACGATATGAGAAAGCCGTCAAAAGGATCGGTATCGGGATCGGCAAAAGGCGCATCTGAAAAAACATCGCTAAACGCAGCCGCAGGACCTCTGGAGGATGACATTATGACTGTTGCAAAATCGACAGCTAAAGCTCAGGTACGCGTAACAGAAATAGCCAAGGCCGTCATGGCCGTCAAGGATTCCGGATCGCTGACGGCAAAAATAGTTAAGACAAAGTCGGCAAAGGAAGGCAAACCAGCCCAGGCCAAGGACCCGGAGAAATCGCCTCTTGCGCCCCAGGACCTTGAGGCCCGGCGTATGCGTCTCAAGAATTTGATCGTTCAAGGGAAGGAGCGCGGCTACCTGACCTATGCCGAGATTAACGATCATCTTCCGGATGACATGCTGGATGCCGAGCAGATCGAAAACATCATAAGCATGATCAATGATGTCGGCATCTCTGTTTACGATGAAGCGCCCGACGCCGAAACATTATTGATGTCGGAGACCGCGCCCACAGTGGCCGATGAGGATGTGGTGGAGGAAGCTGAAGCCGCGCTTTCCACTGTGGATTCGGAGTTTGGCCGTACCACTGACCCCGTGCGGATGTATATGCGGGAAATGGGTTCGGTGGAATTGCTCACGCGCGAGAGCGAAATCGAGATTGCGAAGCGCATCGAGGACGGACTGAAGCATATGATCCAGGCGATTTCCGCCTGCCCCACCACCATAGCCGGCATTCTCGAGCTCGCGAATAAGGTCTCGAAGGATGAGATGCGCATCGACGAGCTGGTGGATGGGCTGCTGGACCCCAATACCGAGGAATTGATTTCCGAAGATATTACCGATGAATCGCTGGAGCAGGAATTAATCGCGGAAAACGGCGAAGATGACGATATCGCCGCGATTGCAAACGCAAACCTGCTTAAATTGAAAAACGACGCACTGGAACGTTTTGCGGTGATTCGGCAGGCCTATAACGATATGCAGAAGGCGCTGGAAAAAGGCCCGAGCAACAAGGCATACAAAGACATCCAGGAGCAGATTACCGCCGAACTCATGGCCATCCGTTTCTCGGCGAAGATGGTGGAAAGGCTCTGCGATACCCAGCGTGGCCTCGTGGACGAAATGCGCAGCTACGAACGCAAGATCATGGAATTATGCGTGACCAAGGCGGGAATGCCGCGTAATCACTTTATCAAAGCCTTTCCAGGAAACGAGAGCAACCTTGATTGGGTGACGCAGGAAGTGGCGCTTGCAAAGCCTTATAGTCAAGCGCTGGAGCGATACCAGCCGGCGGTCCTGGAACAGCAGCAAAACCTGCTGACCCTGCAAAAGGATGTTGGCATACCCTTGAAGGACCTCAAGGAAATCAATCGCCGGATGTCAACCGGCGAGGCCAAGGCGCGACGCGCGAAACGTGAAATGACCGAAGCCAATTTACGGCTGGTGATTTCCATCGCTAAGAAATACACCAACCGCGGCTTGCAGTTCCTGGACCTTATCCAGGAAGGCAATATCGGGCTCATGAAAGCGGTGGATAAATTCGAGTACCGGCGCGGATACAAATTTTCCACCTACGCGACCTGGTGGATTCGGCAGGCCATTACCCGTTCCATCGCCGATCAGGCGCGCACTATTCGCATACCGGTGCACATGATCGAGACGATTAACAAAATGAATCGTATTTCGCGTCAGATTCTGCAGGAAACCGGGCAGGAACCGGAACCGGCATTACTGGCGGAGAAGATGGAAATGCCGGAAGAGAAGATTCGCAAGATTCTCAAGATTTCCAAAGAGCCGATCTCGATGGAAACGCCTATTGGCGATGACGAGGATTCTCATCTCGGTGATTTCATCGAAGATTCCGCCACCATGGCACCGGCGGATGCCGCGGTTTACGCCAGCTTGCGCGACGTAACGAAAGAGATACTGGATTCGCTCACGCCGCGTGAGGCCAAAGTGCTGCGCATGCGTTTTGGTATCGAAATGAATACCGACCACACCTTGGAAGAGGTCGGGAAGCAATTCGATGTCACCCGCGAGCGTATCCGTCAAATCGAAGCGAAGGCGTTGCGCAAGTTGCGTCATCCCTCGCGTTCGGAACGCTTGCGCAGTTTTCTGGATACCGAAGGCTAAACGACTTTCGGTATGCTGTGAGATGTTGTGTACGGGTCTGTAGCTCAGTCGGTTAGAGCAGGGGACTCATAATCCCTTGGTCGTTGGTTCGAGTCCAACCAGACCCACCATAAAAACAAAGGCTTACGTGTAAAACCGTGAGCCTTCTTCTTTTGTGGGGCACTGGCGGGGCAATTTCAGGCCATACCGCCTCTGCCATTAACCTATGACTGTTTCTGCACGAACAAAGGAAGCTGAATGAGCTCTGATGGTTTGTGAGGTTAAGCGCCTAGTAAATTATTATGGTTCTGACTAAGTCGAACAGTTTGGTCGGTGGCAACTGCCGGAAATTGCCCAAGAGGAGACCGGCGCGCGACCTTTTAAACGTCAGCCTATACATGGAATATTTCGCCCTGCTGATCTCAAACATTGTGTAATCAGTTTGAGGCTCAGTATAATCGCCCAAATGCGACAAGCGCTCACTGCGCTCCGCTGCCCTGAGCTGTTAGGAAAATGTGAATGGCAAGGCGCAAAACCGCGTCGCCGTACAAAGTTGGCTTCAACAAAATCCCCCGTTAATGAGCCTCGACCCCAAACACGAATTACGCGAATTCTTTGTTGCGCTGGCAAAGGATGCCGAGCAGTACTTTGTTGCAGCTGCTAAAGCAGTCCCAACGGACTCCTCGAACTCCTGGAGTCAGCGGCGTGATTTCTACTGGGGTAAGCTACCTCGCGAGTTGTGTAACGAGGCGTATGCGCTGATCGATCGACTTGTTCAAGTTTGTGCCCTATTGGGCGAACTGGCGCGTGCCTCCACACTTACCGGATCAGAAGATCTTCATGACATCAAAATCGCGACAAAGTCGGCTCGAGCGGCACTTCGGCTTCGCGATTATAGCTATCGTGGGCCTGAAGCGATACGCGACGAGGGAACGGTACTCGGATTCACACCCGCTCAACAGTCGGAGAACGGAGGGCTCTCTCCAATCGCTGCTGACGCAGAGTTTTTTAAACATTTATCAACCCTTGAAGCGGTACTAAGTCTTACTGAAACGACCGTTCAGGTCGCACAAAGTACCCATGCACTGCCCGAACCGGCGAAATATCGAGCTGGAACCGCGTTTATCATGATGTGGATGGATCCAAGTCACCCAGAACTTACCGATGTCGCGGATACTGTTCGCGCCGTGTTCGACCTGTTTGAGGTGCGGGGGTTACGCGCAGACGATATCGAACATGAGGGCTTGATTACGGAACGTATCCTGAATGAGATTCGAACATCCGAATTTCTTTTCGCCGATTTGACGGGCATGCGGCCAAATGTGTATTACGAGATAGGATATGCCCATGCGCTTGGTAAGCGAGTCATACTATTCCGCAAATCAGGCACGGGATTGCACTTTGATCTCGCAGGCTACAACTGCCCTGAGTACGAGAACCTCCGCGATCTGCGCGATAAGCTCACTAAGAGATTAGTGAGTTTGACCAATCGTAACCCGTGTGAATCGACCTCAACTTAATCCCTTCCTAACGCGCAAGGGAGTCCGTTGCATTGGCCTCCAAATTATGCCGGGAATAGACCACCACGTCTGGCACGTCTATGAACAACGAAGTTCCAAATCATGTTTTTTCCCCATGAGTAGCGACACCGCGCGGAAATGACTCGCAGCAATCGAACCTACGTTGCACGTTGGGTTTTACTCTTTTATTTAAACTATCTCCAAATCGTCTCTACGCAAACTCTAATATAAAAGCAGGCATTTTCTATCATTATGCCCCATATGTGTCCCATTAAATAAATCTTGAAACATAGGGTTCTGTAATAACAGGCTTTCCATGAATATACCAAGGGATTCTATATCCCTTGTTGCTATTTGTTGCCCTTTATTGTATGGTGTTCGCAGTGTTTATACACTGGGGCATGAATGGCAAATATCGAGAAACGCCTCTCCGGCGAGGGCAAGACCTCCTACCGGGTGAAGGTGAGATTAAAGGGTTTTCCCGTACAGTCCGCTACATTCAATCGCCTGACTGATGCCAGGAAATGGGCACAGGACACCGAATCTGCAATTCGGGGTGGCCGCCACTTCAAAACCTCCGAGGGCAAACGCCACACGTTGGCCCAGTTGGTAGAGCGATATATAAAGACAGTCCTGCCGACCAAGCCTAAGAGCCAAGTTAAACAAACCGCGCAGCTTGAATGGTGGAAAGAACAGATTGGGGCTTATTCGCTAGCGGACATCACTCCATCGCTGATCGTCCAACATCGCGATAAACTCATTGAAGGAATCACCGTACGGGGCAAGCCACGTTCGCCTGCAACGGTCGTGCGCTACATGGCCGCGTTGTCCCATGCCTTCACGACCGCAGTCAAGGAATGGGGCTGGATCGATGACAGCCCCATGCGGAAAGTCAGCAAGCCGAAGGAATCACGGGGTCGCGTGCGGTTTCTCTCGGATGATGAACGCGTCCGTTTGTTGAAATCCTGCAAGGAGTCCAGCAATCCCTATTTATACCCAGTAGTCGTGCTGGCACTGTCAACGGGTATGCGCCACGGCGAAATCATGGCTTTGTCCTGGGATGATGTGGACTTGCAACGGGGGAGGGCGGTCCTGCATGAGACCAAGAATGGGGAGCGTCGTGCCGTGGCTATTACCGGGCATGTGTTGGAGTTGCTCAAGGAGTTGGCCAAAGTGCGCCGGATAGACAGCAATCTGCTTTTTCCATCTAGGGAAAACCGACCACAAAAGCCACAAAAGCCCGTTGACTTGCGCACACCATGGGAGAACGCACTCAAAAGGGCCGATATTCGAGACTTCCGCTTTCACGATCTGCGCCATAGCGCCGCATCGTACCTCGCCATGAACGGGGCAAGTTTGGCTGAAATTGCAGAAGTGCTGGGACACAAGACACTGCAGATGGTGAAACGCTACGCGCATCTTAGCGAAGGACACACGGCTAGGGTAGTGGAATCAATGAATCAAAAGATATTTGGGGGACAGTAACTTGAAGAAATCGATGATTGGAACCTTGGCCCTGTCGGAAAAAGAAGAAACCAGGACGAGACGTGTACAAAAAGAAGTGGATGATTATATGAAATATCTGGAAGCACAGGCGGGCAAGCCGCTTTCAGAAATGGGGGTTATATATCTGGCAAAGCTGCTCCGTGAAACGGCCGCTCTATTTTTTATAGAGCGAGGCCAGCATAAGCAAACTCAAGTATGGCAAAGAACAGCATTGATGTTGATTGATCGGCAGGAAGGAGCGGAACGAAAGCGGGTGGAAAACCACCCCATCAACGTGGTAAAACGCCAATTCCAAGAAGCAGTAAGAGCAAACATAGATGGGTATAACACAATCGCTGACGCAGTTCGGGACCTTCGCTCCAAGCCGCAATTCGAGGATATCCCGGAAAAAACATTGCGCTCCTGGACGAGGGAAGTTTGGACAAAACCGACGAAAGTTGGCCGCCCGCGAAAACTTGTGTCTTGATGCCGAATATTGTCAGATTCTCAGTAAATAGTATTTTACTGAGTCCCTGAAGTTTTTTGTTTTATCTCATTGCGTTAACGTGAAAATACTGGCAACGAGCAACATCCGGCCAGGAATTTTCAGAAGGACACGCAATGAGTAATTATCCTCCCACCGACAAGTCACTTTTTGGTGTATGGCTGACCGTTAAACTCCTGGCCGAAGCTGAACCTTCGTTTACAGAGTCAGCAATTCGCAATTACGTTTTTAATGCAGCCTCCCGACATACTTCCAAGGGACCAATCCCAGGGAATGGTCTTGCGCCCCATATCAGCCGCATAGGCGCCAAGGTATTAATCAATCACGGTGGTTTTCTTTGCTGGATTGATGGGAATAGAGACGCGGGCGGTTCTTCCACAAGCCCGACGGATTACACTCAACCTATTAGGCCCGCAGAATGTGGCAAAACTGCTTTCAACGGCAAGCAGGGCAACAGGAGGCAGAAATGAAAAACCTGATGGGATTGCTGCAAGAAGTGAAATCCTATATTTCCCCCGTCGTTTTCTATCTCGTTGAATTGCCGGCAATGCCTTCCAATAAGAGGCATGGCTGGTGCGGTGGAGGGCTGTGCCCATTTCATGATGACTGCCACCCGGGGAGCTTCAAGGTGAACCTGACGACGGGTCCATTCCACTGCTTTACTTGTGGCACAAGTGGAACAGACATTGTTGCCTTCACGCGACTGAAATACGGCCTGAGTTTTCCCGTGACATTGCAAAAACTAGCCGATGAATGGGGAATATGAAATGCAAGGCATCCCGGCAACATTTAATGGCAAGCAGCGCCGTTTTGTTTGGGAATACCGCGATACGGAAAACCAGGTGCAGGGTTATGTTGCCCGGTTTGATGGGGACAACAAAAAAGAAGTCATACCCTACTTCAAGCGAATAAACGGCCACGGCTGGGAACCCGGCGCTGCCGCCGAGCCCCGTCCGTTGTTTGGACTGGAATTGTTGGCACAAGCCGATCCGGAGCATGACGTGTTCGTGGTGGAGGGGGAAAAAGCAGCGGTAGCCCTGCAATCCATGGGATATGTGGCTGTAACCTCGCTGGGCGGAAGTCAGGCAACTGGCAAATCGAACTGGAGCACCTTAAGAGGGCGCGGGCGCGTTTACATCCTACCTGATGGGGATGAGGCAGGGGAGGCCTATGCGAAGGCAACAGCAGCCATCCTGACGAGTCTTCAAAAACCTCCCCAAGTTTTCGTGGTGCGTTTACCCGATCTTCCGGAAAAGGGTGACATCGTTGACTGGATTGCGGTTCGCGTTACCCACGCTCTACTCGAGTGGGATGGTTTTGCGCCAGTGCCGGAGAGCGGGATCGACCTGCGGGCGTTGCGGCGTGAGTTCGCAAAGGTGGTGGAAGCTCATTCAATACCGATACCGGACGAGTGGCGGACAGCTAACCAGTCCGTAGCAGAATGGCTTGAACCGATCAGTCTTGAGTCCGCTACATTACCGGTCTGGCCGAACGATGTTTTCCCGAAACCAGTTCAGGAGTTTGTCACGGCGCTAAGCGCATCCACAGAAACGCCACCAGAGCTGGCAGCACTGATGGTGCTTGCCGCAATAAGTACTGCGGCGCATGGAAAGTACAGGGTACAGGTTAAGGATGACTATTCGGAACCTGTGAACGTTTGGACCTGCGTGGCGCTTCCTCCGGGGAGCCGCAAGACTTCGGTGCAACAGGCGGCCACGGCTCCATTAACAAAGTGGGAAAAACGGCAGCGGGAAGACGCAGAACCGGAGATAAGGAAGGCGGAAAGTGACCACGCAACGCTATCTGCACGTATCGGACATTTGCGGAAGGAAGCCGCCAAGTCTGAGGGAGACGTATTCGATGATCTGTTAGATCAGATTTCGCAACTTGAAGCCCAGCTCCCTGAAATCCCCGTAATGCCGCAAATATGGGCACAGGATGTCACCCCAGAAAATTTGGGGACTATCATGGCCGCCAACAACGAGCGGATGTCGATATTAAGTGATGAGAGCGGAATCCTGGAAATACTGGCAGGGCGTTATTCCAACGGCGTTCCGAACCTCGATCTGTTTCTGCAGGGGCACGCGGGAAGCCCCGTGAAGGTGAACCGTGGCAGTCGCCCCTCAATAGCTATGGAAGCACCCTCCTTGACTCTTGGATTATCGCCTCAGCCAGAGGTGCTACGTGGGCTGAGCAATACCCCCAGTTTCAGGGGACGAGGTTTACTCGGCCGTTTTCTGTATGCACTACCCAGCTCCAACCTCGGTTATCGAACATTGGATGTCAGTCCGATTAATCCAGAATACCGTAAGCAGTATGAAGAAGCTCTGACTGCAATTCTTAATCACGGGATGGAATGCAGCAAGGAAGGGGTTGAATCGCCCCATATCCTTCAATTGGATAAGGACGCCCGCCAAGAGTGGCAGTCATTCGCACTCAGAGTAGAGGCAGGGATGCGCGAGGGCGAAATCTATCACCACATCACCGACTGGGCAGGCAAGCTGCCCGGTGCTGTGATTCGAGTAGCAGCACTGCTCCACATGGCCCGTCACTACGATGGTCAACCATGGCAAAAGAAAATCGCGCTGCAGGATATGAATTCCGCGTTTCGGATGGCGGAAGTGTTAAGTGCGCATGCCCTGGCTGTTTTCGACCTGATGGGGGGAGACCCGGCTTTGGATGGTGCAAGGGTCGTGCTGAGATGGATAATTCGGGAACAAAAAACAGAATTTAGGTTTAGGGATTGTCACCACGCGCATAAGAGCCGATATAAGAGAACTGCTGATCTAAATCCTATTATTGAGGTGTTGGTCGAGCGTCACTTTATCAGACCGCGCGTGGAAAAAGTGCCGCACCGACCCAGCCGCATCTTTGAAGTAAATCCGGCAGTCTTTGCAAAACGTATCGAGTAGGCTTTTGTGGCTTTTGTGGTCAATTTTCTATAGATAGAGAAAATGAAACAGCGATTAGAAGGCGCAAAACATCAGCCTGTAACGATTGATGCGACAAGCGGTACGTGTACCCGTACCCCTCCAAAAATCAAGCTTACTGAGCTTGAGGATGTGAGGCGAGAGATGGCGCGCGTATACAGAGAAGCACGAGGTGGGATGATCGATGCTAGCGAGGCCGGTCGCTTAGCCTATATTCTCAGCGGTATCGGGAAATTGATCGAGGCTACTGAAATCGAAAAGCGACTGGTTCAAATGGAAAGGAAGTTACTGGAATGAACATACTTCGAAGGGTGGAGATGCTGGAAGCAGCGGCGCGACGTACAAACGACGTGGGGTACAAGATCGTCTTTTTACAGGAAAGCGAGAGTTACGAGGAAGGTGTAATAAACGCGGGATTATTGGACTGGCCTTCTGATCGTATCCTGGTGATCAGGTTTGTCACTGGAAAAGACGGTTCTCCGCTAAGTCCCAATGCGCCCGGAAAGCAAACCGAGAACACAAATTAACCATCTCCTTATCTAAGGGTATTGTGATTGATGGGCACCGTGCCTTCCGAAATAAGCCGAGCCTATAAACCGGGCGCTGGAAGTGAGAAGCTGGGAAGGAAGGGGCAATAAAAGACGGCCCAGTGCGTTCGAGAGGGGGACGAGGGGAAAATTGATAAATGAACAACTGAGACAGCAGAGGTTCTATCGCCCATCTATGGGACCCGAGGGGCTACGAAGGCGGTTTCGCTGTTTTCTCCTCTTTTACCTTCCGATCTGCTTGCATTCCCCAGCGGTATATTTCGTATATTCACAAGACGGAGATCGAGCTTTTGCATTCGCTATGGCGTCTGTGAGGTCGGACCCCCGCGACTCTGCCGGCGAGTAAATGCCCATGCATTCTTCGCAGAGAAGAAAAAGTTGATCACCTGGCTTGTAGGGGATGCTGGGATCGACGTGCTTCGCTGGTATGCCTGGAGTTGTGAAGTGCAACGTATCCGACCACGTCGAGGGCCGGGAGTTATTGTGATAGGCACGAACCCTCCAAGAATACGTAATTCCAGAATGTAGATATCCTCCTACATAAGCACTTGGCGAAGTTACATGTTCGTTCTCGAAGACACGATGCCCAACGTCATCCATAATTTGCAAGTGAAACCGTGTGGCGTAATTACACCGCTCTTCTCCAGTATCCTTCCAAAGCAACGTAGGGGCTGAGTTGGGGATGATGGAACCATCGACGGGTAAATAAGGTTTGGGTATGCCTGGCTCAGTCGTCAGCACCTCAATCCAATTGGCTTGGCTCCAGTTGTTGGGACCACCACCGAGGTTTTGCCGCACCGTGATGATCGCACCTGCCTCGAGCTTAATCTGACTGGGACTACCTGGCGAAAATGGGAAACGATCCGTAGTTTCACTCGCCCCGGAGAGTATCTTGATGGAGTAGCTGCTCGTGGTGATGCTGATTTCTACCAATGCACCGACACTTAGATTGTGTAAGGTAATGTCCCTGGCGTCTGCCTCGACCCATTTGGGTACCCCCGGCGGGTTTGTTGGTGTCGCACCCACGATCTTGGTCACAGCCATGTTGGAAAACGGCTTGCACCGACCCAGGTGGGTTTCGATAACCAGCTCCTCTAGGTATTCAAATCGTTCGTATCGAATAAGTCCGGGCATGGAGACCCAAACAGGGCCAATGACTTCGGTAGTAGTGCCATTTTTCTTCCTGCGTCTCAGGATTATAAAAGAGCCGGGCATGATCTTACGGATGTTAAGAGTCATCTCGCACGCTTTCACGTCGTCCACCTCGGTCTGAGGCACGACTATCTGCGAAAGTGACCCGGGACGACTACCGGGAACTGGAGTCGGCGCCGAGATAATCGGTGCGCCATCCCTTGTACATGCGGCCTGAATGACACTGAGAACATCCTCGACTGCCAGTGGGCGGTTCAAGTCGACGTGAGCGTAGCCACTCGGCAAAACGACGCTCTCACCGAGCGGCTCGGTGTCGTGGCTAAAAACTTTGACGCGAGCACCCGAGAACCCATTTGAAAGCATTAGGCACTCCGCGCACTCGTACAGAGGTTGAGCAAAGGACACGTTGTTAAGGGCAGTAACAGCGGGCAGACCACTTACTGGTTTCGCGATTGAGAGGAACCCTCCGGCTCCCGGTTGGGACTGCAGGGCCTGAACCACGGTCCCCCCCGTAAGGTTCCGCCCGGGATGAAAATCAAAGACCTGCCTCGTGTATGTTACCGGCCATTCGTCTATGGGGTCGCCCTGTACCGTCTGCACGTGCACCGTAGCGCCTGGAACCAATTGTTCAAATTCCATTGCCAACGAACATTGCGACAGGTCACCTATGATTCTAGGTGCTCCTAGCATGACTTCCTCCCTAGTTCGGCTATTCGACGTCCGCTATTCCAAGGCGTCCCCGTTTCGTAGCACCACTGACCACCGAAGTATAGTTCCTAGGAACTTAATTGCTAGTCCTATTGCCGCCAATAGTAGTGCGTTAGGGCTAACGATTCCGGTCTTATGTGGGACATTTAACAGACTCGCCCGGAATGGCTGCGTAAAACATACCGATTCTCCGTTTTATCCGTGAAACGCAACCTACTCTCATGTAGGTCTGACATTGCGGCGCATGTGAAATCTACGTTGTGGAATCTTATGAAAATCCTCCTACTGTTTGCCAGTGCGTTTATCGCACCTATATTTTCGGCTCAGGCCCAGGCACAATCAGCATTGGATGATCATCAAATTGCGGCCATCATCACCGCAGCGCATGCCTTGGATATCGAATCCGGCAAGCTTGCTCAGTTCAAGTCATCCAGCCCGGAGGTACAGTTTTTCGCGCAACGAATGGTTGCTGATCATACGGCGGCGCTTGAATCGCTAACTGAACGGATCACACGGCTTGGAATTACGCCGCGGGAAAATGGGATCAGTCAGGGCTTGAAATCAAGCGCGGACAAAAATATTGCAAGACTGAGACCGCTGAGAGGGGATGAATTTGACAAGGAGTACATCAATTTTGAAATCCCCTTTCATGAGCATATGCTCGAGATGATCGATAACGAACTGATTCACAATGTCAAGAATGAGCAGCTGAAAAGCGCGCTAGTCAAGACGCGGCCGCTTTTTTTTCACACCTACGAGCAGGCTATCCGGGTGGAAAGCCTTTTGAAGAAGGAACCGCCCCGCCGGAAACACCAGTGCTGTACGCATTAACGAGCCATCATAATTACTTTATCAGCTTCTGCGTTAGCAGGGCCGATCCTGGGGCTCGATTGCCTCTCGATCTTGTTTCACCGAGGTCAATCGGTATGATTATGTAACCGGATGCCCGCCGGGGGCCGTCTATAGAAGCCTAGCGCATGGCCAAATCTCGAATGATGCTGCCAACCTGTTAAGTTTTTCCCGGGTTCGAACAGGAACAGTGCCAGTGGGCGTGACGTGTTTCGGTGCGGTAACTCGGAAGCCATGACAATATCTCCATCCGGTGCGGCTGGGACCGGTATCGTCCCCATATGCTAATCAAATTGCGTAGTGCTTCGCTTAGTAGTCCCATTAAACTTAGAGTGGCCGACGAATTCACGCGTTTACTACCGTCTCCCGAATTGGTCGACACGCGCTCGGTCAGGTCATTCATGAACCGGGAGTCATCGATAAGTTCTCTTTTGTTCATGACGTGAGACCCGTTTTACTGTGGATGAAGAGCTTATCAGCTTACCCGCTTAATACGTGAGAGCCAGGATGTTGATGTGGTCGTCGGTGTGCGATGCCCCATTGCGCCACCCGAAACGTGCAACGGCCTGGTGGTGCCCCAATTGTCGTGCTCGACCAAATCTATCCCTTTCAACGGGATCAATTGATCAAGGCAATCCCAAGACCGCAGAAGATGAAGGAAGAGGAATTTAGCCATGCGGCCGAAGAGCTGTTGGGCAAGACCATGTATATGACGGATAACGCGGGCGCAACCGATGAGCATCGAGCATCGAATTACTTGGCTATGCGCTATCTGGCCATCTATGCCAAGGCAGCGGAAGAGTTCGCGGAAGACCATTCCCTGACGGGAGTGGAATGCGCCCCGCTCCCCTGAGTGGAGGACGCAATATTGTTGAGTCATTTTCTCCTTTACCAACCGCAATACTGATTTTACTGAGAAATACAGTGCGTTGCGACAGGACAGAGGAGCTTCCCTTCCTCGTCACAAAGATGTCGCCGTACTATGAACGTTAACCTTAACGACTGGAAAACGATCTTTAACCTGCTATAAAACGGCATGGCTCCCTTTACAGACCGCCATTTTCAGGTGAGCTTTGCAATTCTTCTGTTGGGGAAGGACAAAATTGGTAATCGGTTGGGCGAAGTGAAAAGGTGCAGCGCACTAGTTTTATCCCTTATCTTGACTGTATGGGAGGTTACGGTGATTTCAGAGGTCCAGGCTGCACCGCAGGCCATTCACTGCGGCAACCTTCTGGATGTCCGTGCCGGGCGCCTCATCGAAGACCAGGTCATCACTTGGGACAAAAAGGGGGTCATCATCTTCGTCGGTCCCGCCAACTCCGCTCCGAAGGGTATTACACGCATCGATCTCTCAGACTTGACCTGCCTGCCCGGTCTCATCGACGTCCACACCCACGTGACATCCGACCCTCAAAACTCGGGCTATAAAGGGCTGGGCATTTCAGCCCCGCGCGAGGCTGTGATCGGCGTCAAGAATGCTCGGCTCCTGCTGCTTTCCGGATTCACTTCCATACGAAATGTCGGCGCATGGCACTACACCGATGTTGCGGTGCGCGACGGCATCAATGCCGGAGAAATTCCGGGTCCTCGGATGATGGTTTCCGGACCTCCGCTCACCATTACTGGGGGTCACTGCGATGAAAATCTGCTCCCAAGCGAATTCAACTTTAAAGCGGAAGGTGTGGCAGACGGTCCCTGGGCCGTTCGCCAAAAGATTCGTGAAGTGATCAAATTTGGGGCGGATGTAATAAAGGTTTGCGCCTCTGGCGGTGTTTTGAGCAAGGGTGGTCAACCCGGAGTGGAGCAATATACGCTTGAAGAAATGCAGGCGATCGTGTCAGAAGCCCACAGACTGGGACGGAAAGTCGCGGCACACGCCCACGGTACGGAGTCGATAAAGGATGCCATCCGTGCCGGGGTGGACTCCGTTGAACATTGCAGCTTCATCGATGACGAAGGCATCCGCCTAGCAAAGGAGCGCGATACCTATCTCGTATTCGATATCTACAATGATGACTACATCCTCTCCCATGGCGAGAAGAATGGTGTGCTACCCGAATCCCTTGAAAAAAACCGCCAGTTGGGCCGCTTGCAGCGAGAGAACTTTCGCAAGGTATTTCAGGCCGGCGCCAGGATGGCGTTTGGCACGGACTCGGGGGTCTACCCGCACGGTGACAACGCGAAGCAATTCGCAAAGATGGTCGAGTGGGGGATGAAGCCTGTCGATGCCATCCGCGCTGCCACTATCAATGCTGCCGACCTACTCGGCCAAGCCGGCAAAGTGGGCGTCCTTGAGAAAAGCTACTACGCCGACATCGTTGCCGTCCGCGGCAATCCTCTCGAAGACATTACTATCCTCGAAGATGTCTCCTTCATCATGAAGGGCGGCAAGGTGTACCGCAACGATATCGCGAAGTAAAACCGGGGATTAGTTCTTATGCGCGACGTATCTGCAGCTCGGTCCCGTAGAATAAGATATTCACCAAGGGGAACAATAAAAAAAGCGAGCGGCTTACGCTATTGAGTGCGTCGTCCCGATGCTAGGCCTGTTAGCCTATGAAGCCTTGATCCCGATGTTCAGTACAATAGTTCTCGCTATATCTGTCAGCTGGGACACAAGGATCAGGAATTCTACATTCTGCTAATGCCGGCCCTCGAGCTCTTGGGCATTTTATAATGGTGCCCCGATTTACTGATTGGGAGCGGATTACAAACATGACCAAAAAAGAACTCGTTAATGCAATGGCGGCAAAGACAGACTGCAGTGGTGCTGCCGACCGCGCGGTGAACGCACTGGTGGAGGTTATTTCCGATACGTTAAAAAGGGGGATTCGTGAACGTTGCCCGGCTTTGGAACGTTCGAAGTACGTGAGCGCGCCGCGCGTACGGGACGTAATCCGAAAACAGGCGAAAAACTAGAGATTGCCGCATCGAGGGTTGCAGCATTCAAGCCAAGTGCAGCGCTTAGGGCTGCAGTCAATGGAGGCCGAAAGTAGGGACTGGCTGCGGTAAAGTACCGTCAGTTTCAAGCGCGGTCGCTTATAGGTTCCAGCAAGTGCTTGCCGTTGTTGTTCGGATCGACCCGGTTTACTGCCCGGTCCACCTTCCACCAGACGAATTCTTCCGTCGGGATTGATCTCGTCTGCGCGATGTACGCGGCCTCTTCAATTGACGAATCAGGGTCCATCCAGCGCAACGCGTCCTCCGGCTCCAGCACTACCGGTCTTCGGTTGTGATGGCGGAACTGGATACCAAAAAGGAGGTAGCCAAGGCAAGCCAGAGCGGCGTCTGAAGCGGGGCAAGCGGCAGGCCTTGATAGAAGCGGTTACAGAAATCAAGCAGAGTGCCCTTGCCTGATGCTATGGTCTCATAGCAAAGCCAAGCACAAATAATTCCTTTTGTGGCTTTTGTGGCGGGCTTTATCGAAATATCAAAATTGCCAAGTCCTGATCGCTGAGTAAAAAGATTTCGCCCAGAGGGGCACTCTCGGGGCACTTGGCGATAAATGGCCAGCACAAAGGACAACAGCTGGCAATGAAGGGAGCTTTGTAACCTGCTGAATTCAATTATGTGTTCTGTTGTGGTTTCTTTTGGTTTGTGGACTATAAAGGACTCATAATCCCTTGGTCGTTGGTTCGAGTCCAACCAGACCCACCAATAGAATAAAGGAGTTACAAGCATCTGCTTGCAACTCCTTTTTTATTACTAAAAAATGTAACCAATTTGTAACCACTTTTCTTTGGGGACTCAGCGTTACAATATCAATGAAGCTGCGCGGCCGTCCTGATCTCCTTGTCTCCTGTAGTATTATTCATTATGACTTTCAATCATCCGTTCCTTTCAGTCAGGGGCAAACGGTGAGCTCGGCCCGACATGATTCCGTCATACTCCGACAAGGTCTCGCCAATCACGATGCCTGCTTCTGTAATGTCAAACAGCCGAATGTCCTTGCTGTGCTCGCTCCCCCGGACTTTAACGACCGAGAAAACGCGTTTGAGTTGGCCCCCCATTTCGGTATAGCGCTGCACGATAATTGCGTCAGCGAGGAAGGCGCTCCCGAATGGACTAAAGCGCAAATCAGTGAAACGGTCTTCCAGTTCTGAGGTCATTAAAATGGTCACGCCCATGCCGGTGAGCTTTGCTACCATCCGATACAGGGAGCCGCGAAAATCTTCGCTAAACTCGGGTGCCAGTGCTAACTCAAATCCGGACAAAGAGTCGATCACGAGGCGCTTTGCCTGCATGCGATCAATCATGCCGATCAAATCATGCAAGGTTTCATCAATCGACAAATCCAGGGAACGCGTGTCGATGACCCCGATTTTTCCGGTTTGCACCAGCGAAGACAGCTTGGTACTCAGCAGTTGGCTGGGACTTTTCTCAAACGCCGCAATGACACCTGGTTCGCCTTTGCGCACGCCTTCGGCAAGAAATTCCGTTGCTAGGATAGTTTTTCCGCAACCAGATGGCCCGACGACGAGGAGCGAATATCCCACCGGCAAACCGCCTCCCAGCATGTCATCCAGGCCAGGCGTTCCCATGGAAACGCGCTCCTCGCTTGTGGGGAGCTTCTCTGCCGAATCAACCGCTTCACGTTGTTCCATAATCACGCGTGGGAAAACCTCGATTCCGTGATCACTGATACGAAACGTATGCAGACCTGGTGCCTGGGCCTGGCCACGTATTTTGACCACTTGCATCTTGCGCACCATGGAATTGTGATGCAAATTTTGCGAAAGCGACAGGATGCCGTCCGCTACCGTAAATACGGGGCTTGACTCCGATTCCGGCGCCAAGTATTCACCAATCAGGAATGTTGTGGCCTGCCAGCTCGTCATTTGCATGGCTAATCGCTGGACGAACCGCTGGAGGTCCAACACGCCTTGCTCCCCCCGTTTCGCTGACCTCACCACGGATCGAAACGAATCAACAAACACAAGGCTGGGAGCATAGTCTTTCACTTCTTCCTCGATGCGCGCCTTTACGCGGTCGAAACTGCCATCCATCAAATCCACGGACAGGTTGACGAAGCGGATCGACTCATTGATTTTGTGGATGTCGAAAAACGGAAATTGCTGTTGATAACGGAGCATCTTCAACGCCGGCTCCCCAAGCACAGTGAAGAACACTGCCCGATGGTCGGCATTTGCCAGCGAGAACATAATCTGATGAGCCAGCGTGGTTTTTCCGGATCCTGGCGCGCCTGCAATCACGTTAAAGGAGAACTCCGGCAGGCCGCCGCCCAGCAGGTTGTCCAGACCGGGAACGCCAGTTGCCAAGCAACGTATGCTTAGTTTTTCGTCCATTCGCGAAACTCCTTGTCGGTGCTATTCCCAGTGTTGACACCCCAAGCCAACTGTAAGATATGGGAGGTTAACTGCGCCCCAATCAACGAGGCCAAGATCTCAATGAATGTAATCAGCAGCAGACTGTTTGCTTCGCTCGCTTGCGCAGGTGCTTGTGCTTCAAGGCTTGTTTTAAGTTCGTCAAACCGGTGCACAGCGTTTGGCGTCAGTGAGCTGGTCGAGAGCCAGGGAAATTTTGCCTGGCTCAGGAATAGGCTTCTCGCGTAAAGGGAATTGAAACCGTCTTCACCGACAATCGTAATGATGTGACTAGCCATTTGCTCCCATACGTGAATTGCAGCATCCGCGGCTTTCTCGGGAGGTTGCGCCATGAGAATTTTAATTATCTGGTGCCGCGGCAGATCACTGGTAGCCATACTGTGTCCTCAGTCTTTGTGTCCTCAGCCGTATTGCTGTCGCAGCGTTTTGCACTAATAGGGACCATAAATAAAGCCAGGCTTGTCCACATGACCGGACGTTCAGTCGAATAACCATCGGGAGAAAACGCGAAGGTTGTTCAATACTGCCCCGACTGGAATACGCGTTCCGCAGGGATATTATGCTGCTTTGGCCCCTTGCTTTCCCCGACTCCTAGTGTTCTTCCCTAATCCAATGGGTGGCGTACCGTATTAAATCGGCCGCATCTTTCAGATTCAGCTTGGTACGGACGTTGTAGCGATGCGTTTCGATTGTTTTAATACTGCGGTTAAGCAAATCAGCGATCTGCCGACTACTGTGTCCCGTTCCAATCAGATGCAGTACTTCAAACTCGCTGGGAGACAGTGTGCTGATTAGTTCGGATTCCGAATTTCCAGTCGCAACCCGATTCAACAGTCTCGCCTGTATTTTGTCGCTGAGAGAGAAATTTCCCTTTAGAACTTTGCGGATAGCCGCAACCAGTACCCTGCCCGGCTCCAGTTTCATCACATAACCCCGTGCGCCTGCCCGCAAAGCCCGCTCCGCATAGATCATCTCGTCAAACATGGACACAACCAGCACCGGCAATGCAGGGATCAAGCTGTGCATGCTCTTTATTACCTCAAATCCGGAGACGGTTTTGAGCGACAGATCCATCAGCACAATATCGGGGTGAGGCCCGGCCTTGAGTGTAGCCAAAGCTTCTTCCCCATCACCGGCCTCGGCAGACACCTCCATATCGGACTCGAGATTGATGAGCATCGCCATGCCATGCCGCATCAAGGGGTGATCATCCACCAGCATCACTTGTGCTTTCGAGGCTTGCACAGCTACCCTTCCTGAATCATTGGTATTTCTACCCGCACCTCGGTGCCCCCTTCAGAACGAGGCAGCAATTTCAGCTTCGCCCCAATCTGCCGAGCGCGGTAATGCATGATTTTAATTCCCATCCCGGAGGCGGTACCGCGCTCTGTATCAACACCAGAAAAACCCTTGCCGTCGTCGCATATCGACAGGCGGAGTATTTCTCCTACAGCGGCCAGGGAAATTACGAGATGCTTCGCATTACTGTGACGTATCGCATTGTTGAGAGCCTCTTGAGCAATCCGGTAAAGATTAAGCGCTACATCGTTATCGACAATTGAAAATTCATTCTCGCGCACGAAATCACAGCTTATCCTATAGGTGGTTGCGATCCTCAACGCTAATGCCTGCAAAGCAGGCATCAAGCCGTGGGTTTCCAGTTCAAACGGAAGCAGGCCCTGTGCGATCTGCTTGCATTGCGTGGCTGCCGCTTGCGCTTGTTTAGCGATGGACGCAGCGACTGCTGCCTCCTCTTTAATGCCTGCAGCGGATATTCTTATCTCTAGAGCCTCGGCCTGGTAGCCAATCGCCGCGATCTGCTGCCCAAGATTATCGTGCAATTCTTGCCCAACGGAACGCTGGTGTTCTTCCGCCAAGGAAACCAGTGTCTGCTCCAAACGCTTGCCCTCGAGCCATTTCTGAACGTCGCCTGCAACGCCATCGATGAGTCTCTGCTCTTCCGGTACCAGGAAAGGTGTCTCTTCGGGGTAGAATACCCATAACTGTCCGCGCAACGTATTATTCACTGTAATCTTAGACTGCAGCTCGTGCGTCAGGGAATGGCCACGTTTCTCGGAGAAGAATCTCCTGCCATCGAGTTCGATCATCGCGCTCGCATTTTCGGGGAATTGCATTGCCGGTATCAGATGCTCAAAAATGTGTTGGCAGGCATGTTCCAGCGATAATTCCAGCCCCAAGCCGCGGCGAATCTCATAGAGACAGGTGACTTCCTTCAACCGCTCTTGCAATGTTTCATCAACGTGTTTGCGCTCGAGCCATCTCTCCAGGTCACTCGCTACGGCGTCGATGAGTCTTTGTTCTTCCGGCATCAGGAAGGGCCTGTCGACCGGATAAAATAAGCGCAGCTGCCCGCATGATTTGTTATCCACACTGATCTTCGAGTGTAGCTCGTGCGTAAGACCCTGTTCGTGTTCGCTGGTAGCGAATCGCCTGCCTTCGAGTTCGATCACGGCGGTAGCACTTTCGGGGAATTGCAACGCTGGGATCAGGCGTTCAAAAATGCGCTGGCAGACATTATCGACCGATAACTCCAGCCCTATGCCCCGTCGAATCTCGTAAAGGCAAGTGATTTCCTTAAGCCATCTCTCAAGATCCCTCGCAATTGCATCGATGAGTCTCTGCTCTTCCGGCAACCGGAACGGCGTGTCTTCAGGATAGAACACGCGTAATCGCCCGCTTAGCCCATTATTCATCACTGTAATAATCGATTGCAGCTCGTGCTTAGGCCCCTGGTCATGATTCGCGGTGGTAAAGTGCCTGCCGTCGAGTTCGATCATCGCGCTCGCAATTTGCGGATATCGCATTGCGGGTATCAGATGTTCAAAAATCTGTTGGCAGACATCCTCCACCGGTAATTCCGGACCCATGCGACGATGGATCTCGTAGAGACAGGTGATTTCTTTCAGCCGCTCTCGTAATGCCTGTGCCGCAATTTCATGCTCTTCGGTGGGGGAACTGGGTGGGGCATCTGCGAAGATTCTTTCGTTTTTGAGCACCAAGCGACTCTCCTCTTTCAGCTAAATCTGATGTCGGCACTCCGGCAGACATTGTCCGATGCTCTCAATTTGATCATTCCTGTAAAGGGACTTTCTGCGATTGAGAGCACGTCAACTGGTGTGCCTTTGGAACTATGGGCGATTAATCTCTTTATAGCCGAAGAATAAAAAAATTGTTTCAATAATCCCTGCAATTAAGCCTGTATGCTACTTAACATAATTAGCTAAATGTGAAAAGTTAGTAGCTCGAAAGGACTACTAGGACTATGCCGATGCTCGGACGCTGGGGGAGAGCCTTCCTCCATTCACGGACGTCGTATCACTCATCAAGCCATGGCATCTTTAACGATATGTCACCCGTGGATTTAGGTTGCCAACCTGGACAAATCTGGGACATGGCTTGCAAATAAGTACCGTGGTGAGTTCGCTTCACCAAAGCACCGAGGGTCAGCGCGCTGGGATTGAGCTGGATAGGCTGCTTACCTGGGGTCTCCCTGAGGGTCAGTTTAACTTTTGTTGAGTCCCGTCTCACTCTTTATGGTGCATCGTTGGACCGGGAAAATTGCCGTTAGTATCTTCTGATGCCATACCATTTCCTTGGCCGTATTTTCATCTCGCTTTACGATCCTATCGTGGTCGGCAAAAGTGCCGGTACTTTGAGCAGGCCCACTCATATCGTGTTTCTGTCTTTCGGGAGCACCGATTTGGGCGCACGAAGCCAATAGGCCAAGCGTGGATACAACCGCTACAAATCTCCTTGTTTTGGTTTTCATGGAATGACTCCTAATAAGATTGAATGAGCTTCATCCTAACTCAGTCAATCCTGTCGGAATATTGGGGTAACTCTGGTTTTGTATTTGGGGTAACTCTGGTTTCATACTAGGTCAAACCCTGAGCAACGCATGGATAAGGGGTCAGCGAAATCCTGGAAGGCCCTGTTTTTTTCGCTGCTCATTATCGTATTGTGTTCATCCCGGTATTGATGGGTTATTTGATTCGAGGCCGCATACTCGAGGAACAAAAGAACTTTCTTAGCCGCTCTTGATCGCTGCGTATTGTCGCTTGGTGGAACGCGTGCTGCATCCCCGCGTGTAACATGCATATAGCCGCAGTGATTGCTGCCATGACGATATGACCCATGGGGCGGTTGGGTGGAGAATCCACGCCGCTGCTGTGGAGGGAGATTTGCTCTTTATGCGAGTGGCCGGGATATATCGGTTGACTTTATTAAAGAGAAATATGAGCTTTACCGCAGGTATGAGTATCCGCGCTCTATGCTGAACAGTCTACAAGGGAAGAAAGCCAGGGCTCAACGCAGAGAGGACTGCCAGCTGGGCGAGCAGGCTGAAACGTGAGATAACCTGTCAAAGCTGGCAAAAGAGTTTGGTATAAGCGAGAGAAACGCTTTATCAATTTCGGTTGAGATCCAACCCGTAAGCTTCCCCCTCAAGTAGACAGTTCAGAAGTAGAATTCTTCCCTGTGAGCAATTGCTCACGGAACACAGCCGGGGGCAGGCTTCCCAGCGCGTCATGGGGTCGTTCTTCGTTATAGCTTTGTAGCCACTGATGCGTGATTTCTCGCACCTCATCCAGTGACGTAAATAACCAATTGTTGAGGACTTCCGTCCGATATGATCGGTTGAAACGCTCGATGAAAGCATTTTGATTCGGCTTGCCCGGCTGGATGAAACGCAGTTCAATGCCCTTGTCCTGGCACCAATCGGCCAAGTACTGCGAGGTCAGTTCCGGGCCATTGTCGAGCCGTATCGCTTTGGGCAACCCACGCCAAACCTCAAGCTGCTGTAATGTTCGCACGACGCGTTGCGCGGGCAGACTGGTATCGATCTCGATAGCTAACGCCTCTCGTACGCTTTCATCCAGAATATTCAATGTGCGGAATCGACGTCCCTGGTAGAGACGTCGCTCATGAAGTCCAGCGACCAGACTTCATTGGGCAGCTGCGGTGCGTCCAGCGGCTGCATTGGTCTGATCAATCGTTTCTTCGTACGACGCGGCAGATTGAGCTTCATGGCGCAATACACCCGCCAGACTCGCTTGTGGTTCCAATGATGACCTTTAAGCCGCAGCCGGTGATGGCATTTCCAAAATCCCCAACGGCCATGCCTGGCAACAATCGCATTGAGCGCCTCAATCACCGGCGCATCCCGCACTGCAAGCTTGTTCTCGTCCCGGTAATACGCCGCCCGTGACAGGTTCACCAATTGGCAGGATTGTCTGATCGACAGCTTCTGATCACCCGCCAAACGCAAAACCACATCCCGGCGCTCAGACGGCGCTATAGCTTTTTTAATACCGCCTTGATCGCTTCATTCTCCAGCGCAAGATTCGCATACATGCGCTTGAGCTGACTATTTTCCGCTTCCAGCTCCTTCACCCGTACCAACTCGGAAACCTCAAGCCCACCATACTTGGCTTTCCACTTATAGTAGGTTGCCGAACTGATCCCGTGCTTGCGCCATATCTCGTTGACCGCAACGCCACCGTCCGCTTCCTTCAGAATCCCAACAATCTGGCTTTCCGTAAAACGTGATTTCTTCATTTGAACCTCCAGGCAAAATCCTGCCAGAAAGTTCTACTTTTCGCTTGTCTCTAAAACAGGGAAGCTTACGAACCCACCAAGGCTTGCGCCGGCTCGCTCAAAAAGAAATTTCCCTTCAATACCTCGCGGATAGCAGTTATCAGCACCCCCCGGGATCACGGGGGTCCCTTATGGTTAATTTTACCTACTCGACCGCGAAGCCTATGGGATTGAAGTACATCTTTTATCTACTAAGACTAAGACACCTGAAGTTCTTACAAAAAGAAACCCAGTAGCCCAAGCTTAAGGTGGATGTGTCCTTCTTGCTTCGTAAGGAGATTGGGCATGGGTGACATAAGTACTTTCGGGGGACGCTTACTCACGCGTTGCTCGGGGTTTTACTTAGTATAAAACCAGAGTTTCCCCAATATATGGATAGTATTGGCTGGATTAGGATGAAGCTAATTTCAATCTTTTGAAGATTATCATGAACACAGAAATACAATCGGTACCTGGCACAGCGATATGAAAATACGGACAAGGAAATGTTGGTAAGGTAGAGGAACAAAAGAAGAAACGGCTTCAGCATTACGATGACAAAAGCTACCGCTATGGTAGAGAAGGAAAGGATTTCCAATCGCGTACCCTGGCTTTACCTCGGAAATGCCAGCGGACGGCAGAGGAAGCTACCATCCAAGCTTTTCAACACGGCAGGGCGTCGGAGCTTGCAAAGCGCGATTATGCCGCTCCTGCAAAAACACCGCGCCAGCTAAACCGATAAAACTAGGGCGAGAATCGGACCAGATTCTGCAACCCATGCAAGAACCAGCAACGCACTGTAAAGGCGAGATGATTTCACGGACCCATGAATATGCCAGCCTCGAAAGCGAAAGTTATGTTAGTGGACGACCATGCCATGCTGCGCTATGGCATGGCGATGCTCATCAATCTCGAGCCCGATATGGAGGTTTTTGCCGAGGCTGGAGATTGGGACGAGGCGCTGGCCACGCTCAAAGCCGGACATCATCCCGATATCGTTTTGATGGATGTGTCTCTCAAAACCTATTCGGGATTCAGCGTAATAAAGAGCATGCACAGCAGGATTCCCGCATTGCCCGTGCTCGTTGTGTCCTTGCACGACGAAGCGGTGTATGCCGAGCGGGCTTTGCGGGCGGGCGCGCGGGGTTATGTGATGAAGCAGGAGTCGGGCAAGATACTGGTGATCGCTATCCGCGAATTATTGAAAGGCCATTACTATCTGAGCAAGCCAATGCAGGTGAGATTGTTGAACCGGGTCGCGGCTGGAAATTTGGAAAACGAACCGTTGATTAGCCTGACCCCAGTAAGTTGACGTATTGTCTTTAATTAAGGTCGCCCACAGCACCGCAGATTAAATGCGATGTGCCACTCAGTGGATTTCCAACAAAAGCGTCCCATTTTTCCCAGGGTCCGGAGTATTAACCTCCCGGCTCACTTTCCATCACTAAAATTCATCCCTGCCCACTGAGCAACTGGGGGCAATATGGGCGAGCGAACTCGTTCGCCATCTAGAGTAACTATTGCGTAGTACGCCTCATCGCCGTCCTGGAAGTTAAACTCCACTTCCGTTACACGCCCGCTTATCAAAAACATTTACAATAAATTTATTATTCGACAGGAGCTTTCAATAGGGTGATAGGAATTCAAAATGAGAATTATTGTAGTGCTGTTGTTGATCGGGTTGGCGGGATGTGCCACGACTCCCTCTGCTTATTACGGAGAATACACGCGTGGAGGAGAAGTGGCAGATTACAGGGCGGCGCTTCACGAATGTCGAGCCGTGGCGAAAAATAAGGCCGATAAGGATAATTACGCAGACCCTTTGACTGCGGTCTGGTGGACTTATGTTGACGAATATACATTGGCCTGCATGAAGGAAAAGGGATTCGAGTTGGTCAAAAAAAAGTGACCCCTTCTTTTCCTTTGTTTGGAGGTTGACCAACTCCTCTTTAACAAGTCTCGTAATACTCGTTCGTCTAAATCAATAACGTCCCGTGCGTCTATCTATGCGGCTTAGCGCACAGATTTCCCTTAGGGGAAACGTAATAATTGGGGCGTATCAACGACTGCAAGAGGGGTGCGCCATGAACAGTATCTTCGTGTTTTGGGGTACGTATATTCTTGTACTCACCGCTGGTTTAGGGCTGTTGGGCGTGAGTTGGAGCTGATATCCTAGCACTTGAAATATTCATAATGGCCCGGAGCGTATAACGCGTCTCCGGGCCATTTCATTTCCATCACATAAAACCCCCTGTGGCCAATATTTATCCATTTCCGCCCCGATACTCTGCTCGTACGCTCCGCGTTTACAGGCCCGTCGAGATGTAACACGCAGAAGTGCGATATTTACTCCACCTGTTATTGCTGGAGGACTCGCCCACGGGAATGGTATGGTGGGAGGATAAGCCATGCTGATTTGTCGCAGGATACTGTTTCGCAGCACCTTCATTGTTTAGCGGACGAGGAAGCGATGCCATGGTCAGGTTGCTCTCAGCGGCGGTAACTCATGTGGGGCTGGTGCGCACAAATAATGAGGATGCATACCTTGCCATGCCTAAGGTCGGGCTTTTTGCCCTCTCCGATGGTATGGGCGGAGCAGCAGCCGGTGAAATTGCGAGCAGATATTTTATAGAAACGGTGCAAGCCGTTTTTACCAATGACATTCCTGGTTCCGCGGGGGAGACGTATGCGCGAGTGGAAAAAATATTCGGGGACTCGAATAAACGCATACTGGAGCACGCTGCGCAGAATCCGGATGACTGGGGAATGGGTTGCACGGGCGATATTCTCGTGTTTTATGACGACCGCTACGTTGTCGGTCATGTAGGGGACAGCAGGGTATACCTGCTGAGGCACGGGGGCTTGTTGCAGTTGACCAGCGATCACTCCCTGGTGCAATTGCAGGTGGATAAGGGCCTGTTGACGCCGCAAGGTGCAAGAACTCATCCCCAGAAAAATATCATCCTCAGAGCTATTGGAACCGACTCGTTAGTGTTTCCGGATATTCTGAAAGGTGAAGCGCTCGACCACGATATATTTCTGCTTTGCTCAGATGGGTTGACCGACATGGTGGAGGATTCCGAGATCCAGCGTATTCTCAGTTGGGATGGATCGCGGCAACAGAAGGCTGACAGTCTAATCGGGGCGACACTTGATGCCGGAGGAAGGGATAACGTCACGGTTGTTCTTTGTGAGGTAGGGATGAGCAGCCAGCAGAACCCGGCATTGGGGATCGCGCAGCAGATGACGAGTTCATGAATAAGCATGTGGAAGGTGTTTTTTTTCACGTGCCGCCGGTAAAAATTATTACGCTATACTCTGGTTTCTGTAGCTGGGACGATCATGAATATTCACGAGTATCAGGCGAAAAAAATTCTGCGCGAGTTTGGCGTTCCCACACCCGCAGGATTTCCTTGTTTTAGCGTTGACGAAGCCGTGGAGGCCGCTAAAAGTCTGGGCGGAAGCGCGTGGGTGGTTAAAGCGCAAATTCACGCCGGAGGACGCGGCAAGGGCGGTGGGGTGAAAGTGGCGAAGTCGCTCGACGAAGTGAAACAATTCGCGGCCAAAATATTGGGTATGACGCTAGTCACGCCTCAGACTGGTCCCAGGGGTCAAGTCGTGCGAAAGCTTCTGATTGAACAGGGCGTCGACATAAAAACGGAGTTTTATGCCGGCCTGGTTGTGGATCGCGGCAGTCGCCGTGTCTGTGTGATCGCTAGCGGGGAAGGCGGCATGAATATCGAGGAGGTCGCCGCCACGTCGCCGGAGAAGATCCACAAACTGCTTATTGACCCCGTGGCAGGATTGACCGTCGCGGACGCTGAAGATATGGTACGGCGGATGGGGATCACCGAATCGGCTGTTATGGAGGCAGGCGCGTTATTGCAAGATTTATACCGCGCGTACGACAGTACCGACGCGACGCTGGTCGAAATCAATCCCCTCATACTTACCGCGGAGGATCGTGTTCTCGCGCTCGACGCGAAAATGAATTTTGATGACAACGCCTTATTCCGTCATTCCGAAATTGCCGCACTGCGCGATCTCGACGAGGAGGATCCCGCGGAGATCGAAGCGTCCAAATATGAACTGTCATACGTCTCGCTGGACGGCAACATCGGTTGCCTCGTGAATGGCGCGGGTCTTGCGATGGCAACAATGGACATCATCAAGCTCTACGGCGGAAATCCCGCCAATTTTCTCGATGTGGGTGGCGGGGCAACCGCGGAAAAGGTGGCGGAGGCATTCAAGCTGATGCTGCGCAATCCGGAATTAAAAGCGATCCTGGTCAATATATTCGGGGGCATCATGAAGTGCGACGTTATTGCCGAAGGCGTCGTGACCGCAGCGAGAGAGGTGCATCTAAACGTTCCGCTGGTGGTGCGCCTCGAAGGTACCAACGTGGACCTGGGTAAAAAAATCTTCGCCGAATCCGGATTGCCGATTATTCAGGCTGGAAATATGGCGGATGCAGCGGAGAAGGCGGTTGCAGCCGCGTCGGCAGGGGGAGGAGTTTAGAATGGCTATTCTTATAGACAGGAATAGCCGGGTCATGACGCAAGGCATTACTGGGAAGACCGGGCAGTTTCATACGCGCATGTGCCGTGATTATGCTTTCGGAAAAAATTGCTTCGTTGCGGGCGTGAACCCCAAGAAAGGAGGCGAGGATTTCGAAGGTGTGCCGATTTTTGCTACCGTCGGGGAGGCGAAAGAGGCCACAGGCGCGACCGTTTCGGTGATCTATGTACCGCCGCCGTTTGCGGCTGAGGCGATCGATGAGGCGGTCGAAGCGGAACTGGATCTGGTCATCTGTATTACGGAGGGTATTCCGGTTCGCGATATGGTGCGTACCTGTGCCAAAATGGAAGGTCGGAAAACGCGGTTAATCGGGCCCAATTGTCCAGGCATTATCACGCCCGATGAAATCAAGATAGGCATTATGCCCGGCTATATACATAAAAAAGGGGGCGTCGGCGTCGTGTCCCGCTCGGGTACGCTCACCTACGAAGCGGTGGCGCAGTTGATGGAGCAGGGATTGGGGCAATCCACCTGTATCGGCATCGGTGGCGACCCGGTGAATGGGTTGAAGCACCTTGATGTGATGAAGTTGTTCAACGACGACGCCGAGACCGAGGTGGTATTGATGGTGGGCGAAATCGGCGGCTCAGATGAGGAGGACTGCGCCCGCTGGGTCCGGAACCATATGCGGAAGCCGGTGGTGGGATTTATTGCGGGTCTGACGGCGCCGCCGGGCAGGCGCATGGGGCACGCTGGAGCGGTCATTTCCGGCGGAAAGGGTACCGCGCAGGAGAAGTTGGCAGTGATGGAGGAGTGTGGAATCAAGGTAACTCGCAACCCGGCCGAGATGGGCAAGTTGCTCAAATCGGTATTGCGCTAACTATCCGCGAATATTATCGCGGGTTAATACAGACTTGGGTTTTCCGCAATGACCTTCTTTTCATTAATCTTCGCTTTCCTGCTGGAGCACTGGCGCCCTATTAACGATCACAATCGTTTGGTTCCGGCGTTTCTTTCCTACGCTGATTCCCTGGAGCGTTATTTCAACACGGGTGTGCGGCGCCATGATATCGCCGCCTGGTTTGCTGCCGTAGTCCCCGTACTCGTACTCACGCTGTGGATCTACTATCTACTCTATAGTGTAAACCCGCTGCTGGCATGGGCGTGGAATGTCGTCACGCTCTATCTCACCATGAGTTCCCGTCAGCTTACCTATTCGTTCAACGAAATCTATACCGCGCTCAAAAATGGAGATCTGCCTCTCGCCCGTGAACTGCTGACGAAGTTCTACGGAGTTCCCGCGGAAGAACTCAGCAGTCAGGAAGTTGCACGCCTGACAATTGAACTGGGCCTGATTAATTCTCATCGCTACGTTTTTGCGATTATCATCTGTTTTGCCCTCTTGCCCGGGCCGCTGGGCCCGGTTCTTTATCGCCTGGCCGAATTATTGAACGAACGTTGGGGTAGTCGCCCGGATGCGTTTGGCCGGTTTGCGTTAAAAGCTTTTGAAGTCATAGACTGGCTTCCGGCAAGGGCGACCGCCATGAGCTTTGCCATTGCAGGCAATTTTGAAGATGCCGTTTACTGCTGGCGTGCGCAGGCCGCGTCCTGGGTGGACCGAAATCAGGGAATCGTTCTTGCCAGTGGCGCCGGGGCGCTGGGGATCTGTCTGGGAGAATCCCTGGGGGAGGCCGGCGGTAGCCACTATCGTCCAGAATTAGGCGTTGGCGACGAGGCTGACGTAGACTTTTTGCAAAGCGCTGTTGGACTGTTCTGGCGGACGCTGGTGTTATGGCTTGTGCTGCTGTTGCTGTTGGAAATCGCGGGTTGGGCAGGGTGAGCAACCCCGGTTGGGTTTTGATACACTGTTCAGTATTTTAAATCTCAACCTCCGCTGACCTTATGCCGCATCCTTTAGTGATCGCTCATTCCAGCCAAGCAGTTGGCCTGTTACCCCATTTCGCCAATCGTCATGGCTTGATTACCGGCGCAACCGGTACTGGCAAGACCGTCACGCTACAGGTTCTGGCCGAGCGATTCTCCTCTATCGGCGTGCCGGTGTTCATGGCTGACGTGAAGGGTGATTTGTCCGGGCTTTCCGTTGCGGGCACGGCGGCGCCGGGTTTGATGGGGCGGCTCGCGCAACGCGGACTTGAGGAACCGCAATGGTCAGCCTCTCCGGTTACGTTCTGGGATATCTTCGGGACCGCCGGACATCCGGTCCGCGCCACAACATCCGACATGGGCCCCCTGTTGCTCGGGCGGATGTTCAATCTAAACGATACCCAGCAGGGCGTATTATCGCTGGTGTTCAAGATCGCGGACGACAACGGTCTGTTGCTGCTCGATTCCAAGGACCTGCGGGCCATGTTGCAGTTTGTGGGCGACAACGCAAAGAATTTCACTGTCGAGTATGGGAACGTTTCAGCGGCCTCTATAGGCGCGATTCAGCGCGCCTTGCTTGAAATCGAACAACAGGGGGGCAGGAGTTTTTTCGGCGAGACGATGCTGGATATCCACGACCTGATGCAGACCGATAGCAGAGGCTGCGGCATGATCAATATCCTCGCGGCCGACAAGCTGATGAACTCACCCAAGCTCTATTCGACATTTCTGCTGTGGATATTGTCGGAGCTGTTCGAGCATCTTCCTGAAGTTGGCGACCCCGAAAAGCCAAAGCTGGTATTCTTCTTTGACGAAGCCCATCTGCTATTCAATGAAGCGCCAAAACCGCTGCTGGAGAAAATAGAACAGGTAGTGAGATTGATACGCTCCAAGGGAGTCGGCATTTATTTTGTTACGCAGAACCCCCTGGATATCCCGGAGAATGTGCTGGGTCAGCTCGGTAACCGCGTGCAGCATGCATTGCGGGCGTTCACACCGCGCGATCAGAAAGCGGTCCGGGCGGCAGCCCAGACCATGCATGCGAATCCTGGTTTAAATACGGAAAAAGCAATCATGGAGCTTTCCGTCGGCGAAGCGCTGGTATCCCTGCTGGATGAGAAAGGGCGTCCATCCATGGTTGAGCGCGCCTTCATCCTGCCGCCCGCATCCAGAATTGGTCCAATAACAGAAGCGGAACGTCGGACAATTATCGAATCCTCGGTTCTTTTCGGTCATTACGAACAGATCTTGGACCGTGAGTCGGCTTATGAAATAATTAAACGCCGCACAACTGAAGCAAACGCGGGGAGCGAGCCGGTGCCACTGCCGGGCAGGACTGGGCAAACTGAGCAGGCGAGCGGCGGAGGTGGCATGATGGACGTGCTCGGAGATATGCTTTTAACCAAAACCGGCCCGCGTGGCGGGCGGCAGCCCGGCGTCATGGAGTCAATGGCAAGGAGCGCTGCGCGCTCTATCGGTTCCCAGGTCGGCCGGGAGATTTTTCGCGGTGTGTTAGGCAGTATTTTCGGCGGGCGCAGGCGCTAACCACGTGATATCTCCTAGGATGCTTATGGAATATTTTTTAGAGGCTGAGGTTCGCTGAAAAAAAAACAGGGAATTCTCCCGGAACAGCTCTGTCATAAACCCATACGTTTGAGAAACCGCATCAGTTTGAGGAGATAGAGGAGAAAAAATGATGCGTTCAATCTCAGCAGTCTTACTGATTGGGGCGTTGGCCGGTTGCGCGTCCACAGGGCCAGGGTCAACCGGGCAGAGCCAGCGCCCGGCCGGACCGCCGCCCCCCAGTGCGCGGCCTGTCTATAATCTTACCGGTTATTCACCCGCATTCAAGGATGGCTATATCGATGGTTGCGAGACGGCAAAAAAATCTGCATACGGTGCGAAGGACGCGCGCCGGATTTCTGCCGACACGCAGTATCGGCTCGGCTGGAATGACGGCTTCAGCATCTGTCGTCGAAAGTAGCGACGGCATTCTGCCGTACCGTGGCGCCGGGACGGTTACAGGCCCCGAGCCTTCAACACTGATCGTACGCGGTGGCAAGAGATAGCGCAGATTTCGCAGCGAGCTCGAAAGCTGAGGGGCTTGGGCACTCGTATGCTTTCGTTCGATAGTTTTGGGAGAGCATTCTTTTCTGACGGCCTCCTTTCGCGCCTCTGCTGATAATATCCATAGGCTTATCCAGAGGTTCCTCAATTTGTTCCGCTTGGCTGCGATATAATTGTTTTTTTTAACAGCTTCCAATGAAACGCTCACTTCCGTTAATCTCGTTATGGCTGTGTTTGTTCGTGTTACCCGCAGCTGCCCAGGAGTCCAGATTTTCCAGGCCGGACGAAGCTTTGTCCTTGGCTGCCAGGTCTTACATCCTTAGGGATTTTCAGAGTGGCCAGACCTTGGCCAGTCAGAACCTGCACGAACGCATAGAACCCGCATCGCTTACCAAGCTGATGACAGCGTATATCGCTTTCTCTGCGCTCTACCAAAAACGCATTTCCCTGACTCAGGCTGTCCCGGTGTCGGAGCGGGCCTGGCGCACGCAAGGCTCCCGCATGTTTATTGAGCCGAGCAGGGTGGTAACAGTTGATGAATTAATCCGCGGTATGATCGTGCAGTCCGGTAACGATGCATCCATCGCTCTGGCAGAGACGGTAGCAGGCACGGAGAGCGCCTTCGTCCAGATAATGAATAGAGAAGCGGCCCGCATGGGCATGAAGAACACCCGTTTCGCCAATTCAACCGGGTTGCCGCACCCCGAGCACTACAGTACTGCGCATGATCTCGCCTTGCTTGCGACAGCGGTCATCCGGGATTTTCCGGAATACTATCCGCTTTATTCTCTACGCGAGTATACATACAACAAGATTACTCAGCCGAACCGTAATCGTTTGCTGTGGCTCGACCCGAACGTGGATGGGCTCAAGACCGGGCATACCGAAGCTGCGGGCTATTGCCTGATTACATCCGCCAAGCGGGGCGAGCGGCGGCTAATTTCTGTTGTAATCGGGACTGCATCCGATAGCGCGCGCACCGTTGAAAGCCAACGACTGCTGAATCACGGTTTTCAGTTTTACGACACCGTCCGCCTCTACCCTAAGGAACACGAAGTGATTGCAATCCAGTTGTGGAAGGGCGCTCAGGACAAGCTCAAGACCGGATTCGGTCAGGATATTTACTTTTCGCTCCCAAGAAATCAGGCTGATAAGCTGGAAGCCAAGATGGAGTATAAACAGCCCCTTTTAGCCCCCATCAACGCCGGCCAGAAAGTCGGCGTAGTGAAGTTTACGCTCAAGGGCAAGACCGTGGCCGAGCACCCGTTGGTGGCGCTGGAAACCGTAAGTGCCGGGAATTTTTTTGGCCGCGCCTGGGATAGCGTGCGGCTGATTTTTAATTAATGTGGATTTACATGCACGCGGTCCGCTACAAATTTACTGGCAAGGTTTATGATGATTTATCTTAACGGTACCTTCATGCCGATTGAGGAAGCACGCATTTCGGTACTGGACAGAGGCTTCATTTTTGGCGATGGGGTATATGAAGTCATACCCGCGTATTCCCACACGCCTTTTCGGCTGTCTGAACATCTGCTCCGCTTGCAGCACAGCCTTGACGGAATTCGTCTGGAAAATCCCCATACGAACAGCGAGTGGAGCGAGTTGCTGGAACAAATTATTGCGCGTAACAGCAGCGACGACCAGTATCTTTACCTGCATGTTACCCGTGGGGTAGCGAGGCGCGACCATGCCTTTCCAAAAGGTGTGGCCCCGACTGTATTCATCATGAGCAACCCCTTGTTGCCCCCCCCGGCCGAGTTGCTTGCGACGGGAGCCACCGCAATCACGGCCGTTGACAACCGTTGGTTACGCTGCGACATAAAGGGTATTTCACTATTGCCGAACGTATTGCTACGCCAGATGGCCATTGATGCGGGAGCGCTTGAAACGGTGCTGATCCGTGACGGTTTCATGACCGAGGGATCTGCCAGCAATATTTTTGTGGTAAAAAAAGGGCTTTTATTGGCCCCTCCAAAAAACAATTTGATGTTGCCGGGTATTACCTATGACGTAGTGCTCGAACTGGCCGAGGAGCATGGGATCCCGCATGAAGTCAGGGCGATTTCCGAGCAGGAGGTGCGCGCTGCCGACGAACTGTTGCTTACTTCCTCCACTAAGGAGGTGATGCCAATTACACGCCTCGATGGCCGCCAGGTTGGGGGCGGCGTGCCGGGAACAATGTTCGCGCTCTTTTACCGGCTTTACCAGGATTATAAAGACAAGGTAATGCGTAGAGGCGCTGTGCATACGCCATGAATTCTTACGATGACGTTTCCTTAATCGAATATCCCTGCGACTTTCCCATAAAAATAATGGGACGGGTCGGCGCTGCGCCGGGTTCTGCATCGTATAAGCTGCCGACGACGCCGCCAGACGGACCGCTGGATGCCGATGATACGACTTTTTCTGCCGTGACCGAACCGGAAGAGGTGAGCGCCGGGGTTCTGGAGCAGCGTCGGCAGGAGTTCACTCAGGCAGTACTGACGATTGTCAAACGTCATGCGCCTGACTTCGATGAGACGAGCCTGGAGGCCAGGATCAGCAGGAAAAATACTTATCTGAGCCTTACCTGTACTATTCGCGCCGTGTCCCGCGCGCAGTTGGATGCGCTATACCAGGAGTTGTGCGACCATCCGATGGTGGTAATGGTACTTTGAGGAGAACGGGAAATTCCTGACGTTCTTTCGATGACGGAAGTCTTGTGCCTTGAACCGGAAACTGATGGCTCAAACATTAGAATAAGATCTGGCGGAGTACTGGATTATCTTTCCGCCTGGCAAGCGATGAAAGAGTTTACAGCAGCCCGCAGTGCTGGCACTGCGGATGAAATCTGGCTATTGCAGCATCCGCCAGTTTACACTCAAGGCATCGCGGGCAGATCCGAACACCTGTTGCACAATAATGGCATTCTCGTGGTCCGGACAGATCGAGGCGGTCAAATTACTTATCATGGCCCCGGGCAGATTGTTGCTTATCTGATGCTGGATCTTCGCCGGCTCAAACTTGGAGTACGCGAGCTGGTCAGAAAAATGGAAGGTGCCGTGATAGACTTGCTCCAGGACTACAGCATCCGCGCGTCAGGCTCAGCCGATGCCCCCGGCGTGTATGTGGATGGCGCAAAGATTGCGTCCCTGGGGCTGAAAATCAAAAATGGTTGTTGCTACCATGGCCTGGCGCTGAACGTAAACATGGATTTGTTTCCGTTTACGTCAATCAACCCCTGCGGATATTCCGGACTGCGGGTGACACAAACGAGGGACCTGGGAATCACCGATGGGCTTGAGGTGCTAGGTTGGCGGCTTGCCACAAAATTAAAGGGAAGGCTAGGCGGTATCGGATAATCGAAGTTTTTCGGAATTTTGGGAAAATGTCCTATATGGGACCATGGCGTGAGTGCAGCCGTTTCTGGTTTCAACAAACAGGATCTATCGGTTATTGTTATACGACGCAGCAGATTCCCGACTAATTATGAGTTTATGATTTCACATTTCAATCAGTTTGAGAATAAGACGCACTTTTCATGACAACCCCCACACGCGAGAAAGGCGCGGCTAAAACCGCGCGTAACCCAGTAAAAATTGTGCCGCAGTCACCAGCAGAAGTACTGCGTAAACCCTCATGGATCAGGGTCCGCTCATCGAACAGCCAGGAGTTTTATGAAGTCAAAAGGATACTCCGGGAACAGAAACTTCACACGGTCTGCGAAGAAGCGTCCTGTCCAAACATAGGCGAGTGCTTTGGCAAAGGCACCGCCACTTTTATGATTCTGGGCGACCTCTGCACCCGAAGATGCCCGTTTTGCGATGTGGCACACGGCCGGCCGTCGGCGCCGGATGCTCACGAGCCTCTGCATCTGGCGCAATCCATTGCTGCCATGAAATTAAAATATGTCGTCATCACCAGCGTTGACCGCGACGATCTCCGCGATGGCGGCGCCCAGCATTTCGTGGATTGCATTCGCGAAGTCCGGGCTCATTCCCCAAAAACAAAAATAGAAATTCTGGTGCCGGATTTTCGAGGCAGACTCGAAATTGCGTTGGAGAAATTATTTGCAGGTCCGCCGGATGTGCTGAACCATAATCTGGAAACCGTCCCGCGGCTTTACAGGCAATGCCGGCCGGGGGCTGATTACGCACATTCGCTCCGGTTGCTGAAAGACTTCAAGTCGCATTTTCCGGATATTCCGACCAAATCAGGCTTAATGCTGGGTTTAGGCGAAACCGATGAGGAAATTCTCGAAGTGATGTTCGATCTGCGCAAAAATGATGTCGAAATGCTCACCATCGGGCAGTATCTTCAACCTAGCAACGGGCATTTGCCGGTCATGCGTTATGTAACGCCGGAAGCATTTAAGGAGTTCGAACGTGCGGCGGTCGAGATGGGTTTCAGCAACGCCGCCTGTGGGCCAATGGTGCGTTCCAGCTACCATGCCGATCAGCAAGCGCATGAGGCGGGGATCAGATAGCCGCTGAATGAAATGGCCATAGCGGAAACGCGGAGGATCTTTACGCTATTTAGTAATAACTAAAAGGGGAAGTGCCTTCATGCGTACCATTACTGTTTTTATTGTCTGGTTTTGGGCTTCATTCGCCGCGTTTGCGGCGGAAACCGATACTCTTACGCCTGAAGATACGACCGGCGCTTTAACACTGGCACTTGCTCAAAGTGTTGACGCAGCTGTGGACAGGCTGGGCGTAACGAATGGGTTTCTCGATAATCCCAAGGTAAAAATCACGCTTCCCGGATCGCTGCAGAAGGCAGAAGGATTGATGCGCAGCTTGGGCATAAGCAAGCACGCGGATAATTTGATCCTGGCGATGAACCGAGCCGCGGAAACGGCCACGGCTGAAGCAAAACCCATCCTGCTGGACGCCATGCAGAATATGTCATTGGATAATGCCAAGGACATTCTTACAGGCGGGGATGATTCCGCGACGCAGTATTTTCGCAATACCTCCGGCGAGGCACTGTCCCAACAATTTTTACCGATCGTGAAAAATGCCACGGATCAAGTCGGTTTGCTCAAGAGATATAATGAATTTGCAGGCAAGGGCGCAAAATTTGGTCTGGTACCGGAAAAACATGCCAACATTGAAAACTATGTAACCCAAAAAACGCTTGATGGCATCTTTCTTATAATGGCAGAGGAAGAACGCGCCATCCGCGGTGATCCCATGGGCCAAGGCAACAAGCTGTTGCAGAAAGTGTTTGGAACCGTGAAGTAGCCGGCAATTGAGCGAACTGCTTGTATTTCGAGCACAACATGCGGTTTTCCGGGGTCGTTTAGGCAAGAGCGGCAGGCGGGCCTGGCATTTCTCCTGGCGTTCCCACGCTGTTGCGAAGTAGTCGCAAGACGTTATTTATGGTTGAGTAATGCCGAAGCTCACCGCTGACCATTATCCGGGTCCGTCTTTTTCCTTTATTTCCTCGGCGAGCCAGCCGATCAGCTCTGCAATCAATTTGTCGCTCGAATCGGTCAAGCTGCGTACAGCTCCTTTTGCATTTGGAGAAGGCGCGGGTTGCTCGCCGCTGAAACTACGTTGCGCGATTACCGAACGGGTCGCGCGATCGATAAGGCTGGCGCGAAATCTCACCACCACGCGGCTTTGATCAGGGGTGTCGAATACTTGTGTGAATTCTCCAAGCTCGATACGCAGAATGTGATCTGTTCGAGCGCCATCAGCGGTGCTTACAACTCCACCGTCGCTGATGACGGCAAGGAGGTTTCTGATCCGTTGCGTCAGCAGGGTCGCGGGCGAGGCAGCCCAGCGGTGACTGGCGTAGGCATGGGACTGCGCAAGGTCGTCATATGCCAGGCGGTACTGGATGGCGGTATTGTCCAGCCAGGCCGGAGCCGTGACTTCCGCCACCAACAAGCTGGCCGGAAGCCGTAAACGCTCAGGCGTATCGGCGCTATTAACCCCAACCGATAAGCGTTGCGACCCGAAATCATATATGGCTACTGGCGCCACGGTCCGCGGTCCGGCACATCCCATCACCGTAATGGATGCAACAATCAGAAATTTTTTCATTTTATTTATTTCCCGGTGGCACAAATCCGTCTTCTCCGGGCCCGGGTGGTGGCGGAGATCTTCCAAACAGCAGACTGCGGGGCTGCTCTTCCAGTTGCAGAAGAACCCGGTCCACGCTCCTGGAATTGCGCGCAATACCCTCGGTGACCTCGCGTAATTTCTGCATTGTCTCGGTAAGTTCGCCAGCGGTCTGCGACAGGCTGTCGACTGCCCCTCCCTGGTTTATCCGGGTCGTCATCTGGTTAAGGTCGACTATCAGCTGGTCGGTATGCCTGAGGAGGGAACTCGCATCCGCAGCCAGGCCAGGTAGCCTTTTGAGTCCGGGCTCCAGTTGACCTACAACGCCGCGTAAACGGCTGGTGACGCCTTCCGTATTCTCCAGTATGTGTGCGAATCGTTCCCGGTTCTGGTCGTCAAGAAGAAGATTCAATCGCTCCATCAGCACATTGGCATTTCCTAGCAACCGCTGCCCCGAATTGGTGATGCTATCAAGCGCGGAGGGGCGCAAGGGGATACGGGCGGGGTCGTCCGAGTCGGTTTGCAATCTTTCGGCTTCTCCCCCTTCGTCGTTCAATTGCACAAACGCAAGCCCTGTCAATCCCTGGTAACCCAGCTGCGCATAAGCATTTTTAGTCAACGGCAAGCTGCGGTCAACAGCTATCCGGATGAGAATCGTGTGGGAATCCTTGGGATCCAGCTGGATATTCTCTACTTTGCCCACGCTCACGCCACGGTAACGCACCATGGCCTGGGGATTAAGCCCGGTAACGGGAGAATCCGACACCAGCAGGTATTTGTCGCGGGCTGCGGTGCCGCCGGTAAACCACATGGCCGCGACCGCTGCGGCTGCGGCCAGAAAAATTACGAATAAACCCGCGGCAAGGGCATGGGCACGGTTTTCCATAATTATCCCCTATAAAGTATCGACATTTTTTCCCAATATCCGGTTGCCGCGCTCGCCGAGGAAAAAGTTTGTGATAAAGGGATGGTTTTTTTTTATCACTTCCCTCAAGGAGCCTAGCGCCACAATATGCTGATCGGCCAACACCGCTATACGGTCCGCCAAAGCCACCAGCGTATCCAGGTCATGCGTTGCCATGACAATGGTTAGCGTTGTTTCGCGACGAATTGTCTGGATCAGCTTAACGAACGCATCGCTGAGCTCGGGATCAAGCCCAGCGGTGGGTTCGTCCAGAAACAGAAGTTCGGGGTCCAACGCCATCGCGCGTGCCAGGGCGATGCGTTTGATCATTCCTCCCGAAAGCTCAGCGGGCATTTTGTTTACGTGCTTTGATTCGATTTCCACCATTTTGAGCTTGATCATCACCAAATGACGTATCAGGTCCTCATCCAATGTACGTAGCTCACGCATTGGCAGGGCGATGTTGTCATATACCGACAGCGCGCTGAACAACGCGCCTTTTTGAAACAACACCCCGCAGCGGGTGCGAATCTCCTGCAACTCTTTAGGGTTGTGGCTGCGCAAGGGAAGGCCGCAAATCCGAACCTCTCCCGCTACCGGAGCGTCCAGGCCGAGCATTTGCCGCATCAACACTGTTTTGCCGCTACCCGAGCCGCCTACCAGCCCCAGTACTTCCCCGTGACGCACACACAGATTGACGTCTTCATGTACGACATGGCTGCCGAAACGGGTATGTAATCCCTTGACTTCTACAATGCACTCTTCCGCGGCCATGCTTACCTTAATCCGACATTGGAAAAAACGACGGCAAAAATAGCGTCGATGACAATGACGACGGTAATCGAGGTTACGACAGAGTTAGTCGTGCCTTCCCCCAGGCTCTCTGTGTTCGACTTGATTCTCAGCCCGAAATGACAGGAAATAAGCGCGATCACCATTCCGCACACTACGCCCTTACCCAAACCCAGCCATAAATTGGCTACTGGTACGACATCTGCGAGTTTGCTGAGAAAAAACTGGTGGCCGAGCCCTAGTTGAATCTCGGCCACAACCATCCCCCCAATCAGGGCAATGGCGCTGGTCCATAACACTACCAGGGGCATAGCGATACCGAGTGCCAGCACTTTCGGCAATACCAGTCGAAGACTGTGGGGGATGCCCATCACCGTCAGTGCGTCCAGTTCCTCTGTTACCCTCATTACGCCCAGTTGAGCGGTCATTGACGAACCGGAACGCCCCGCGACAAGTATGGCTGCAAGCATCGGGCCGAGTTCGCGAATAATGGCTACGCCAAGAATATTAATTATGAATATGTCTGCGCCGAAGGTCTGTAATTGTCGGGATGAAAGATAACTCAGCACAACGCCGATAAGAAATCCCACGAGTGCAGTAATACCCAGTGCCTGCGCCCCGGTCCGATATAGATTGGCGGAAATTTCGCGCCATGGAATACGTGCCGGATGCCGGGCCAAATACAATGAATCCAGCAGCAACTGGCCGGACAAAATCAGCACGCCGGTCACATGTTCCCACAGCAGAAAAGCGCCTTTCCCGAGAACCGTAATTGGCCACAGCAAATCGGGGCGAGGCGGCAGCGGCGGAGGCGGCGTCTGAACGCGACGAAGCAGCCTTTCCTGCTCCGGGCGCAGCAGCAAGAGAGGGGGACGGCGTTCGCCCCATGCGCGCCACAGCAGTACGGCCCCCGCGTCATCTATTTGCGTTATTTCGGTTAGATCCCACTCCAGCGCCGGATCGGCTGCATATCCGGCAAGTTCGGCAGATAACGATTGCATGCGCCCTGCGAGGGCAGCCAACGTGCATCGTCCCGAAAGTACCAGGCGAGGCTTACCATCGCGGCCTGCTTTGCGGCGCAATACCATCAACTTGCCGTCCTGATCCCCCTGCATGCGTCCGCTATCCTTAGGCAACGCTCGGGCTACGGTAACCGCGGTTTTCAGCGATTGCTACATCAGTCGAATACCACAAACGGATAGTTAGCATAATTTAATCAGCGATGAATTTTGATGTGGGTTTAACGGGTTACTGTCAGGCAACTCCGCTAGTAGAACCCATACGAGCTTTCGAGGTCAAGCATGGAATTCAACGCTGGTGACAAGCGAAGGGACCGCTTCTGTCGACCACACCATAACACGGGCAGATGCGCGCCGACCGGGCCCAAGGCAGTTTATATAATGCAAAAAGAGTCGTAGCCTCTCCACTGACGGAAATTTTTACAAACGTAGACGAGTCTTTCTAAAAGTGGCTTCAAGTGCCTATTTTTAAGAGTATTTAAACACAGGCATGAAGTTTGCTTATTGTTTGCTTGGCATTGCGCGGGGCGGGCTTTGAGCCAACAGGGGCTGGATGAGGTCAAACTGGTGTGAGACCGCCTAGTTTTTCCTGAGATTCGGGATAAATATCATCGTCGAGAAGTGGAAGTGGAAGTGGAAGTGGAAGTGGAAGTGGAAGTGGAAGTGGAAGTGGCAGGGGCAGGGGCAGGGGCAGGGAAGAACAATAACAATAACGAAACAATAATAACAATTGAATAATCAGGGCCGGGATATATTTCGATATGTTCCAGCTCTGATTTTTTTTGCCTGTAGCACTACTGAGCCACTATTCGCCCCACCGCTCATACAGCGATACAATGTGAGCCCTGCCACCATTGCGGACCGAATTTGACTGGCACATCCATCACTTCTTCGAAACGTTGTTATCGCTGGCCGCGCTTGACTTCACCGGTCGAACGCCTGCGCGCCCCGAATAAAACGCCAAGGAGCAATGTGCGCCGAAATCCTAATGCGAATGGTGGTGACGCTGTTGCAACGGCGGCGTTTCGGCCGCTGCGGCATCCTCATTGATGCGGATCTGGTAACTGGCGTGGCATGAATCGCATTTTTTCATAGCCTCACTGAGTTGTCGTAGCGTATGCCTGGGATCCTTGATTGATTGCGCATCAAGCGAGATGTTATCGAAATCCTTGTGGACTGACATGCCGAGCCGCATGAACGCCTCTGGTAACACTGACCTGAGGTGGTTTTCGCCTTTACCTGCCATGCCAAGGCCGAGCGCACGCGCCTCCCGCGCTACCGTAGCCATCTCATCTCGGGAGAGCGCATCCAGAATGTTTCGCGTTCCTGCGAGGAGAGCCCTCATTTCCGAAAGTATATGGTCGCGCTGATGCTCGGAAAGTGGAACGATTTGACGCTTATCAACGTCGTTCGCCACCGCAGCCACTGTGAAAAAGAAAAAGAACAGCCCGATACCGAGGTTTTTCAACTTTAACCCCCAAATTGAGTTAAATTCATTGATGATCTGTCGATTCGACCTTTTCAAACTAGCTTAAACGCAAGCCCTTATGATGCGCACCGCATCAGCTATCCGCTAGTCTTGTTGTTACGTCGCTCTGGCATGTAGATCATGCTCGTCAGAGCCGGTAATTTCCACTTCCATGAGTTGCCCGGGTTTTGCCTTTTTCGCGTTCGCGACGTAAACGAGACCATCGATTTCGGGGGCATCAGCGGCGCTCCGGGCGATCACCCGGTTGCCATGCACGTCGTCCACCAGCACGGTCGTATGTTTGCCAATCTTGCTTACAAGTTTCATGGCGCTGATTCTTTCCTGCATGATCATGAAACGTGCTCGACGCTCCTGTTTTATCTCTTCTGGAACCTCGCCGGGAAAACTATTGGCTGCCGCGCCACTCACCGGGGAGTAGGCGAAGCACCCGACGCGATCCAGTTCCGCCTCCTGGAGGAATTCCAGGAGTTGCTCAAAATCGGCGTCAGTCTCGCCCGGAAAACCGACAATAAACGTGCTGCGCACCGTGATGTCAGGGCATATTTCCCGCCAGCGTCTGATTCCAGCCAGATTGTTTTCAGAGCTCGCCGGCCGCTTCATGGCTTTGAGAATTCGCGGGCTCGCGTGCTGAAACGGTACATCAAGATACGGCAGAATTTTACCCTCGGCCATTAGCGGGATAACTTCATCTACATGCGGGTAAGGGTAAACATAATGTAAACGCACCCATACCCCAAGCTCCCCCAATGCACGGGCGAGCTCGGTCATGCGTGTTTTCAGCGGCCTGCCTTGCCAGAATCCCGTGCGATATTTTACGTCTGCGCCATAAGCGCTCGTGTCTTGCGAAATGATCAACAACTCCTTCACGCCGGCGTTCACCAGATTTTCAGCCTCCTGCATCACCTGATTGATGGGGCGGCTGACCAAATCACCACGCATCGAAGGGATGATGCAGAAGGTGCAGCGGTGATTGCAGCCTTCGGAGATTTTGACATATGCATAGTGTCGGGGTGTGAGCCGTATTCCCTGGGGTGGCACAAGGCTGGTGAAAGGATCATGCGGCTGCGGCAAGTGCATATGCACTGCCGCCATAACTTCCGGCAGCGCCTGCGGCCCGGTCACCGCCAGCACCTGGGGATGCGCCTGCCTGATCACCTCGCCACCTTCTTTTGCGCCGAGGCAACCGGTGACAATTACTTTGCCGTTTTCAGCCAGCGCCTCACCGATGGCATCCAGTGATTCCTCTACCGCGCTGTCGATGAAACCGCAGGTGTTGACAACGACGAGATCGGCATCTTCATAAGTGGATGAGGTTTCGTATCCCTCGGCGCGCAATTGCGTGAGAATTTGTTCGGAGTCCACCAGGGCTTTGGGGCATCCGAGTGAGACAAATCCTATTTTTGGAGCGGGTTGCTTAGAAGATTGCATAAAGAATGAGCTGGGATGAAATGAAGTTCCGGATGAAATTCAGGATTCAGCTTTTTTCATCTGGAGGGGCCTACCGGGTGAAGCTCGGTTCCCCATCTATGCGGGATGATGACTAAAGAGGCTTCCCGCCAGCCAGATGGAGCTGATGCCTAGCGTGATGAGTGCGACCTGCTGAATGGTGGCACCTATTTCCGGCCGCTTATGCAACCCCGGAATCAGATCGGACATCGCTACATAGATCATGCTTGCTGCGGCGAGCCCCAGCAGCGAGGGGATGAGGTGATTCATGTCCTGCAACATAAAATACGCTGCCAGGCCGCCAATCAGCGTGGCCCCGCTGGACAACAGGTTGAAGAGAAGCGCCTGCCGGCGAGTATAGCCGGAATTGAGCAGAATTAGAAAATCGCCGGCTTCCTGGGGAATTTCATGGGCGATAATGGCAATGGCGGTGACAATCCCGAGCTGGACATCCACCATGAACGCGGCCGCAATAAGGATACCATCAACGAAGTTGTGAAACGTATCGCCCAGCATGATCATCAGCCCGCTACGCCCGTGATCGTGCTGGCCGCCGGCTATTATTGCGGGGATCGTCGATGTACCTGGCAAGACATCATGAGCTTCACACTCCTCAACGTGGCAATGACGCCACAACACCAGCTTTTCGAGAATGAAAAACAACAGAATACCGAACAGAACCGTGCCCGTCATTTGCGCCGGACTTTTCGACAGCTCCAGCGCCTCCGGTAATGCGTTAAGAAACGCTGCTCCCAGGAGGGCTCCGATCGCGTATGAGATCAGCATCTGCACCCATGACGCCCGCGTATTTAGCGTGAGCGCCGCGGCAAATAGTACGCTGAGCGTGCCGCCAAACAGGCTGGTGACGATGATCCAGGCGAGAACGGACATGTAGGGCCGTGTAGGGAAAAATGCGGGATTATACGCTCTTGCGGTGAATGACGAGCGTAATCAACTCGTCGCGCGCAATACTAGAGGATGAGTTTCGGCCACACCTTCAAATGCTGGCGTTGTTTGTGGCGCTAACCAGATTAATCCCGCCATTCGCCCCGTACTGCCGTCGCGGCGATAAGAAAAGAATCTTACCGGGTCGCTGAAAGTACAGACACCTCCACCGTAAACTTCAGTCACGCCAGCCTTCAGCAATTGCTGCCGTGCAAGCAGAAAAAGATCCGCGAACCATTTGCCCTTGCATGAGCTGTGCGGAATGAAGGCAGCGTCGGATCGCTCGTCGTTGGTAACAAACGCCTGACGTACTTCTTCTCCAACCTCGAAGTGGTTGGGTCCGATTGCCGGTCCGAGCCACGCCATCAGGGCTGCGGGAGGGGTGCCGATTGCCGACACCATATTTTCGATCGCTTTCCCGGCCAGTCCACGCCAGCCGGCATGGATCACGGCAACGATTGTCCCGGATCGGTCGCACAAGAGTATGGCAAGGCAGTCCGCGACCAGTACCGCGCAAACATTCCCCGGATGACGACTGAAGGCGGCATCGCCGATTGGTGGAGCTGAGGGCGGAGCGCCGCAATCGCGCCCCTCCACGCGGACGACGCCCGTACCGTGTACCTGCTTCAGCCAGCGGGGTTCGTTCGGCAGAAATCGCCGTAGCACGTCGCGGTTCTGTTTAACGGTCAGCGGATCGTCGCCGACGTGGTCACCCAGGTTGAAGCTGGCAAAAGGTGAGGGCGAGAGCGAACTGCCGGTACCGCCCTTACGCGTGGTAAATAGCGCCTTGACGTTGCTCGGTGCGGGCCAGTCGGGGACGATCCAGTCACTCATACTGATACCGAAGTGACCGCAAAAACACTTTTATTGCTTTGATGGCCGAGCATCAGCAACAGATTTTTCATATCGTCGGGTAACGGCGCCTCCCAGGCCATTCTAGTCCCGTGTTGAGGATGGGTTAATTCAAGCCTTTGCGCATGAAGCGCCTGCCTGGAAAAACCAGCCAGCCGGATGACGTTTTGAATGCTCCCGTCCGGTTTGCCTTTATATACGGGGTCTCCTAATAACGGGTGTCCTATCGAATGCATGTGTACACGAATCTGGTGCGTGCGTCCGGTCTCCAGACGGCATCTGAGCAGCGTGCATCCGTCTAACTTTTCCAGTACCCGATAGAAGGTGCGTGCCGGTTTTCCGTTTGCAGTGACCGCCATTTTGGTTCGCTCAACCGGATGCCGCCCCACCGGCGCATCAACGCATCCGTCCACGGAAATGGCGCCAAGAACGAGCGCCAGATAGTCACGGTTGACGGTATGTTTCTGTAGCTGCCGCACCAGGTGGGTCTGGGCTTCAAGTGTTTTTGCGACCACAAGGAGCCCGCTGGTATCCTTGTCCAGACGGTGAACGATACCCGCGCGTGGAATGCCATTCAAATCAGCCGCGTGATGCAGCAGGGCGTTCAGCATGGTGCCCTGCCAGTTCCCGCTGCCGGGATGGACCACCAGGCCAGCCGGTTTATTAACCACGATGAGCGAATCATCTTCGTAAAGGATATCGAGTGAAATGGATTCCGGCGCGTGGATGGCATCAATGGCATCCACGGGATCGACAGCGGGCCTGACCTCAACCTTTTCCCCGCTCCATACCTTTTGCTTGGGGCTGGCCTCTGCTCCGTCAACGCTTATCCGTTTTTCCCGTATCCACGTCTGCAAGCGACTGCGTGACCAATCCGGGAGCAGTCGAGCCAGAGCCTGGTCCAGGCGGGCGCCCGCGCAATCCGCGGGGATCGTGACTTCGACGATAGTTTCAACGGGTTCAGACACCATGGAGCCTTGCGGTATAATGAGAATATCTTATCTTGTCTTCAACGACGAACTCGTTATGCGACGTAGTTTAACTTTATTTCTGATATTGCTTCTGTCAGCCTGCGGTTTGCTGCCCAAGAACGTGCAGGACTCGAAGAACTGGTCGGCGAGCAAATATTATTCCGAGGCCAAAACGGAATTGAACGAAGGCAACTATGCCGGCGCGGTCAAGCTGTTCGAGCAGCTGGAGGCGCGTTATCCTTACGGGCGCTATGCGCAGCAGGCGCAACTCGAGATTGCCTATGCCTATTATAAGGATAACGAGCAAGCTTCGGCTATTGCCGCGGCGGACCGTTTTATCAAGCTGCACCCCAACCATTCGAACGTGGATTACGCTTATTACCTTAAGGGGCTTGCCAATTTCAATGACGATCTGGGGCTGATGGGGATCGTGACCGAAAAAATCCTCAATCAGGATATGAGCGAGCGCGATCCGAAAGCGTCGCGGGAGTCATTCGAAAATTTCAAGGAACTGGTTACACGTTTCCCCAAGAGCAAATACACCCCCGATGCGGTGCAACGAATGAAGCACCTGGTCAACGTCGTCGCGCTGAATGAAGTACAGGTTGCGCGCTATTACATGAAACGAGGGGGTTATATTGCGGCCGCCAATCGTGCTCAGTATGCACTGAAGGAATACCCCCAGACGCCGGCAACGGAGGAGGCGCTATTCATCATGGTAAAAGCATATGATGCACTGGGAATGACAGACTTGCGGGACGATGCGGCTCGCGTGATGCAAAGGAATTTCCCTCAGAGCCGGTTTTTGGCTGACTCGACTGGTGTGGATGCCGAACCGTGGTGGAAATTCTGGTAGTTCGGGAAGGGTCTTGTTCTTCCTGGGGCCTTCTGCTCCCACGCTAACCCGGCGCGCCCTGAGCAATTTCTGCGAGCGGTTCGTCAACCGTGGTCTCGTCCGGTAACCGGATTGCCATGACATCGCATCTGGCATGATGGAGAACGCTATTCGCGGTCGATCCCAACAGTAAGGCGAGCCCATGCCGGCCATGGGAGCCGACGATAATCAGATCGACGTTCTCCTCCTCCGCAAGCCGGACAATTTCCTGTCCGGGCACACCCCATACCATCCACCGGCAGGCAGGACTCACACCCAACTCGTCACCAACATGCTTAAACTTTAATTTTTCCGCTTCAAGGAGTTCATCGTCTGAGTTTTCCTCCAGAGAAATTTCCGTTCCGTAAGCCATGTCTGGCATCGGGATATTGTCAAGAACATGAATAATGCTCAATTTCGCGCGAAACGTTTCCGCCAGTTGTCTTGTTTTTTTAACAATGTAATTCCCCGGTTCCGAAAAATCCAGTGCAAGTAATATGTGCTCATAACTCATGGTTTTTGCCTTCCCAGATCGTGAAGTTCGAACTTGTCGCGGCTATATCCGGACTTTGCCGCTACGGGCTGGGCCGGCGCCTTGTTTGAAGAGCCTGCAAGCATTACTCTCAGCACTTTCCACACATTTTCCACGATCTTTGCTTGCGCCTGGGCGTTGGGATGTATCCCGTCCGCCTGAAAAAATTCACGCTTGTCGCCAAAGCCATCGAGAAGAAACGGTACCAGCTTGATGCCATATCGTTTCGCTAGCTGCGGATACATATCCTGAAACTTTTGCGTGTATGTTATGCCATAATTGGGTGGCAATTGCATCCCCGCCAACAGCACGGTGGCATTGTTTCGCTGGCAGGCCTCTATGATGGCTTCGAGATCGTTACGGATAGCATCGATTGAGGCGCCTCTCAATCCATCATTACCGCCGAGTTCGACAATGACGATATCCGGACGATAGGTTTTAAGCGCCTGCTCGATGCGTTTGCGCCCGCCGTGTGCCGTTTCGCCACTGACGCTATTATTGATCAGATATGCCTGTGATTGCGTTTGCAGCCGCCTCTTCAGCAGGCTAACCCATCCGGCATCCTGCGGCAGGCCATAACCAGCGGACAAGCTGTCGCCGAATACCATAATCGTAGTGGTTGCTGTCCCCGGCGCAGCGGTAGCGTGCGAGTTGACAGCGCCTAAACATGACATAAAAGAGAGAAGGATTATCAGGAATTTTTTCATGTCAGATCACGTTGAGATACGGCCTATTGTGCAGGCAATCGGACTCACCAAGCAAGTGAGTACGGGCGATGAACAGCTTACAATTCTGGACAATGTCAATCTGGAAATAAACGCGGGCGACTCCGTTGCTGTGGTGGGAGCGTCCGGCTCGGGCAAGTCAACGCTGCTAGGGCTTCTGGCAGGTTTAGATACTCCGTCGGCAGGCAAGGTTCATCTCGCCGGAGAAGATATTTTCCTGCTGGATGAAGACGCGCGCGCCGCGTTGCGCGGACGGATGCTGGGGTTCGTATTCCAGTCATTTCAGCTGCTACCGGCCTTGACTGCGATTGAGAACGTCATGCTGCCGCTGGAGCTCATCGGCGCCGGTAATGCCTACGGCGCTGCGTTGGAATTGCTTGAACGGGTTGGGCTTGGCATGCGTCTTAAGCATTATCCCCGGCAACTCTCCGGCGGGGAGCAACAGCGCGTCGCCATTGCGCGAGCGTTTGTCACTCAACCGCAATTACTGCTGGCTGATGAACCTACTGGCAATCTGGATTCCGCCACCGGTGCGCAGATCATAGAACTCATGTTCGAACTGAACCGAGAACGCGGTACTACCCTGGTTCTGGTGACTCATGACGAAGCCATTTCAAGCCGTTGTGCATGGCGGATACGGTTGGCGGGCGGACAAGTTGTCCGATAAAGGAATTGTAAACATTGGGTAAGACCGGTCAATGGAACCTATTTCTCGAACAAAATCGGGTGCGCCGATGCGGCTCCGTCTACGCTTCACCATGGGTGGCCTTCTGCTTGCCGCCGTGATCGGGGGCACTTGGGTCTGGCATAATCATAGTGCCGCCACCGATGTTGGAAAAAAAATTCCTGAGGCGATACAGGTTGTGACCACCCTGGTGGGCCGCAGCAGTGTGCCAGTCACGCTTACGGCCAACGGAACGGTATCGGCGCAACAGACGGTTGCGGTGCGGCCGCAGCTAAGTGCGATGATTCGAAGCGTGCATATCAGGGAAGGGCAATTCGTTCAGAGTGGGGAGAGGTTGTTTACGCTTGATGCCCGTACTGAGGATGCCAATCTCAGCCGCACCGAAGGGCTGTTGGCCAAGTCTCGCGCCGAGTTGAGGAATGCCGAGCGCAACTTGGAACGGCAGCGTGAATTATTTGAGCAGCATTTTATTTCGCAGGCCGCGTTGGATGTTGCCGAGAATCAGGTAGATTCGCTGCGCGCCCAACTTGCGGTTGATCAGGCTACGATGCAGGCGAACCGTATCGCCCGCGGCTTTAGTGAAATCAAAGCGCCTATCGCGGGGCGCACGGGCGCCATCGTAGTGCACCAGGGTAGCCTGGTGCAGCCGAATGATTCCCTGGTAAACATCACCCAGATCGATCCCATCAACGTCAGCTTTACATTGCCGGAACGTGAGCTTGTGCCTCTTCAACAGGCATTGGCCAAGGGCAATGTCCCCGTCGAGGTGGAACTGAATGCGGGGCAAAAACAAACACAAACCCGGAAGGGGAAGCTGACATTTATCGATAACGTGGTCGATACGGCAAGCGGCACCATTCTTCTCAAGGCAGAGTTTCCCAACTCGGATAGTCATCTCTGGCCAGGCATGTTTGTCACCGTGAGGCTCGTGCCGCGGACGGTGGAGAACGCGCTCACCGTTCCGGTGCAGGCGGTGCAAACTGGTCCGGAAAGGAAATTTCTTTATGTGGTCGGTGACAATAGCCACGTGCGTTCTCTTCCGGTCGACGTGCTCCTGATACAGGAAGGGCTTGCGGTTATAAGCGGCGAGGGCATTATGCAAGGCATGCGTGTCGTCGCGGAAGGCGCGCAGAATCTGAGGCCTGGCAGTGTCGTAACAGAGTCCAGGCCGAGTCTGGCACCAACGGCTGGATGACCGCTTCCGTGTTCCGGCATCTCCAGCATGCCCAGCATACCCACAATATCGAGCATTTCCACCGGCACGTGCAATGAACATTTCCGAATTGTGTATCCGGCGGCCAGTGATGACGTTTCTGTTATCCGCGTCGGCAGTCGTGGCCGGTGTCATCGCCTACAATGATTTACCCATCGCCGCGCTTCCGAGCTATGACGCGCCCACCATTTCCGTCACCGCCGTGTTGCCGGGTGCGAGCGCGGAAACCATGGCCTCGTCTGTAGCGACACAACTCGAGCGGCAGTTTTCCACTATTTCCGGATTGTCCGTAATCAGTTCGACGAGTACGCTCGGCAATACATCGGTCACACTGGAATTCGACCAGGACCGGGATATAGACAGCGCGTCCATAGACGTGCAAGCGGCGCTACTGCGTGCCCAGCGTGCGCTGCCGGTGGAGATGACTACACCCCCTTCCTACCGCAAGATCAACCCCGCTGATGCGCCCATCATCTTTCTTGCCTTGACCTCGCCTTCCATGTCGCTGTCGGACTTGAACAGTTATGCCGAGGATCTCATTTCGCCCACTCTGTCGACGCTGCCCGGCGTTGCCCAGGTACAGATCAACGGACAGAAAAAGTATGCCGTGCGCGTTCTGGCAAAACCTGAGGCCCTGGCAGTCCGGAATCTGACGCTGGATGATATCGCCAGCTCGCTGCGCACCGCGAACGCCAATACGCCAATCGGCACGCTAGAAGGACCACGGCAGACGCTGACCATCCAGGCCAATCGCCAGCTCAATAATGCGGCTGCGTTCGCGGACCTGATAATTGCCACGTCTGACAGCGGGAATCCGGTCAGACTGTCGGACGTGGCGCAGGTCGAGGACAGTGTGGAGTCTATCAAGACTGCAAGCTGGGTGAATGGCGAACGGGCAATCACACTTTCCGTGCAGCGCCAGCCCGGGGCCAATACCGTCGCCACGGTTGATGCGATCAAGGCAGTCATGCCGGTCCTGATCGAGCAGATGCCTTCATCTGTACAGCTCAAGTTGACTAGCGACCGTTCAATCTCGATCCGTGAGGCTATTCATGATGTCCAGGTAACGCTCGCGATAACCATTGTGCTGGTCTTGCTGGTGATTTTTCTGTTTCTGCGCAAAGCTTCCGCTACATTGATTCCCGCGCTGTCGCTCCCGATCTCGTTGCTTGGGACCGTGGCGCTGATGCGCGTCCTCGGCTACAGCCTCGACAACATTTCCTTGCTGGCGATCACGCTCGCAGTCGGGTTGGTGGTCGATGACGCGATCGTCATGCTTGAGAATATCGTGCGTCATATCGATGAAGGGCTTCCCCCTTTACAGGCTGCTCTGCAAGGATCACGAGAGGTCAGTTTTACGATTATTTCGATTTCCCTGTCTCTGGTCGCGGTCTTTATCCCGATTTTTTTCATGCCCGGTGTAATTGGACTGCTCTTTCATGAATTTGCTGCTGTGGTAGGCATCGCGGTTCTGATGTCGGCGGTGGTATCGCTAACATTGGTACCGGTAATGACGAGTCGTTACCTCCGGCCAAAGGAAACGGGACAGGAACCGGAGCGGCTCAGCCTGAAATGGACAGCATGGTTCGAGCACGGGTTTGCCCGGGTCCTGGCAGGCTACGAACGCATGCTGGACTGGGCGTTGCGCCGTAAGCGGACGGTAATGGGAATTGCGGCTGGAACCTTCGTTGCGACAGCAGTGCTGTTCGTGCTCTTGCCCAAAGGTTTTTTTCCAAACGAGGACATCGGTCAAGCATTGATAACAGTAGAAGCCGTGGAGGACATTTCCTTTCCGGCGATGGCGGAGCTGTTGCAGCGCACCGGCGACGTGATCAGGTCCAATCCCGCAGTCGACACCCTGATTGTCAACGCCACTGAAAGTAACAGCGCCCGGCTGTTCATGACTCTCAAGCCGCGTGCCGAGCGTCCCCCTCTCGATAAAATAATGGAGGACCTGCGTCGGGACGTGCGCAAAGTCCCCGGGGTAAATGTTTTCATTAATCCCATCCAGAATCTCAGGCTCGGGGGCCGCACCAGCAAGAGCCGATATCAATACGTCATGCGGAGTGTACGGGCTGAAGAGCTGCGCGGGGCTGCCGACGCGCTGATGTCGCGCATGCGCGAAGATGCCGTCTTTCGTGATGTGACAAGCGACTCGCAATTGAAAGGTCTGCAGGCGCGTTTAAATATCAATCGGGACAAAGTCAATCTTTTGGGGGTGCAAATGGCTGACATCCGTTCCGCGCTCTATAGTGCATTTGGCGAACGTCAGGTTTCTACCATCTATACTTCGAGTGACAGCTACCAGGTTATCCTCCAGGTCACGCCGGCAGATCGCACAGACGAGCGCGCGTTCGACAAAATATATTTGCGTGCGAAGAACGGAATACTGGTGCCATTGTCAAGCGTGGCATCGGTTGAACGCGAAGTGGGACCGATCGCGATCAATCACGCCGGACAGTTAGAGGCGCTGACCATCTCTTTCAATCTCGCCCCCGGGGCAGCTTTAGGTGAGGCTTCGACGCGTATCGAGCAGTTCAAGCGCGAGCTGAACTTGCCTCCGAGCATACTGACAAGTTATGCCGGGGACGCCGCGGCGTTTCAGTCATCACAGGCGAGCCAGCTGGTACTCATTGTCGCGGCGCTGCTGGTTATATACATATTGCTTGGCGTGCTGTACGAGAGCTATATACATCCGCTGACCATTCTCTCGGGGCTGCCATCGGCCGCCGCTGGAGCGTTGGCGGTGTTGTGGTTGTTCAATATGGAGCTGTCAATAATCGCGATGATCGGTATCCTGATGTTAATCGGTATTGTCAAGAAGAATGCGATCATGATGATCGATTTCGCGTTGGATGCGGAACGCAATCATGCCTTGCCGCCGCACGAGGCAATCAGGACCGCCTGCCTGCTGCGGTTCCGGCCAATCATGATGACTACGCTTGCGGCACTGATGGGTGCGCTTCCTATCGCGCTCGGCCTGGGAGCGGGTGCGGAGTTGCGCCAGCCGCTGGGCCTTGCCGTGGTAGGGGGCTTATTATTCTCCCAAGTTATCACCCTGTTTATTACGCCGGTGATCTATCTGTATCTGAACCGGTTTTCTGGTACCGGTCCCCTCAAGTTGGACGAAGACAGGGAATTGGAAAGTGTGGGAACCCGCTAAATCATGGTGAAACCTGGCGTTGATTTTCGAAATTGTTCACGACAATTCGACCCGCGGAGTTCGTAACATCCCGATATTCCAGAGTTTTAAGGTTTTTGCGAGGATCACCGGTTACCGAAATAGTATCGGCGGCGCATCCCTCTGGATGAGTGCCCACCGGTGAAACCCGTATCTCTTGTTTGTTATCTGTTCATACACCTATTTCACTTTCATTCCTGGCCGTGCCCCGGCATCGGGGGCCAGCAGATAAGGCCCGTCCCCGTCGCCCGCCGCCAGCACCATCCCCTCCGATACGCCAAACTTCATCTTGCGAGGCGCAAGGTTGGCAACCATTACCGTCAACCGTCCTTTAAGCTGCTCCGGGTCATACGCGGATTTTATCCCCGCGAACACGGTACGCGGTTCCGAGCCAATGTCGAGCGTGAGCCTGAGTAGTTTGTCCGCACCCTGGACGTGCTCCGCATTGGTAATTTTTGCCACGCGGAGATCGACTCTACTGAAATCGTCAATGGATATGGTTGCGGCAACCGGGGCGGTCGCATGTTGTTGCGCCTCCGCATGGCGCACCGGGGAGTGGGTATCTGCGGCAGGCGGGGAAACTGTTTTATTGGCTTCGATCATGGCGTCAATTTGCTTTTGCTCAATGCGTGTCATCAGGTGTTTGTAAGGGTGAATGTCATGGGCCAGCAGCAGCTTCCGCGCGTCGGGCCATTGCAGTGGGGGAATATTAAGAAAACTTTCAACATTGTCAGCAAGGCGCGGCAGGACGGGCTTGAGATACAGGGTGAGCAAGCGGAACAGGTTGAGCGAGACGGTACAAACCTCATGCAGCTTTGTTCTTGACGACGCCTCGTCCTGTTTCGCGAGCTCCCATGGTTTCATGTCATTGACATACTGATTGGCTTCATCGGCCAGTCCCATAATGGCTTTTACCGCTTTCAAATACTCGCGTTTCTCGTAGAAGCTCGCGATTTGCTCCGCGGCGCCCTGCGTTTTCATTATCAGCGCGGATTCGTCCCAGTTCGGTTTATCCGAAGATTGCTGGAAATTTTCTGCCGATTGGAACTCCTTCGTTTTTATACTGGAAAACGGTTCACCATTGTTTGCAGACGCAGACGAGCCTTCCAGGGTGACCGTGGGAATGCTATCGGACAATTTCCCATCAAAACGTTTGGTGATAAATCCCGCGCACCGGCTTGCGATATTTACGTATTTTCCGACCAGATCGCTGTTCACCCGCATCAGGAAATCTTCCAGGTTTAGGTCGACATCCTCCATCGTGCCGTTTAACTTGGTGGCGTAGTAGTAGCGTAGCCATTCCGGATCAAGTCCCTGCCTCAGATAACTCTCAGCAGTAAGGAACGTGCCGCGCGATTTACTCATTTTTTCGCCATTCACGGTTAAAAAACCATGGGCAAAAATTTTGGTTGGCGTGCGGTACCCCGCATTGTGCAGCATGGCCGGCCAAAACAGCGCATGAAAATAAAGTATGTCTTTCCCAATAAAGTGATAAAGCTCGGTAGCCGAATCCTTCTTCCAGAAATCGTCGAAATCGATGCTACCGCGGTCACATAGGTTCTTGAAGCTGCCGATGTAGCCTATCGGTGCGTCCAGCCACACATAAAAATATTTTCCCGGCACATCCGGAATTTCAAAACCAAAGTAGGGCGCATCGCGCGAGATGTCCCAGTCGGCGAGCTTATTTTCTCCTGGAGCGCCCAGCCACTCGTGCATTTTATTCGCGGCCTCCGGTTGTAGCGTTCCGGAGGTCGTCCACTTGCGCAGAAAGTCCACACAGCGCGGGTCCGAGAGTTTGAAAAAGAAATGCTCGGTGGTTTTTTTTACGGGGACTGCGCCTGATACTGCGGAGTACGGATTCCTCAATTCGGTCGGCGTATAGGCCGCGCCACATACTTCACAGTTATCGCCGTACTGATCTTTCGCGCCGCATTTCGGGCACTCACCCTTGATGAACCGGTCCGGCAGGAACATGTGCTTGACCGGATCGTAGAGTTGCTCGATGGCGCGGGCGACGATCAGTCCGGCGGACTTGAGCTTCGTATAAATACCCTCGGAATACTGGCGAGTTTCAGGCGAGTGGGTGGTGTAATAATTGTCGAATTCGACATGAAAACCGCTGAAGTCGCGCAAATGCTCGCGATGAACCCGCGCGATCAGGGCTTCGGGCGTAATGCCTTCTTTTTCCGCGCGAAGCATGATCGGCGTGCCGTGCGTGTCATCGGCGCATACGTAATACACCTCATGCCCCTGCATTTTCTGGAAACGAACCCAGATATCCGTTTGAACATACTCAACCAGATGGCCAAGGTGAATGCTGCCGTTAGCGTACGGCAGAGCGGAGGTGATCAGGATTTTTCGCTTGTTCATCAATTGCCTATGAAAATGGATCAGGGTGGATTGTAGCAAACTGCGACGGGACGGTCATTTGAACTCGCGAGATCCCGTTCTCGGCAACGAGAAATCAGTCAGAATGTCGCATTGCCGTAACCATACCCATACCGCGTGACCGGGCATAGCCGGTCCGTGAACTTTAACGAATGTTCCAAGGAGCTACTGCACAAGTCCTCGGCGCGCGAGGGCGATGCCTTGCCAGATGAGTGCGTCAAAGGCGACGATGCGAATGCACTCCCTTGGTCGGGAGCATGACAAAGCAGACCGCCGCGCAAAGCCGCGTCCCTTCGGATTGCGTAAAAATCCAGCACGAAAGGCGTTGCAGCCGCTCTCCTTCGCCTTAAACCAGGAGACACAGCTGCCGCCTGCGCAGGACGTGGGGCGCCTCGTGATTTCCCCATTTTGCCAGCAACGCGTCTCCGCGAAGGATTTGTCCCGAGGTTCCCTAACCACGGCCCCGCAGATTTCCCGGAACAGTGTTACCTTACAAGACTCTTGTACGTGATATTTGTTAATATTCGGGGTTGTTTGTGCTCGCAATAAGGAGAATGCAGAAAGTGGCCATCACGGAACAGCAGGTACAGTCCGCGCTCAGGGAGATTATCGATCTCAGCACGGGCAGGGATTATGTGACCAGCAATGAAGCACGCAACATTAAGATCGAGGGCAATGACGTATCGCTCGACATAGTGCTGGGGTACCCGGCAAAAAGCGTCATAGCCAGTATTCGCCAGCAGGTGGTCGATAAGCTCAAAAGCATACCGGGGATCGGGGGGGTGCAGGCGAACATCACGAGCAAGATTGCTCCCCATAGCGTGCAACGTGGGGTCAAGCTTATTCCCGGCGTGAAGAATATCATTGCGGTCGCATCGGGCAAGGGCGGAGTCGGTAAATCCGCCACGGCGGTTAATCTGGCATTGGCGCTGGTGGCCGAGGGTGCGCGGGTCGGCCTGTTGGATGCGGACATTTATGGCCCGTCACAACCGCAGATGCTGGGCCTTATGGGGCGTCCCGAATCGCCGGATGGTAAGAGCATGCTGCCGATGATGGCGCATGGCCTTCAGGCCATGTCCATCGGTTTCCTGATCGATGCGGAGACGCCAATGGTATGGCGTGGGCCGATGGTTACTCAGGCATTGCAACAGTTGTTGAATGATACGCGTTGGGACGACGTAGATTACCTTATTGTTGATATGCCCCCGGGAACGGGCGATATTCAATTAACGCTTGCGCAGAAAGTGCCGGTTACTGGCGCCGTTATTGTTACCACCCCCCAGGATATCGCCCTGCTTGACGCTCGCAAGGGTCTGAAGATGTTCGAGAAGGTTGGTATTCCGATACTGGGTATTGTCGAGAACATGAGTACACACGTCTGCTCGCGATGCGGACACGAGGAACATATCTTCGGCGCGGGCGGGGGTGAAAAGATGTGCAAGGACTATGAAGTGGAGTTCCTGGGCGCGTTGCCACTTGATATCAGAATCCGCGAACACACGGACTCCGGGACCCCCACCGTGGTGGCGGAGCCAGACGGGCGCATCGCAGAGATTTATCGGGGTATTGCGCGCCGCCTCGCGGTAAAGGTTGATGAAATGGCGCTTGATCATTCGGCGTTGTTGGCCAAGATCGTTATTGAGGACACGTGAGGTCTCGACGTGGTAGAGCGCGGGCAGGACGTTGTCTACGTGCAGCGCGGCCTCGAAAGAGCAGGCGTCGAGTAGCCAAGATCGGTTTTATCGAAGGGGACGTCCTGACCCCGTTTTATTCCCGTCAGCAGTGCCATTCGTTGCGCAACCAAAATCGCGATGCCAGGCGAGACCGGCCCGCAAACGTTTCCCACATACCATTACTATCGAGATGACTATAAAGTCGGACAAATGGATACGCCGCATGGCGGCCGAGCATCGCATGATCGAGCCCTTCGAATCCAGCCAGATCAGGTATGCGAACGGCCAAAAGATCGTTTCGTACGGAACCTCCAGTTACGGCTACGACATCCGCTGCTCGGATGAATTCAAGCTATTCACGAATATAAATTCCGCGATTGTCGATCCCAAGAATTTCGATTCGAACTCGTTTGTCGACGTAAAGGGCGACGTTTGCCTCATTCCCCCTAATTCTTTCGCTCTTGCGCGCACTGTCGAGTATTTTCGCATTCCGCGAAATATCCTGACGATCTGCCTCGGAAAATCCACTTATGCCCGTTGTGGGATCATAGTCAATGTCACGCCTTTCGAGCCGGAGTGGGAAGGGTTTGTAACCTTGGAGTTTTCAAATACCACGCCGTTGCCGGCGAAGATTTATGCCAATGAGGGAGTGGCTCAGGTGATTTTCTTTGAGTCCGATGAAGTGTGCGAAACCTCCTACAAGGATCGGGGCGGGAAATACCAGGGGCAACATGGGGTAACTTTGCCGAAAATCTGATTTCTTTTGGCTGAAGTACTTTGGTCTGGACTACGAGCCGCTGCCTATCCCTGTCCATAAAGCGGCCACACCGGGCATGCATGAACGTGCCTTTCCACTGCTCCCATTTTAGCGTTGGACCGCCGATCCGCAATCTTCGTCAGTGCCTGAAATAGCGAAGGGCTTTGGGTCTCCAAAATAACTACACGTTATAATTGTTACTTCGCTTTTTGCCCCAATATCTTTCACTAGCGTGAGTGGTTTCGCGGCGTTGGCGCCCCCAGCAAGGCTGATGGCCTCGTGCGCGCCGTGAGCGAACTGTGAAGGAGTTGTAAATTTTTAACACCCTGCAAAAAACGCTTGATTTCAGCGTAGTGCGGTCTATAATCCGCTTATTTTTTTACCCCGGATTCCCGTTGAACAACAGGAGGTCATCATGACAAGCAAAGCAAACTATTTCATCTCGGCTGATCTGGTAAATATCCATATTCCCGTCACGTAGCCTCGCAAAAAGGACACTCTCATGCAAATGCGTACCGCCGCTCTGCGTCAGGAAGTAGAGCTCGAAGAAGTATTCGACACCCATCCCGAAGTCAGCCTGGATTTTGAGCATGTCCAGGCAGCCCTTAAAAAGGGCTACAGTAAGCCGTTTTTGCTGGTCGACAGCGACATCATCCGTAATAAAGCCCGAAGGTTCAAAGCCGCCATGCCGCAGGTACAACCCCATTACGCGGTCAAGGCGAACCCGGATCCCCGCGTACTCAAAACCATGATTGAAGAAGGCGTGGGATTCGAGATTGCGTCGATCTCGGAGCTGGACCTCCTGCTTGGCCTGGGCGTTCCTGCGGCTGACATTTATTACAGCAACCCGATGAAGTCGCGCGCCTATCTGGAGTATGCCGCAGCCAAGGGGGTCGAATGGTATGTGCTCGATAGTGTCGAGGAACTGCGCAAGATTGCAAGTGTCAAGGCGGACGCGAAGTTATACCTGCGGATAGACACTCCTAACATTGGGAGCGACTGGCCGTTGGCGGGAAAATTCGGCACCCATGCCGCGGAGATCAAAGAGATTATTAATGAAGCGGCCGCGATAAAAGCTGATCTTGCCGGCGTTACTTTCCACGTGGGTTCGCAGTGCCGCAATCCGCAGAACTGGCGAGTCGGTATCGAGCGGGCGAAGAAGGTTTTTGCCGACATGCGGCAGGTGGGCCTGAATCCGCGCCTGCTTAATATCGGTGGTGGCTATCCAGTGCGTCACGTCAAGCCCATCCCGTCGATAGAAGTTATAGGCGAGGTGGTGAACGCGGCGATTGCGGACTTGCCGAGGGATATCCGCATTATGGCCGAGCCGGGACGCTACCTCGTCTCAGATGCAGCCTATTTCGTCTGTCGCGTGGTGGGTACCGCAACCCGCAATGGCAAGCGCTGGATGTACTGGGACGCAGGCATGTTCGGGGGCGTTATCGAAGTAACCGAAGGGCTGCGTTATGAAATCCTTTCCGACCGCCAAGGACAGGATATTCCCTGGGCCATTGCAGGGCCGACATGTGATTCGGTGGACATTCTCATGCGGGACGAAATGCTGCCGGAAGATATTCAGGAAGGGGATTTTATTTACATTCCCAATGCGGGCGCGTACACCACCGCTTACGCCAGCAACTTCAACGGCTTCCCGTTACCGGATGTAGTCGTTTTGTAGCTTCAAGGCAGTGGCGGCGTAAGAGAGAGTTTGGACGGTCGGGATAACGGGGGCTCAGATGGGCTCTCGTTTTTTTTGTCGCTTTTCCGGTCAAGCACCAAAAAATGGTAGTCTAAACCGCCGCCGTCCCCTTCACCGTCCCATCGACATCTCTCGCGTGACGTTTCTATCCATTCCTCCATATTGAATTCGGGAAACAGAACATCCCCTTCGAAGTCCGCCTGGATCTCCGTAATATAAATCCTGTCGCATAATGGCAGGGCTTGGCGGAAGATTTCCGCTCCACCGATAACGAAAGCTTCCCCCTCTGCCATTGAACCGGCGTTGGCGTGTTCCTGGGCTTTACCGCCGCCCGCATGTAACGCTTGGGCTAGCGAATCAACTACGATGGCGCCGGGCACCTCGTAATCCGCTTGTCGGGTGATAATAATACTGATACGCCCGGGTAGCGGCCTGCCAATCGACTCGTATGTTTTGCGTCCCATAATGATGGGGTGACCCATCGTGAGCAACTTGAAACGTTTCAGATCAGGCGGCAAATGCCACGGCAACGCATTGTTAGAGCCGATAACGCGATTCCTGGCCATCGCCACCAGTGCGGAGACGCGCGGTTTCATACCGCAACCGGGGCCTTGATGGCGGGATAGGGGTCGTAGCCTTCCAGCACAAAATCCTCATACGTGAAATCGAAAACACTTCGGACCGACCGATTCAATTTCATCACTGGCAGCTTTTTCGGTTCACGGCCGAGCTGTTCCCTTGCTTGCGTCAGATGATTGAGGTAGAGGTGCGCATCACCGAGGGTGTGCACGAAATCTCCAGGCTCCAGGTCGCAGCTCTGCGCCACCATCAACGTGAGCAGAGCATAGGAAGCGATATTGAACGGAACACCGAGAAATATATCGGCGCTGCGCTGATAAAGCTGGCACGACAGCTTGCCATCGGCTACGTAAAACTGAAACAGCGCATGACACGGCGCCAGTTTCATCTTGTCGAGTTCACCTACATTCCAGGATGAAACCACCATGCGCCGCGAATCAGGCGTACTCCTGATCTGCTCGATTACATGCTCGATCTGGTCAATGGAGGTGCCATCCGGGGCAGGCCAGCAGCGCAATTGACGGCCGTATATTGGGCCGAGGTCACCGTTTTCATCAGCCCACTCATCCCAGATGGTCACGCCGTGGTCGTGCAGGTATTTGACGTTGGTATCTCCCCTCAAAAACCATAACAGTTCGTGAATGATGGATTTGAGATGGCACTTCTTGGTGGTGACCAAGGGAAAACCCTCTGACAGGTCGAAACGCATTTGGTGACCGAATACCGAAAGTGTACCGGTGCCGGTGCGGTCGGACTTTTTGTGCCCATGGTCGAGCACATGCCGCATGAGGTCGAGATATTGGCGCATGGCAGGAAGCTACAAAAGCGCTTTAAGGGATAGAATCGAGCTTGGAACAACGAGCTATAATAGCTTATTTTTGAGGCCCGTCGCCAATGCTCGCTTCGCTGACGCAAATCGCTTCCCCCATCAGTTCATCCATCAAGGCAACGCACATCCTGGTCGCGCTTCCGCAGCAGCCTGCGGCATCGGGTAAGGCAGCGGCCAAGCCGGGAGAAAGCCTGGATTTTTTAGGTAATAGTGTACTTGAAGCGCTATTGTCGCGCCGCAAGATGGAGTTTGACCAAATTGGCGAAACACCGGTGTCCGCAAACCTCCCGAGCGGCGCTTTATGCGTCTGGGTAGCAGTGGATCTGGGCAAGTCTTCCTTCGAGCAGCAGACGCGAATGCGAAAAGCAGTGCAGCTGTTAATTGAGGAAAGCCCGGCTGAAATCAACGTGGCCGTATATGGTAATGACCAGCAGAAGGCGGCCCTGGCGCAACTTGCGGTCTACGTGGCATGGATCAACGGCGTGCCCTTGCCTTCACGAAAAACTGGTAAAAAAGACACCGACAAGCAACCGCTGGGAAACATCACCCTGCACGGATACCACGCAGAGGCACCTGCACTGCTGCGCGCCAAAGCGGAGGGAAATTTCCTTACGCGCGAACTTACGGTGCTCCCGCCTAACGAGCTGACCCCAGCGCTGTATCGCGACCTTCTCAAGCAACTCGCCGAGGCCGAACACTGGAAATATGAAGAATTCGATTTGAAAAAACTGCGCGAGATGGGCGCGGGCGCCTTTGTCGCGGTGGCCCAAGGCAGCGACCAGGAGGACGCCGCGATAGTGCATTTGCAGCGACGGGTAGAAAACTCGCGCAAAACCGTGGCCCTGGTGGGTAAAGGCATCTGTTTTGATACCGGAGGCCATAACCTGAAACCAGCTCGATACATGCAGGGTATGCACGAGGACATGAATGGTTCCGCTGTTGCTGTGGGGATATTGCTGGCTGCGACGCGGGCCGACCTGCCGGTAAATATCGATTGCTGGCTTGCAATTGCCCAAAATCACATCAGCCCGCGCGCGTATAAGCAGAATGACGTCATAACAGCGCTGAATGGCTCGACTATCGAGATCGTCCATACCGATGCCGAAGGGCGGCTGGTGCTGGCGGACACCCTGTCGTTGGCTGGCAAACAAAACCCCGATGTGATATTCGATTTCGCCACGCTGACCGGAAGCATGCACGTCGCGCTGGGATCACGTTACAGCGGTATTTTCAGTAACCGCGAAGAACTGTCCGAAAGGGCTCTGGCCGCGGGACGATTAAGTGGCGAGCGCATTTGGGCATTTCCTATGGATGCGGATTACGAAACAGAGCTGGAAAGCAAGATCGCAGACGTCAAGCAGTGCACCCTGGAGGGCGAGGCGGATCATATTCTCGCTGCGCGCTTCCTGAGCCGATTCGTCGGGGATACTCCCTGGTTGCACATGGATCTCTCCGGCAGCAATAACAAGGGCGGATTGGGCGCCGTGAGTACTGATGTCACAGGGTTTGGAGTGGCTTGGGGAGTTGAAATGTTGCAGGACTCTGAATAAGCCCCGGACGATAGGATGTGCTAGTCGTTGCTACGATATTTGCAGCACAATCTTGCCCATGGCGTGACCCGCCTCGATTATGCGGTGCGCATCGGCGGCTTGTTCCAGCGGGAGGACCTCGCTGATGTGGACCTTGAGCGCGCCCTGTTCGAATAAGATCGCGCAATGTTCAAGTATGCGCGTCTGTACGAGACGCGCCGAATGCAGACCGAAATAAAGCGGAGCCGCGACTTGCACATAACCGATGCTCAGGTTGCGGAGCCGCGCGGTATTGGTGTGCGCCATTTCACACGTTGTCGAGAGTAGCGTTACCATGCGACCGTAAAGCCGGGTTGCGCCAAACGACTTGCAAAAGGTTTGGCTCCCAACCGTATCCATGACCAGTCTTACGCCTTCCCCATGCGTCCAGTTGGTTGCCGCTTCGACGAAATCCTCCCTGGTGTAGTCGATCGTCCGTTCTGCGCCTAGCGCCTGGGCGAACCGAGCCTTCTCAGGACTGGAAATGGTCGTGGCGACAGGCGCATTCAGGTAATGTGCAAGCTGAATTGCGATGTGGCCGACGCCACCTGCGCCCGCGTGAATCAGCGTGGATTCTCCTTCACCCAAATGGCCTCGATTGACGAGTGCTTCCCAGGCTGTAAGTACCGGGACGGGTAAAGCGGCAGCTTCGAGCATGGAAAGGTTTTTAGGTTTGAATGCGAGATAATCTTCCTGCACCACCGAATACTCCGCGTAGGCACCGGCTGGCCCACCTAAACCGTTGTTGAAGAAATAGACTTCATCTCCAGGCCGCACGCGCGTAACTGAACTGCCAACCCTTTCCACAACCCCGGCGCCGTCGCAGCCCAGAATTGAAGGCAATTTATCCGGGTAGTACATATTAGCTTTCCGTACCTTGGTGTCGATGGGATTAACGCCAGCCGCATGCAGCTTCACCAGCACACTGTACGGCCCGGTCAGGACGGGGGCAGGGATATCGGCGGGAGTCAGCACATCCGGACCACCCGCCGCGTTCATTACGACAGCTCTCATGACTTTATCAAGCGTTTTTTCCGGAAGTAGCGCACAAATCGCTGCCAGCGGCCGACCGTTTCAGTAGAGTTGTTCAGTGTACGGTCCAGCTGGTCGCGAGCTGTACTCAGCTTTACCTGCTCGTGAATCTGGCGCAGGGTCAAACCGCCAGGCCCTTTTAATTTGTCAGGATCGGGTTCTTCCATGGCCTTAGTTGATGAGGCTAAATAGTGGACCTAAAGTGGACCAAGTGAGATATGTTAAACTTCGAGGCTTGTTTTTGCGAGAACAACAAAAATGTCCGGCAATACTTTCGGCAAGATTTTTTGCGTCACGTCTTTTGGGGAATCCCATGGCCCGGCTATCGGCTGTGTCGTGGATGGCTGTCCTCCGGGGCTGGGATTATCCGCTGAAGATATCCAGCGCGATCTGGATCGCCGCAAGCCGGGTACTTCCCGGCACGTGACCCAGCGGCGGGAGTCCGATACCGTGGAAATTCTTTCGGGAGTGTTTGAGGGAAAGACTACGGGAACACCCATTGCGCTACTGATTCGTAATGAAGATCAGCGGAGCAAGGATTACAGTAAAATCATGGACACTTTTCGGCCCGGACACGCGGATTATGTCTACTGGCAAAAATATGGAATACGTGATTACCGGGGCGGTGGCCGCTCTTCCGCGCGTGAAACCGCCGTACGCGTAGCGGCTGCCGCCATTGCCCGAAAATGGCTGCGTGAGAAATATGGTTTGGAAATACGCGGCTTCATGGCCCAACTCGGGCCGGTGCAAGTTCCGTTCAAACAGTGGGACGCCGTTGATCAGAATCCATTTTTTGCCGCTGACCCCGATTTGGTCCCGAATCTCGAAGCATTCATGGATTCGCTGCGTAAATCCGGCGACTCGGTCGGCGCGAGAATCTGCGTGGTGGCCGAAGGCGTGCCGGTTGGGTGGGGTGAGCCAGTATATGATCGGCTGGATGCGGAAATTGCCTATGCGATGATGAGCATCAATGCGGTCAAGGGCGTAGAAATAGGCGCAGGGTTCTCGGCGGTGGCTCAGCGAGGTACGGAGCATTCCGACGAGATGACGCCGGAGGGATTCCTGAGCAACAACGCGGGCGGTATATTGGGCGGTATTTCGACCGGTCAGGATATCGTCGTGAATATTGCCATTAAGCCGACTTCCAGCATCCGTCTCGGGAGACGCTCAATAGATAAGACTGGTCAGCCGGTGATAGTGAAGACCCACGGCAGACACGACCCTTGCGTGGGCATCCGCGCTACCCCGATCGCCGAAGCGATGCTGGCGATGGTGCTGATGGATCATGCACTGCGCCATCGTGCACAAAATGCCGACGTCGTGTGTTCCACGCCAAAAATTTCCGGAAGAAGCGTTCAGCACGATGTTGCGGCTTTGCATGGCAAGGTAGAACCAGGCAACGCGGTGGACGATACCGATCCTGATGAGCCGTGAACCTCACGTTCACGCATAGCCGGCCGACACCGAACTATGCCTGAGATGCGTGCTCCAATAAAGACTCTCGCCCCCGGCCACCGGTAACTGTGAGGTTTTAAGTCTCCAAGAAGTCTTTGAACGGGGACTCATGGGCTGGGGCGGGCGTCCCGATCAGAAAACCTTGAGCATAGTCGATTTCCATTTTCTCAAGCACTGCAAGAGTCGCTGCCGTCTCTACGAACTCTGCCGTCGTTTTCTTCCCGAATCCCCTCGCCACCTCACATAACGCTTTGACCAGGATCTGGTCATCGGGGCTCTCGGCCAGGTTTCTGATAAAGGAACCGTCTATCTTTACCACGTCGATTGGCAGTTGTCGTATGTAATAGAACGACGAAAAACCCACTCCAAAATCATCCAGCGTGAAACTGCAACCGAGCATTTTGATCGTTTCCATCAACGTGCGGGCAGCGGATAGATCTTCCAGCGCCGCCGTCTCGGTAATCTCGAACATGAAGCTGGAAGGATCCGCGTCATATCGAGCGAACGTTTCCTTCAGGATCGGTAACAGTTCGGGATCATGAAATGCATGAGCGGATAAGTTTATGGAGAAACGAATGGAATGACCCCGGCGTCTGATTTCCGCGGATTTCGCGATGGCTTTCCTCAACACCATATGATCAATGGCGTGAATAAGACCGGTCTGCTCTGCAGCGGGTATAAAAAAGTGAGGAACCAGTATTGTTCCATCATCGTCCAGCATACGCAGCAACACTTCGTAATGATCGATAGTTTTGTCCGCGATATGCATGATGGGTTGGTAATAGAACAGGAACCGGTCGTGCAGAAGGGCATGCTCGATCTTTTCTTTCCAATAAACCAGGGTGTGCATGCGTTCCCTGGTTTTCTCCTCATCGGAAAACAGATGCCAGCTGCCACGCCCGGCTTCCTTTGCCTGATACATGGCCAGATCTGCTGCCGCCAAGAGATCATGAACATTGTTTCCATGCTCGGGGAAAAGTGCGATGCCAACGCTGGCCGAAGCGGTATGAGTTCGCCCGTTCACCATGATCCTTCCCTGGTTCAGGCAGGCAAGCGCGTTTTTTGCTACTTCTATCGCTCCCTCCGTGGTGGTCTGGGGCAGGATTACCGCAAATTCATCGCCTCCCAGCCGCCCCAGTATGTCCACGCTGCGAATACTGCCCAACAGCATACGGGCAACCATCTTCAGGAGGGCGTCGCCGGCCTGATGGCCGCTGGTATCGTTGATGTATTTGAACTGGTCCAGATCGAAGAATAGCAATGCGCCCGAATGTTTATAGCGCGCGGCCAGATTCAGCATCTGTTCCAGCTCTTCCTGAAAGCGGCGCCGATTGAACAAATCGGTTAACGGATCGTGATCGGCGAGCCAGGCCAGCCTGCCTTGCGTACGCTTGTGTTCGGTCATATCCAGACCGACTGATAACAGCGCGGGGTCATCAGCAGCATGTCTGGTCAGCCGGGAATGCAGCCACAGGATGTGCCGGAGCGATGCATCCTTGCACAAAATATTGGCTTCATGGCGCAATTGGTCGCGCCGCGCGGAACGCACCTCCTCAAGACGCGCAGGCAGATCTTGCGAGTCTCCGTCCAGGGCCAGCATGTCGATGAATGGCTTTCCCTGAAGTTCGCCTTCCGAAAACTGGATAAGCATTTCTCCATGGGCATTCAGCGTGAGAATCTGTCCATTAGCGTTTTGAGTCATTACGATTACCTGCGCGATATCGAGCAAATTCGTAATGAAATCCCTTTCTTTGCTCAATTCATCCATTTTCCGCGCCAGAATACGGGTCCGGTCGGCGACCTGCTCTTCAAGTTTTTCAAGCTGATGAGAAAGCGCGACCGCGGTTTCGTCGAGCATGTCGATTTCATCCTTCAGCCATTGTTTCTGGCCTGCGTAACGCAGTGAGGCGCGGAAGTCCTGGAAGCTGCTTCGGGCTAGCAGCGGCAGCGTGAATACGATGTGTTTGAGCCGCGACAGGGGCTTCGTGAGGATGACAAACAGCAGGATCTCGGACAGCACGAGCCCCACGATGCCCACGATAATGTTCTGCTGCGTCGAATTCTGGATGGTGCGAACAGTGGAAGTGGTATCGGTGATAACGATCAACTGAGCCTTATCCGAGGGATTTATTCTATCCAGAGCGAGCAGTTGCAGGTGCTGGTAGCGATTGCCCCAGAACCCCTGTACGCCATTTTCAAGGCTACTGAAATCCGGATATTGCTCCGCGACCGTATTGAGAATCAGCTTATTTTTTTCGCTGCTGGTGAGTGCGGCGACGCGCACCTTCCATTTTGAAATTCTTGAATCGTGACTGCTGGATGAATCGCCCGATTCTTTGATCAGCAGACCGATGTCGGCCCCCGAAATATTCTTGAAGCCCAAAATCGCATCCACGAGTGGAGTGCCGATCACCACGACGCCGACTTTGTTTCCCTCAACCAGCAGGGGTGCTACCGCGAATTGAGTGCAGTTTTTCTTGCAACGCAGCGGGTTGATCGGCTGTTCTCGCGAATTGACCTCGCGAACCCAGTCCAACATCAAGCCTTCTTGAGTATCCTTTTCGAAACTACCCCAGCTAGCCAGCAGCTGATGCGAATTATCATAAAAACGCATTAGTTCTATGCCCTCGCTAAGCTGCAGCAATGCCCAATACGGGTCGAACGTTTCAGTAATGCTTGTTCCGTTGCCCTCAAGCAGATCCGCACTCATCCCTTCCATAAAAGGAATCAGTTCTGCCAGTTGATGCAGATTTCTGGCGACCTGATCTATGAGGCCTTCGACTTCGCTCGCATAACGCTGATGTTGTGCGTCTCTCTGGCTTTCAAAATCATCCATCAAGCTCAGGTAGGTAATGCCCGTGAATGAAACGACGATGGCGATCAGGATCAGGCTGGTTAGCAACAACACCTTCCATTTCAGGCCCAGGAAGCGGCGGCCAAGACCAACGGTGCCGTCCAGCTGAACCAAGCCTTTGTTGAGATTCTGTCGCATCCTGCTCGCTAGAACCGGTAGGAACCGAGAATTGAGAAGAGGTCCCACTCTTGCTGCGGCACTAGGTGACTCGGACGAGTTTGACTATTATCGAGAGGCGAGAGCCAGCCCGTACCGTCGACGCGGTGATATTCCGCGCGCAGCATGAACTGCGGGGTAACATTCCAGCGGATACCCACTGCGATATCCTTCGCGAAGCGGCTATGCCCGGCAGCACCAGTCGTGGCGGCCCATTTTTTTCCGCTACGGTCGTCCCTGTTTGCATAGTAAACATCATACCGAGCGAAAGCTTCCCAAGCGGGGGTAAAGCGATAGACCCCCTGGAAATAGTAACTCTCTCCGGTGTAATTCAGGGTATCTAGCAACCCACTGGACTTAACCAAGGAATTGGTGAAATTCTTGAATTCGAGGTGGCGGATTGCATATTCGGATGTGAGGCTCCAGCGCTCCGCGTTATACTGGGCCGAGAAGATCAGCGGCGTGAATTGAAAAGAACCCGCGCTAAGATCAGCTTTCCCGATTTCGGGGCTGTAATTAATGTTCAGCTGTGACGCGCTGAATGCAAGGCGAATTCTTCCCTCATCGAGTTCGTACATTACGCGACTGGTATACAGCACGTTCGGCGTAAAGTGCCCTGGTAAGCGAGCCCAGGTTTCACCGAGCAAGGCCACTTCTGTTTCCGCGCCCCGGACCAATGGACGTACTACCCCGGCCTGGAACGAGATGTCTCCCAAATCGGTACGGTATTCGCCGTACAGGTGCACCCCGTCCGCGGCAAGCGCAAGCTTGCGAGTGCGATCGAAGTAGATGGACTGGGGCAAAAGAATGCTAGGGCGCGTAAACGCGACGTCGCGAGTATCATTATATAAGCCAAGAGGGGTCTTCATTCTGCCCAGACGTATTCCCAATTTACTGGTTTCGCCCGTGAAATACGTATAGTCAATGAACCCATAATCCAGCCGAATGTTGCCGGGACTGCCTTCCCCTGCTGTGCGTGACATCATCTGCGCGGAAAACTGGAGATTGGTCAGCGGCCGCATGGAAGCATTCAGGCCCAGTTCCCGGAAGTCGAAGCTGCCGCTATCGGATGAGCTTTTTCCAAACACATTATTGTTGCCTGAACTCATTAGCCACCCCTGGCTTGCAAAGCCATGTATTTGCAGGTTGTGAGGCAGCGGTGGCATCTCGGGCAGCTTGGGCAGCTTAGGCAACTTTATTTCTGATAGCTTCGGCAGTTCAGGCAGCTTGTCCGCTTGGGCAGGGCAACCCCATAGTAAGGCCGGCAGGACTATCAATCTGATAGCCCATGTCACGTGGTGGCGAATGGGGTTATTTGATCTGGAGTACATTGACTCTACCATCCATCCTGGATTTAGTTAAATAACCGATCGCTCCAGGCGTACTCGCCACCTTGGCTAGCATTTCTTCTGGTGAATGAACTGTCTCGGGCGCTTGGCCCGTACCGGAAAATACCAATCGATCCCATGCCGAGCGAAGCTGATAGGGAAAAACGTTCAGCTTTTCCTTCGAAAATGCCGCGTGAAGTGGAGCATCATCGGGCATCACAAATACTCTTATCGCAGTGCCGTCCGGCCAGGTATGAAGCCGCATCCCAAAGATAGCGCGCAGGGAAGTCTTGGGCAGCGTTTTCTCACTAACGGTAGCGTTGGTTATTACCTCGTAAGATTCCGTGGCGTTGGCAAAGCCTGCCCCGAATAGTGAGGCACTCAGCAGGTATGCAAACAGGACAACACGCGCCACGTTTATTTTAATTATCACGATCTATAGTCATGCGGGGTAACCACTAAGCCTGGGATGGGGCAGAGCGGCGGATAAGATACTGGCGGATAAGATGCTGACAGGCGTGGATTGTCAGATGGAATGGGCAGCGCATCGGTCGGCGCAGCGCTTTCATTTCAGTGATTTGAAAGGACGGGGATAGCGGATGCCGGACCTGGCGCCGCTGGGTCACCCATAGGTCTGACTCTGCCGTAATCGGTTAGCAGCTCCCAGATCTGTTTGTGGGTTTCGTACATTCGATCAAGCATGCTCATCACGTCTACATGATAGGGGCGGCGCTGTCCGTGATGTTCCGTTATAGGTCCGATAGGGTCGTGTTGAAGTCCATAGAGACCTAATAACCTATTCAATGCTGGGTCCATAATCGAAACCCAATGGGTAACATTGTGTTCAGCAGACATACTTATGAGGCCAACCACAAGCGCCAGCATGGGATGGGGGAAACGCCGGAGTTTCCTGATTCCGCTTTCTTCAACAACGATTTTCCGTTCAAAATTTCCGTTGTCTTCCCGCCGCTGACGGAACCGCCGCATGATTAGTAAGCGTGATACTTCAGCTGTATGCTGTCGAGGCAAGGTGCTGAGATCAAAGAGTAGCGGATCAAGCTGGGTATGCAGTTCGAGTGGCAATAATTTTTTCGGATGAGCCGGATCTGAAAGTATCAGTCGTGCTGTACCTACAAAACCGCCAGATGGGCGGTGCAGAAGAAGCACATGAGATGAATGGTCGTCATAAATATCGCGTTCGCACTGGTCCGGATAGCGCGAGGCGTCGAATCCTGGCACACGCTGCTCGAGACATAACACCTGATATCGCAAACGGAATACTTCATGCTGCAATTCCTTGCTATTGGCAGGGATCACTTCGAAGTATTCATGGAAGGCAGCCACAATGTCATTCATTTGGATGAGCTAAAATAACTTTAATTGAAATTAAGAAATTTTGAAATCGCTTCCTTTAAAACCGCACTGAATTCAGGCCGTCTGATCCATTCCGGTAGATTTTCTTCTGAGGAGCGATTGTGATTGTTTAAGGTGAAGCTTACAGCGGCGGATTTATTAACCTGCCATAGACGGACGCACAACCGCCGGGCAGGGAAACAATTTCGCTTATCCAAAAGTGTGGAAGCAGCAGGTTTATCGCATTACTCCTTTATAAAGAACGTGAAAAATTCTCTCTGCCGTTACTATTGCAACCAAAAACTATCGTATAGGTTGAGGCTTTAACGGCAGTAATTTGCCGCGCTTTATTTTCACTATGACCTTCTGAAAAGACGTTGCCTTCCTTAAGTATAAAAAGACTGTCAGCATGTTTCGCAGCTCAAACCCAAGCTTGCCGGGAAAGGGAAATTACCAACGTTCGAAATTTTAAAATTCTTATTTCGGCTCAGAATCTACGTCGCCACGAGGCGAAAAAAATTAATATTTCATTTCCTGTGTGAGGGCGCATACACGTAGAGCCGTTTCAACCGCAATATCGTTGATTTACGTGAAAGAGTGCGTTATAAGACAACGGATTGGGTTTTACGAATAGCTGTAAGATTTTACAGCTAGCTATTACACGAGCGACCGCGAGTGGTAACTGTGGCTGATTCAGGAGATTAATCCTTCTTTTTGGCGTCGTTTCCCCTGAGAGCAGCCTTTTGAACTGAATGACAACGATGCATTCGTGTCCGCGCGTGTGCGATCTCGGCAGCTTTTTGAAATACAACTCGCGTCGCCTTTAGTGTTTCGAACGGGAACGCCCGTGCCGCCTGTTATAATCCGGTTATTAGATCGGTGCGCGCGGTCCAACTGCCGAAAACTGTGCAGATTTAATTAACCAGAATGATGGACGCTGCGATTTGACGGGAAATAACGAATGGTGCCCAGAAGAGGACTCGAACCTCCACAGTGTTGCCACCGCTAGGACCTGAACCTAGTGCGTCTACCAATTCCGCCATCTGGGCAATGCTTCCACCTGTCCGGCTAGAGGGACAGAGGCACGGACAGACGCGCAATTTTATAGGAAACCATTGCTTTGTCAATCAAGAAAAGACGCAACCTTCGTGCGCTGGACCCTCATCTTCAACGGGAGAAAGAGCGCTATGGACACGCGTTGCCGAGTCGCGAGTTCATGCTGCAAATCCTGGAAGAGCAGGGTGTTCCGGTAAATGAAAAAGCGTTGCGCAGCCTTCTCGAAATTATCGAGGAAGAAGAAGAAATATTCGGTCGCCGGGTTTCCGCAATGTTACGCGAGGGTCAGATCATGCGTAACCGCAAGGGAGACATCTGCGTTGTCGAGAAGCTCGATCTTATCAAGGGAAGGGTACAGGGTCACGCAGATGGTTTTGGCTTCCTGATACCCGATGATGCGAGTCCGGATTTGTTTTTAAGTGCGAAAGAAATGCATAAGGCGCTGCACGGGGACCGGGTTATGGTGCGCGAGATTGGCGTAGACCGGCGAGGACGCAGGGAAGCCGCCATTGTGGAGGTGCTCGAGCGCGCGGTGACGCAATTGGTCGGGCGATTGCACGCCGATCACGGCATTTTGTTCGTGGAGGCGGAGAATAAGCGTATCAGTCAGGATATTCTGATACCTCCGGAAGAATCTACGGGAGCCAAGGCAGGTCAGGTAGTGATTGTCGAAATCATCCAGCAGCCCAGCAAACATGCTCAACCCATCGGTCGTATTGTCGAGGTCCTGGGTGAGTATACGGCTCCCGGAATGGAGATCGAAATTGCGGTGCGTAAATACGATCTGCCTTACCAGTTTCCCACCCAGGTCAAAAAGCTTTCCGACAAATTTCCCCACAAGGTCACGGAAGGTGAGTTGACAGGTCGAGAGGATCTTCGCCATCTGCCTCTGGTCACTATCGACGGTGAAACTGCTCGCGACTTTGACGACGCAGTGTATTGCGAACGCGACGGAAAGGGATATAAGTTGTACGTCGCGATCGCGGATGTCAGTCATTATGTGCAAACACGCGACGCGCTCGATCAGGAAGCGTTCAATCGTGGGAATTCGGTTTACTTCCCGCGACGTGTTATCCCGATGCTGCCGGAAGTGCTTTCGAACGGCTTATGTTCCCTTAACCCGCAAGTTGAGCGTTTATGCATGGTGTGTGAGATGAATATCGACCCCCTTGGCGACTTCGGTGGGTATCGTTTTTATCCGGCGGTAATGTTTTCCCACGCGCGGCTTACCTATACCAAAGTGGCGGCGATGCTGGAAGATCCCAAGGGGGAGGATGCCACGCAGCATAATAAGCTCCTGCCCCATATTCAGTTACTCCATAAGCTATTCAAGATATTACTGAAGGCGCGCGGGAAGCGGGGCGCAATCGATTTTGAAACCATCGAAACTCAGATGGTTTTTAATGACCAAGGTAAAATCGAGCGCATTCTCCCGGTAAAGCGCAACGATGCCCATCGTCTGATTGAAGAATGCATGCTCGCGGCAAACGTATGCGCTTCCGATTTTTTGCAAAAGCACAAACAGCCGACCCTCTACCGCATCCATGAAGGTCCCACACCGGAAAAGCTGGTGGCCCTGCGCGACTTTCTTAAGGAATTCGGGGTGCAGCTGAGGGGTGGCGACGAACCCCAGGCCAAGGATTATGCAAAAACTTTAACCAAGATCAAGGACAGGCCCGATGCGCAGCTCTTGCAAACAGTAATGCTGCGGTCGTTACGTCAAGCGGTTTACAGTCCGGATAACGTAGGTCACTTTGGGCTCGCCTATGAATCCTATACCCACTTCACATCGCCGATCCGGCGTTATCCCGACCTCCTGGTGCATCGTGCCATCAAGGCAGTGCTGAACGGAACTGTCTATACTCCCGGCAACTGGCATGAATTGGGCGAGCATTGCTCGCTAACCGAGCGGCGCGCCGATGATGCCAGCCGCGATGTGGAGTCATGGCTCAAGTGTTTTTACATGCAGGATAAAGTCGGCGAATGTTTTGATGGCGTCATCAGCGGGGTCACTGGCTTCGGGCTTTTCGTAGCGCTTGACGGCATTTATGTGGAAGGGTTGGTGCATATTTCAGAGTTGCCCAGCGATTATTTTCATTTCGATCCCGGTAAGCACATGTTGCTGGGAGAGCGCACCGGCAAGCGCTACCGCCTTGGGGACCGGCTTAGAGTCGAAGTGGCAAGGGTGGATCTGGAAACGAGCAAGATTGATTTTGTTTTGACTAACAATTGCGATTCATGAGCTTAAATCGAGCCGCTTTGCGGCCATGAACAGAAGCTTGCGCTCGTCCGCTACTAATCTTTAATGACCCAGTTCGCCGATGTCCACCAATCGTCTGATGTTCGGTTTCCACGCGATTACGAGCCGGGTGCGGCAGAATCCCGCCAGCGTCAAGGAAATTTTTCTTGACAGTAGTCGGCGCGACCCGCGCGCTCGCGATCTGGCGCTGCTCGCCGAGAATAGCGGCATCAAACTAATATCGTGCGATAGCAGCAGACTGGCAGGAATGGCCCAAGGCGTCCGCCATCAGGGTGTAGCAGCGTCGATAGACCCCACGCGCAGCCACATCGATGTCGAAGACGTGCTCGATACGCTTGCTGAGCCCGCGCTTCTGCTGGTGCTCGACGGGATACAGGACCCGCATAATCTGGGTGCCTGCCTGCGCGTTTCGGACGCGTTTGGTGTCCACGCGGTGATCGCGCCCAAGGATCGTGCGGTCGGGCTAACGGCCACGGTATTTAAGGTCGCGAGCGGAGCAGCGGATGCCGTTCCCTATATTTCCGTTACCAATCTTGCGCGTACGTTGCGGGGATTGAAGCAGCGCGGTATTTCGATAGTCGGCGCCACGGCTGACGTGGACAGCGACCTCAATACTGTCGAGCTGGATGGGCCCATCGCGTGGGTTCTGGGCGCCGAAGGGAAAGGGATGCGGCGCCTGACGCGGGAAACTTGTGACCGGCTTGTTTCCATCCCCATGCTGGGTAGCGTGGAGAGCCTCAACGTTTCGGTCAGCGCTGGCATCTGTTTGTTTGAGACGCGCCGACAGCGCAGCAAGGGTTGATAGATTTCCCTTTTATCGTGCAGCCTGGCCTTCATGCAAGCGCTTTTCGATTGATATTTCCTTGCTGGTTCAGTATAGTACCCGCCTCTTCAACCTAATCCGGTAGTTGCAGTAAGCTCACTCGAAAAGCAAAAGGTGACGCGGCCGACTAAATGTCGGGTCGTACCGCCAAGCTGAGAATGAGCGGCCAATGCTGGGCCTGGGTTTAACCCTTGCCTCACCGTTCCCGCATGACGGGAGGCTTTTCCCGTAAGGAGAATATATGCGCCATTATGAAATCGTTTTCATTGTTCATCCCGACCAGAGCGAGCAGGTGCCCGCGATGGTCGAGCGATACCGCGGCATCGTCATCGCCAGAAATGGCAGCGTTCATCGCCTCGAAGACTGGGGACGCCGCCAGCTCAGCTACCTGATCCAGAAGGTTCATAAAGCGCATTATGTGCTGATGAATATCGAATGCGATCAGGAAACGCTGGACGAACTGGATCATTCATTCAAGTTCAACGACGCGATACTGCGTCATCTTACGATTAAGATGGATGGGCCGATCACAGCACCCTCGCCCATGATGCGCGAAGAAAAGCCGAGGCCGGCCGCCGCTCCTGCGGAGGACGCCAAAGAGACCACGCTCGCGACATAGTCCGGCACTAATTGCACTGTAACCAGACGGTCATTTGCGGCAGGGTCATCGAAACTGGCAGCTTGCGCTATACACCAGCGGGGATAGCGGTGACGGAATTCAAGATCGGCCACGCCTCACGTCAAATTGAGGCGGGTAAGCCGCGCAAGGTGGAATGCGAAATTCCCGTCGTGGCGCTGGCGCAATCGTTAGAGACCGTGGCGGCGATCACACCTGGAACCATGGTGAAGGTCGCCGGTTTTCTGGCAAAAAAAAGCCGCATGAGCTTGCAGCTGGTGTTGCATGCGAGCAAAATCGATTTTATTTAATTTAATCATATTCGAGAGAAACAGGAAAAATCATGGCTCGGTTTACGACAAAACGTAAAGATGGCAAGGACAAGGATAAGGATAAAAAAGCAAGCCGTCCGCTGTTTAAGCGCAGAAAATTCTGCCGCTTTACCGCTGAGGGCATCCAGACGGTTGATTACAAGGACGTCGACTTGTTGAAAGATTTCATCAATGAAAATGGCAGGATTATTCCTGCCCGCATTACCGGTACCAAGTCGCGTTATCAGCGCCAGTTGGGTATTGCCGTGGAGCGTGCACGCTTTCTTGCATTGCTTCCTTACACTGACTTGCACTAAGGAGCGGATAACATGCAGATCATTCTGATGGAGAAGGTGGTCAACCTGGGTCAGCTGGGCGATGTCGTCAAAGTAAAAAACGGGTATGCACGAAATTTTCTCATTCCGCAGGGCAAGGCCAGGCGGGCAACTTCAACCGCCATCGCCGAGTTCGAGGCGCGGCGCGCGGAATTGGAAAAAACCCAGGCGGAAATATTGGCTGCTGCGCAGGCGTACGCGGCCAAGCTGGAGGGCCTCATGGTGCAGATTTCCCGAAAAGCTGGCGTGGACGGCAAGCTGTTTGGTTCGGTTACCAACGCCGATATCGAGGAAGTACTTAAAGCTCAGGGCTTTGAGATTGAGCGTGCAATGATACGTATGCCGCAGGGGTCTTTAAAGCAGATTGGAGACCATCCGGTAGCGATCGCGTTGCATAGCGACGTAATCGCGCATATCGTTGTCTCTGTGCTGGGCGAACCTACTTCCTGAGACTTTCGCATTCTGCTAGCAGGAATCGCCGACCCGCGAGGTGGGTTCGGCGATTCGTCGGGGGCTGTCTGCAGCCCTTTTTTGTTTTCATATTGCCGCCGCCGTGGCTGTCAGACGGATGGTAGAACCTTTCGATACCAGCACGTTTACCTGATCTCATGGCTCAATTCCTCACCTCGCCCGCCAGCGATCAATTGCTCGAATCCTACAAAATGCCTCCCCATTCGGTGGAAGCGGAGCAGTCCGTCCTGGGCGGACTGATGCTCGATAACCATGCATGGGATAGGGTGGCCGATGTTCTTACGGAGGATGATTTTTATCGGCAGGATCATCGCCTCATTTACCGGCACATTTGCAAGCTGGTTGAGCATAGCAAACCGGCAGACGTGGTGACAGTTGCCGAGTCGCTTGAAATGTCAGCGGAACTGCAAAATGTAGGTGGACTGGCGTATGTCGGCATAATTGTTCAAAACACCCCATCCGCAGCCAACATCCGGCGTTACGCCGAGATCGTGCGGGAGCGGTCGGTGATGCGCAAACTCGCGCAAGTCGGATCCGAAATCTCCGACTCTGCTTATAGCCCGTCGGGGCGTTCGGCAGCCAACCTGCTGGATGAAGCCGAAGCGAAGGTGTTTGAGATTGCGGAGTCAGGGGCGCGCGGCAAGCAGGGATTCATCGATATTCAGCCCCTTCTCAAGCAGGTCGTAGAGCGGATCGAGACACTTTACAACCAGGATACTCCCAGTGACGTGACTGGCATCGCGACCGGCTTCCACGACCTCGACCAGAAAACCTCCGGCTTGCAGCCGGGCGACCTGGTTATTGTAGCTGGTCGTCCGTCTATGGGAAAAACAGCTTTTGCCCTCAATATTGCAGAGCATGTGGCGCTCATGCTGGGAAAAGCCGTCGCGGTGTTCAGCATGGAAATGGGCGGCGCTCAACTGGCAATGCGGATGCTTGGCTCGGTAGGGCGTCTCGATCAGCACAAGGTGCGTACCGGGCGTTTAGAGGACGAGGATTGGTCGAAGTTGACCCATGCGCTCGGGAAGCTGAGTGATGCGCCCCTCTTCATTGACGAGAGCGCTGCATTGAACGCACTGGAATTGCGAGCGCGGGCGCGAAGACTTCATCGCCAGCAGGGGGAATTGGGATTAATCGTCGTGGATTATCTGCAGCTCATGTCTTCTACCAGCCACGGAGAGAATCGCGCTACTGAGATTTCAGAAATTTCGCGTTCGCTAAAGGCGCTGGCAAAAGAACTGAATGTGCCTGTGGTCGCATTGTCGCAATTGAACCGTAGCCTGGAACAGCGCCCGAACAAGCGGCCGGTCATGTCCGATTTGCGTGAGTCAGGCGCAATAGAACAGGATGCGGACCTGATTCTTTTTATCTATCGGGATGAGGTCTACAACCCGGAGACACAGGATAAGGGGATTGCCGAGATCATCATTGGCAAGCAGCGTAATGGGCCGATAGGCAAGGTAGACCTGACCTTTCTTGGCGAATACACTCGCTTTGAAAGCTACGCTAAATCAGGACATTATTAGTCGGAATGGCGCCCGGTTCTCCATACCAACTGGAGCTCTGGCCCGCCTATAACACCTCCGCCGCATAATCGGCCAGTCGCGAGCGCTCGCCGCGTTGCAATGTCACGTGTCCGCTGTGGTTCCACCCCTTGAACCGGTCTACGACGTAGGTCAGTCCTGAACTGCCCTCGGACAAATATGGTGTGTCTATTTGGGCAATATTGCCCAGGCAGATGACTTTGGTAGCGGGTCCCGCCCGGGTAATGAGGGTTTTCATCTGCTTGGGAGTTAAATTCTGGGCCTCGTCGATGATGAGGAACTTATTTATAAACGTGCGCCCGCGCATGAAATTGAGCGATTTTATCTTGATGCGCGAGCGAATCAGATCAAGGGTGGCTGCGCGTCCCCATTCTCCCGCACTGCTGTCTGTTTTGTTGAGCACGTCAAGATTGTCTTCCACCGCGCCCATCCACGGTGTCATCTTTTCTTCTTCCGTGCCGGGTAGAAAGCCGATGTCTTCTCCTACCGGCACCGTGACTCGAGTCATAATTATTTCCGAATAAATCTTGTGCTCCAATGTCTGCATCAGCCCGGCCGCCAAGGTAAGCAGCGTCTTGCCCGTGCCGGCCTGCCCCAGCAGAGTGACAAAATCGATCTCCGGATTCATCAGCAAGTTGAGCGCGAAATTTTGCTCGCGGTTACGCGCCGTGATCCCCCAAACGTTATTTTTTTGATGACCGTAGTCTTTAAGGGTTTGCAGAACAGCGGTCCGGCCGTTACGCTCCTTGACGAGGGCATAGAACGGCTTGTCATGTTCCAGATAGACGAACTGATTGATCATGAAATCCGCGCATAGCGGTCCATTGACGCGATAGAACGTCTGACCGCCCTGCTGCCATGATTCCATATCCTTGCCGTGCTTATCCCAGAAGTCGCCTGGTAGCTCTTGTATTCCGGAAAAAAGGAGATCAGTGTCTTCGAGGACCTTGTCGTTGAAGTAGTCTTCCGCAGCCAGTCCCAATGCGCGCGACTTGATGCGCATGTTGATGTCCTTGGAAACCAGGACCACCGTGCGGTTCTGATAGGTTTCGTGCAAAAATTTTACGACACCGATAATCTGATTGTCAGCGCTGCCGCTTGCCAGGCGCATGGGCAGGACGCTGCTAATCGCCTGGGTCTGAAGAAACAGCCTCCCGGTGGCGCTCTTGCTGCCGTGCGGTTGCAGAGGGATACCTTCGTCGATATCGGTGATAGCGCTGTTCACGATCTCATCTAGAAAACGGCTGGTTTGTCGCGCATTACGAGCCACTTCGGACATGCCCTTCTTGTTATTGTCGAGCTCCTCGAGGGTCATCATCGTGATGTAGATGTCATGCTCCTGGAAGCGGAACAGACTGGTGGGATCATGCATCAGCACATTGCTGTCCAGCACGAAAAGCTTGGGGTTGGCATGTAGCCGAGTGACGGGAGTAATGGACGAAGTCGGAGAGGAGGCTGTTTTTCTAGGGCTCATGACTCTCCCTCGGCAGTGTCTTGACGAATTCCAGCACCTCCTGAACGTGACCGGCTACCTTGACTCCCCGCCATTCCCTGCGCAGTATTTGCCTCCCATCCAGCACGAAGGTGCTACGCTCGATTCCACGTACCTGTTTACCGTACATATTTTTCATCTTGATGACATTGAACAGTTTGCAGACGGATTCGTCCGAGTCGCTCAACAGCTCAAAGGGGAAGTCCATTTTGATTTTGAACCCGTCATGCGATTTGATGCTGTCGCGCGAGATGCCAACAATATCGCAACCAAGTTTTGCAAAGTCATCATATGCGTCGCGAAACTCCTGCCCCTCGATTGTGCAACCGGGGGTGTTATCTTTGGGATAAAAATAAATTACCAAATTTTTCTCTGAGGCTGCGGACAAGCGGAAGATTTTGTTGCTGGTCGATGGAACCTCAAAATCGGGAACGGGTTGATTTAGCATGGACGTTGGTAGGTTGTGGAATTCGGTTCATGTTAACAAAAATCGCGGAAAACAACGAAATTAATTGGCCGTTGGAAGCCAGGCGCGTGATCGAGGAGGGTTGCCCGCATTGGTTGTAAGTGTCCAGCGGGGCGGTTGGGCACTGGCTTTGTCGAGGGGACTTTTACAACCAAGGCGCATAAGGGCAGTTTTAAGTGCGATCAAAAAAGCCACTTGGTTGTCCTCATGTGTGACAGCTTGGGCGGATAGCGCACATCGGATCGCATGATTCACGGAACCAGCTGGTTACCCCAAGGTCAAACCGGTAAAAATAAACCGGTTAAAATTTACCGCGTACCGCATCCGCCCAGCAATTAGGCGTTTCAAACAGGCGTACCTGCTCCAGCCTCAGGTGATTGCCGTAAGTATCCTGGTAGGCGACGTCTAGTATCCGAAATGCGGTAAGCGCGAGATTTTCAGCTGTGGGTGGGCTGTCCAGCACGACTGTTTTGTGATCATCGAGAGATTGAAGGAATTGTAAAACTTCGACATCCTGGCGATAAACCAGGAATGCATGATCCCACAAATCCACCAAGGCAACATTGGCGATACGTTTTACTTCGGAATAATCCATTACCATCCCTTGCTCGGCAGCGCCTGCCTCAGTAATAATGAGGCCCGACAAGGTTACTTCGATAGCGTATCGGTGCCCGTGCAGGTGTCGGCATTTGCTTTGGTGCGCGGGGATGCGGTGGCCAGCGTCGAATTCCAGCCTGCGTGTAATTAACATTAGGGAATTGTAACATTGCAGCGCACCTCTAAACTATTGCATATCGCTGACCACAGCCGCGACATTGCGGGTCTTACTTACGTTTATCCGGTAGTTTCGCGGCGCTCTGGCGGGGTGTCGATAGGCATCAATCTGAATCCCAATAATGCCTGCAACTGGCGCTGTGTTTATTGCCAGGTTCCCGATCTCAAACGCGGCGCAGCGCCACAAATTGATCTCACCGCACTTGAAACGGAGTTGCGGGCATTCCTGCATGAAATCCTGCACGGCGACTTCATGTTGACACAAGTCATCCCGGAAGCGCGGCGCATCAATGATATCGCCTTATCCGGTAACGGCGAGCCTACCAGCGCGCGGGAATTCGCACAGGTGATCGCGTTGATTGGGCGCGTAAAAGCTGATTACGATTTACCCAGTAATCTTAAACTGGTGCTGATCACTAACGGCAGCCTGATCGATCGACTGGACGTGCAGACGGGGTTGAGCGCGATGGCGCAGCTCAACGGCGAGGTCTGGTTCAAACTTGACAGCGTTACTCGCGGGGGGCGGCAGCTCATCAATAATACAAGGATGAGCTTGCAGCGAATGCGCCAAAACCTGCGGTTGGCAACGACATTGTGTCCCACCTGGCTGCAAACCTGCGTGTTTCGGATCGACGGCATTCCACCTTCGACCGGGGAGTCGGAGGCCTATCTCAACTTTATCGAGGACTTCCTGATAGAGGGCGGACAACTGAAAGGCGTGCTGCTTTATGGCCTTGCCCGTCCCTCCATGCAACCGGAGGCGCCCCGGCTTACTAAAGTCAGTCAAGTGTGGATGGAAACGTTTTCAGCAAGGATTCAGGCGCTGGGCATTGATGTCAAGCTAAATGCCTGAGTTGCAGCTGCTGGTAAAGCTTTTGCGAAACGACTGCCGAGAGTGAGTCAAGACTGACGGAGATTTTCCGTGAACGGGACTTTTCGATTTGTCTCTTTAACAGTTGCGCCATATTTCCAGAGAAACGGCCCACCGTCCCACCCCGAGATTAAAGCCTTCGGCGATACTTTCTCCTGCTCAGTTGAGATGAGCTAAAGCAACTCGGAGGTCAGGTTTACCATGCGGTGAGTCTGGCTTAGCCGACGTTCTCGCCTTATTTCGCTTTGGCGGCTTTCTTCAGACTCTTGTACAAATCCGGATTCTGGCTTTTCAGTAGCGCTGCCACAGCCAAATCATCCTTCTTGATCTTGCCAAGATCGATGTGTTCGATATGCACAAGCCGCACCAGCTCCCTTACAGGCCGTGGCATATTTCGTCCACTTTCATAACGGGAGCCGCCACTTTGCGTGACGCCGACCTTGCTCCAGAAGTCATGCTGATTAAGACCCAATTTGCGACGGATTTCACGGGGATTGGATATTTCTTCGAAGAGTTTCATAAGCCAGCTCTCTACAGGTTATGTTGAGGGATTATTGTACATTCATAAATTTAATTTGTTTTTTTATTCTGTGCAAGTATTAACTACATTCACTTTGCTTATTTCAACATTTTTCGGCTGTCGCATTTATCGTATTGCATATTTACTGGAGCTGGAAATAAACTCACATAAGGTGGTTGCCAGGACCGGGCGGTTGGGGCACTGGAGCAGGAATAATCCTCGTTTTCCACCGCGCGTCGTGGCAAGCTGGCAAAAGACCGGCTGCGGAAAAGTGTGCACAACCCCTTGTTCCAGCTGTGTTTAAAATGCAGCGAACGGAGCAGTCGTACGAGGCCCTGTGAGAAGCGTCACGAAAATGAACAAGTTCCGTTTAGCTGCTCAGACTCCGTCTGGTTGCGCTCAGCTAGAGGATACCAGAGATGTTTGCCAGTTTTATTTTCGGTAATCAGGTAAAATTCCCGATCGAGATACCTGTATTCGGTTCAACTAGACTCAATACTTGCGTTGGCGGTACGTTGAATTGATCTGACATAATGCTTGCGACGGTATCTTTTTTCTCAATGTCGAATTGTTGGCAATCGTGACACTTATTGTTCAAAAATACGGCGGCACATCGGTTGGAAGCACGGAGCGGATAAAAAATGTCGCGCGCCGTATCGCCAAATTTCAGTCTCGCGGCCATCAGATCGTAGTAGTGGTTTCTGCCATGAGCGGGGAGACCAATCGCCTTATTGCCCTCGCCAGGGAATTTCAGGCGAATCCCCATCCAAGGGAACTGGATGTCATGGTATCGACCGGTGAGCAGGTCTCCGTGGCGTTGTTGTCGATGGCCCTCATGGATCTCGGCGTCCAGGCGAAGAGCTATACCGGGTCACAGGTTCGTATACTGACCGACAATGCCCATACCAAGGCGCGCATTCTTAAAATCGACGAAGATAAAATCCGCGCGGATCTCGACGCCGGATACGTTGTGGCCGTGGCAGGATTTCAGGGAGTGGACGAGGCGGGCAGCATTACCACACTAGGTCGAGGCGGATCGGATACCACTGCGGTCGCGTTAGCAGCAGCGCTCAAGGCGGACGAATGTCAAATCTATACCGACGTGGATGGCGTTTATACCACCGACCCTCGAATCGTGCCTGAAGCGCGCAAACTCAGGACCATTACTTTCGAGGAAATGCTCGAAATGGCCAGCCTCGGTTCAAAGGTACTGCAAATTCGCTCAGTGGAATTTGCCGGTAAATACAAGGTTAAATTAAGGGTATTGTCCAGTTTCGAGGAAGAGGGCGAGGGCACCCTGATTACTTTCGAGGAAGAAGAAAACATGGAGCATGCGATTATATCGGGTATCGCATTCAATCGTGATGAAGCCAAGATCACTGTACAGGGCGTTCCGGATCGCCCCGGTATCGCTTATCAAATTCTTGGTCCGGTGGCCGATGCCAATATTGATGTGGATATGATCATCCAGAACGTCGGCCATGATGGCATGACCGATTTTTCGTTCACCGTAAATCGTAGCGATTTCACCAGAACAGTAGATATCCTGAAGAATCAGGTGCAGCCGCACATCGGTGCGCGCGGGGTGATCGGAGGCGACAGGATCGCCAAAGTCTCCATTGTGGGCGTTGGCATGCGTTCTCATGTGGGCATCGCCAGCAGAATGTTTCGCGCCCTGGCCGAAGAAGGCATCAATATTCAGATGATCTCGACCTCAGAAATAAAGATTTCCGTGGTCGTTGATGAAAAGTACATGGAACTCGCTGTGCGCGTGTTGCATAAAATATTTGAACTGGATCAGATGTCGTGACACCGCAGTGCAGGCAATGGGAACGTACAGGATCCGTTGCAAAACCTGGTTTCGGTTGTTTGACCAGGAAGGTTTAAACCGCTATCCTAATGCGGCTTCGTGGAGAGATGGCCGAGTGGTCGAAGGCGCTCCCCTGCTAAGGGAGTATAGGCTCAAAAGGCTTATCGAGGGTTCGAATCCCTCTCTCTCCGCCAATACTAATTTTAAGATATTGATTAGTAACGTAAAGTCAAATATCTTCCGTTACTACATACATCTTTACCTACATCATAAACCTGACGGTTTCGTGCACTCTACTTTTAATGGCGTAGGTCGTCATGCAGATTTTTTTTCTGAGATAGTACATCCTGCAAGTGCAAGGTTCCTACGAAACGCGAAGCAAGCTTACTCCGTGGATCACCGAACCTTTTCTCAGTGAGAAACGAAAGGGTGCCGTAGTTCCGAGTATCTCCTGCAAGTGCGGCAATAGCCCGCCAAAGCGCTTTACCACTCCGTTTAGCACCTGTGATCGTGACTAGCTGTCACCGACAAGACGCGCAGATCAAATTGCCTGACCGCCTTCGGTAATCCTTCAAACGCTAGATCCACTTTAAATCCGGGTAAAGCATGCCGATTCGGTCCTTGCGTTCGGCGTGGCTCCACCCGTGCGTTAAACTAAAATGGCGGCAACGGAATTAGCTGCCGTGAAGGTTTGGGGCCACTAAGACTTTTTGGATGGAAAGGTCGCGTATGGTTAGCCGCGCTACTAAAAAGAAAACCTTACCTGATAGGTATCCGCGCGAACGAGAAATTCTCATATTCGAAGAGATGTTCGAGTTGGATCACGTAATCGAGTTGCTTGATCAGATGGGTCAAAACCTCTCAAGCCTGGACGCCCCTGACCGAGAGTGGGACGATAAAGCGGACAAGCTGTGGGATTTTTTTGCTGCTGACCCCTTAACTTTTCTAATTACCAGATTACGGAAAGCTTTCCTTGAATATGAGAGATTTTGGCAACCAGAAGACTGGACGGCAGAAAACGATGTGCTATTACAGCAGGCGTTAGCAGATTCCGACGAAATGTGGTGGCGCTTAAACGACTTGCGGGAAGGGTGCTGGAGAGCGCCCAGAGACAACAATGGTTATACAAAGGGCGAACCTTTCAAAGCATATGATCCTGCTCTACTGGCCTGCGGTGAAGCCCTATATCTGGCGCTCATCCTTCAGCAATCCCACGGGGATAAAAAATGGGTTCATGGGTGCATAAGTGACTTAAAACTTCAGCTGACGCGATTTTACGCCGCTTCCTTGGAAACATTAAGGGGTCGCGAATCCTTGTTCACGTCAGGGAGAACTGCCGGCGCATACGGTCTCATACATCACCACTTAAGGAATCTGTATCAGAAACTGTATTTCCAACATGGTACGTCGCTAGACTTCGACTCATTCTGGAAAGCAATCGAGAGGGAGTGCTCTGAGGCAACAGTCAAAACGTCATCGTTGGTATTGCAGGAGACGGATGGGGATGAGCTTCACTACCGAATGAGCGGCAAAGAGAAGTTAATAAACAGACTTACTGTCCGCAACAAGTTTCCATACTACAAAACAGGCGATTTAGACAAATATCTCCGAGTACTGTGGTCATCCCTGGCACTTCCAGTGGAGTTTAACCTGGTCTGGGACCAGATAAAAGCCGAGTGTGACAAACCCACCTTGGCGATTGCTTGGCTAAAACTTGAAAAAATTGACGATGAGGCCCTTTATTATCAGGCAAGCACTAAATGCTTTTCGGTTCCCAAATCTGAAGTAAGAAATAAGTTTCGCGTGTTTATGAAGGAGAAGCCAATAAAAGCGAAATTTATTTAGCATCCGCCATTCACGGCTTCCGCTAAACCGTGAATGCACATCTGTACATTCGCCTTCACACCATTGCGTCGCATTGGGTTTCATTCAAAACAGTGAAGGAGAATCATGGAAAATACCTCAGCAATTTCCCCTATACACGCGATTTTCAGAATGAGCAAAGTAATCCAGCTCACCGGCCTGTCGCGTTCTTCAATTTATCGGCTGGAAGCTCTCGGCCTGTTTCCAGCCCGAATCAAGCTGTCAGCATCGGCCAGTGGCTGGCGTAGTGAAGATATACAGGCCTGGATCATGGCCCGGCCGCTTGCCGGAGCGGAAAAGGGGAAGAAATGAGAACGCTATCCAACTATCGCAACGGCTTTTCCGCAAACGCGGCTCTCGGCAATTCCGCTGCGGTCAAACAAAATCCGCCCCCTGTTTTATCCGCCGCCAAGTCCAAGCATGGGAGGAGCAACGATGCACGACTTCCTTAAAGTACCGGAAGGCACAACGCTTCTGGAACTGCTGGGTGCAAGGCACGAATCGAGACCAATTGGCAGGAAATCCCCCCTCTGTGCGTCGTGCGTTAAACCCTTCAGTGCTGCGCGAAAGATATTCGGACACATAAGAGCTACGTCGGCTGAATTGCGTATACCCGTTATCATCGTCTATCCATTATGCCGAGCGTGCGCACGTCAATTGAAGCAGGGCGGGACAAAGGAGGATGCGGTCCTAGCTGCAGTGGAGAAATTCATGAATAGCGAGGTATCGCAATGAACGGGTCTTTACCCCCTGCCCTCGTTGAGTACATGCGGCAGCATCAATACCGGCCAGAACGGCTCAAGCCCAGCGGTAACGGATTCCTTCGCTTTCCCGTCGGTCAGGAAATCAACGGCAATGCCAGCGGCTACGTCAAACTTTTTTTCGATGGTGAAAGCGCAGTCTTTGGTGACTTCAAATCGGGGATGCAGGCGATCTGGAGCGCGAGAGATGTAACGACGCTGCTGCCTGCAGAGCGCAAGGCTCACCGGGAAGCATTAAAGAAAGCCCGCGAAGGAATACAGGAAGAGCAGCGCAGGCTCCAGGTGGCAGCAGCGGACAAGGCAGCGGAGATCTACAGTCGCGCTGGGAATGCAAAAGCTGATCATCCCTACCTCGTAAAGAAAGGCGTCAGTCCCCGGGGTGGAGTAAAACAGCTGGGCAAACAACTGATTGTTCCGGTCTACATTGAGGACGAGCTCACCAGCCTGCAATTCATTAAGGAGGACGGGACCAAGCGCTTCCTGAGCGGTGGCGAGATCAGAGGTGGCTGCTGTATGGTCGGTACACCAGCAAAAGTTCTCTGTATTGCCGAAGGGTATGCCACCGGTTGCAGCATTCACGAGGCTACGGGCCATGCAGTGGCCGTTGCGTTCACCGCCGGCAATCTCATGCATGTGGCACAGGCCATGCGGCAACGGTACAACGAGGCGACCCTCATCCTGTGCAGCGATAACGATCAATGGACGGAGGGTAATCCGGGCCTGACGAAGGCTGCGGAAGCCGCAAAGGCTATTGGGGGGCTACTGGCAGTGCCCGACTTCTCCGGAGGTGGTGTGAGCACCAGACCGACCGACTTCAACGACATGCATGCGCTTACAGGAAAGGAAGCGGTCGAGCAGGCCATCTCCGCGGCGAGGAAGGTGGACAATGCGACCCTGCCTGGTCCAGGCCCTCAGTCGATCGCAGCTCGTACGTTGAACGAAACGATCGAATCAGTAAGGAATGGAGCCGACGCAGATTACTTCGATTTCCAGGCTCAATTCGAGCGTGACCCGGAGCCTTCAGCCGGTGCTGAGACCTTGAAGACAGGAAAAACGGCAAAGACGAGAAGGGCACCTACGACAATTAAGGAGGAGCAGCCCGAAGTCATCAGACAGGAGGGCTATCCCCCAGCGGAGGAGGAGGCTGATGCTCCGCTTGCCCCACCGAGGATGCCGGATATGGGTTTTCCTCCCCTCATAAGCGATATTGTGGATGTTGCCTGCCGCAGCAGCGAGGCTCATCCGGTGGCAGTCGCGGCAAACATCCTGACCTATTTTAGCGCGATAATCGGACGAGGTGTTTTCCAGCACATCGGTGACGCCATAATCCATTGCCGGCCTTTCCCGCTTATCGTCGGCAAGAGCGGAAAGGCACGCAAGGGAACCTCGGAATCGACCGTGCGGAAGATATTCAGGTGCGCTGATGCGATCATAAGCAGGCGAAGAGGGATTGAGGAATGTCTCCGGTGCCATATTGGTGGCCTGTCGACGGGAGAAGGCATTGCATGGGCTATCCGTGATCCAGTCGAAGCCGAGGGAAAGCAGAAAGGCGACCCCGGCGTAGCCGACAAGCGACTGCTGGTCATCGAGAGTGAATTCGACAATGTCCTCGCCCAGCTGAGGCGTGACAACAATACTTTGTCAGCCACCATTCGCAATCTCTTTGATGGCCGCGACATCGAGCCGCTCACCAAGACCAGTCGCACGCGAGCCACCCGTCCTCACGTGTCCATCCTGGGTCACATCACCAGTCATGAACTGCGCGAGAAAGCGACTGCCAACGACGTGGCAAACGGACTGTTGAACCGGTTCATCATACTCCACGTTTATCGGCCCAAGCTTGTTGCTTTACCTTGCCCGACTCCAGAGGCAAAGATCGAAGAGCTGGCACAGCGGGTAGCCGACGCAGTAATGGCGGTGACGGAAGGAAACGTGCATGCCGATAATGTGTACGAGGTTACGTTCAGTGATACTGCCCGGGAGCTGTGGGAGGAGCAATATCCAACCATTACCCGCGATCGCGAGGGCAAGGCGGGAAGCCTTTTGGCCAGATCGGAAATGTATGCGCGCATGCTCGCGATGATTTTTGCTGCAATGGACGGCCGCCTCGTCATTGAGTCACAGGATCTGCATGCGGCTATTGCCTGGGTTGAATACTGGAATTCAAGCGTCACCTATATATTCAACTGCAGGGATGATGAAGGAGGCCTTGACCCTTTCGTGGCCGAGGTACTGGAGGTCATTACAAGAGATCCGGGGATTACACTTACCAAGCTAAGAAAGCACTGGCCAAAAAGCCGAAAGAACGAGACGGACAAAGCGCTCGAGACGCTGCTCAGTATGGCTCCGCCATTGATAGAACAGGAAAAGGCAAAAACGGATGGACGCTCGCCAACCAAGTATTTCCGTTATGAAGAAAAGTAAAAAAAGGTAGAAAAGCCAGCCTGTTTGACACAGGGCCGACCATTAAGGGGCAGAAAAGGGTAAAAAAGGTAGCACGCGGTGAGGAAGCAGATGGGGGACACTTTTCCGGTCCATACTTAATTTACCTTTTTTGCCCTTAAATATATGGCTCAAACCCAATAGGTACACCTTTCTTGACTTATTTCACTTATTTTACCCCCTATATATACAAATGGATTTAACGGGGGAAAAAACGAGACAATGAAAAGAGGAGAGACCGGGAGGGGGGGTCAAAAGTCAATAACTTCTCTTATAGAACCCGAGGGCTTAGCGTGAAAATTCTGTGCGCGAAATTAGGAGAGGGGGGGTTAACAGGGGCAAAAATTAAGATGAGTACACTTGGCCGCTGAACCTAACCAACAAGTGGTTACAATGACAGTCCCGAAAAAGTTGTCAAAGAGGCAGCTAGGCTATCGCCTCTCGACTAGTCCCAATCGTTGAAGACAACAATGACTTACGACTTCTAAACAGGCGCTACCCCCATCAGAATCTTGCGATCGCATCTCTCTATCGTTTGCCCTCGCCCCCCCTAAATGGAACATCACCGGATTCTGAAATAATTTCTTAACGCCAGGAAAAACAGAAAAATTAATGCAACAGAAATTATTGTCTGTACGAGACCTGCAAACACAACTACGACGGAGGGTTTTTCGAATACGGTCTTTCCCTTCTTTCCCGTACAGGCAGGAATGGCCCCGCGCTCGTATGTAAGTACGGCTTGTCCTGAAATTACTAGTACTTTGCATGTGAGCACTGTTCATCGCTTTGAGGTCGTAGCTCCCCCACAAAAATAATGCGAAGGGTATTTATTCCTTAATCTTTGAGCTTCGCCAACCCCTTATGGTCCGGTTATTTCAATTTCATTTAAGTTATCGAACTGTACCATTATGCTGCTGGGACAAGCGCAGTCGTTGAGCCATTGATACTTAAAAGAAAATCATCCGTGCTGCTGCATAAATATTAAACGAATGCAACAGCACTTCGGTAGCTAACTTTTGACAAATCCCTTCGCCTCCATTCTCTTGTACTGGGTCAGTTTAACCTGTTCCAGCAGGTAGGGCGCTAGCTTTGACCAACGACCACCCATGGAACGCTGACATCGATGGCTGCGGAAGCTTGACCATAATCTCCAAAAACGCCACTGTCACCATCACATGAGCCATGACACCAGATAGCTGCTTTATATATGCGACCAGAATGGGCTTCGAAATATGGTGCCTCATTTCCCCACTGGAAGGCGTTTTCGTAGTCCCCCGCGTCGCCGCTAGGATTGTCGTGATCCTGCAGCCACGAGACACCATCGGACCAAATAGTATATCTGTAGTCCTGCTCCATTCTTTGGTCATTGCCTTGCATATCCCAGCTAAAAACTAAGACCCCAAATCCGGCATTGTTGTGCGCTACATAGAAGTGGGCGTGATCATGCCATTTATAGAAATAAGGGCAATAGGGTCGTATTTGCACAAAACGAGGAAGCGGGGGATCGGGTACAAATTGGACCCATATTCCCGCTCCACTTGAAGCTTGGGCTCCGTAGGCAAAATGATTAAAGCCGAACTTACCCGTTAACGGGTCCGCGTATGCCTGCGCTACGTGGTACCCCCTTCCGTCAGCTCCTCCAGATCTCGACCAAGCCTCATAGGGCGCCCCGAGTACCTGCAACTTAGTATCCTCTGCTATACCATCAGATATACCGCCTATTATGCCGCCAATTATGCCGCCAATCTCGCCGTCAAGAGTCCGAAATGGCCGCACAGTCAAGGCTCGAGCGGCTGAATATTTCGACCTTTGGTCTAGAATTCTTTGGTTCTCATTTCTGTATTTTTCGTCACTTATCTTCTCGAGCATTTTTAACTTCGATAACTCAGGAGGATGGGCGGTTTGTGGAGCCTGTTCATATCGAGTGGAACCAAGTAACGCTTCGACCAATTTATGCTGCTCAACTGCCGTACGGAGGTTTTGCTCGCGCCGCTGTTGGGTAACTGCCTCAAATTTCTCCTCCAGCGCCAGCTTCCCACTCGCATTGATCTTGGCCATCACGTCAGCACTGATCTCAGTCTTCTCATTTGAAGTTTTGCCCAAACCATTTAAAGGATTATTAAACATTTTTGCTCTCCTAACATTACTTGGGTTAATGTCCCTTAGCTTGAAGGTTACTCCTAAGCCCTAAAACGCAGGAATTGCTTTACGGCTTTCGAATACGGAAACGGCTTACCATCGGACCTTTCAGCAACGTCATGCCGGCACAGCAGTTCTCCAAACGTTACTGTTGTGCCGGGCTAATGACAGGGAAAGCCACTATCACTTCAGTCTTTCCTTACGTATGCGGTGTGCCGGAACAACAACCGCTACAACTTAACATAGTAGATATTTGGGAATTTACGAAAAAACTTTAGACATGGCGTTTTATTCGGAGAGATTAATTAAGAAGTCGCGATTTACCATTTACGAAAAGTCAGATCGGTTTTAAGGAACCTGCAGTGAGGTGCCATAAGCGAGATTGGGTCCCGGCAAGGAATCAGGGGACTGTGACCCGACCGTGCCGTTTCTTACGCGAATCAGTAAATGGATTTTACGGCTGGCGTCACCAGCTGCATCGACACGAGTGATGGTTAGCATCATGTTGGCTGAACACATCAGTCGAATTAATGGCCGCTGGAAAGCGGTGGCGCTATGGCTATCGGAGGTCACCCAGGATCTGCGATCTTGTCGAGCGCTATGGCAGGCATCGCGGGTCTATCACCTGATGAAGGAGGAAGGACTGCGGGCCCAAGGGGTTATCGTCGTCGGGCAAGTTATTATGGCAAGCCTGCGCCTGCGGTTGAGGATCAGTTGGAGCAGAACTTTGATGTCGAAGCATCTATTCAGGTTTGGGTGAGGAATATCACCTATATCCGGACCGACGAAGGTTAGCTGTATCTGGATGTAGTGCTGGACCTGTTCTCGAGCAGTCATCGGTTGGTCAATGCGTTGCCGAATTGATGTCGAACTGGCTATAAATGCCCCGCTAATGGCAGTTTGGCGGCGAAATCCAAAGCACCTGTCCATTGTCCATTCCGATGAGGGACGCCAGTACCGCAGCCATGACTTGGCAAGGCTTCTTGAAAACCCATGGCTTGGTCGCTAGCATGAGCCGGCAAGGTAATTGCTGTGACAGTGCGGTCGCCGAGAGCTTCTTCAGCATTCAAGCGCGAGCGAATCCGCCGCAAGATCTATCCCGACCGCAACGAGGCTCGCCAAAATGTCTTCAACTAAATCGAAATGTTTACAGCCCAAAGCTCGTCATGGCTATACAAACGGTTTTTCTCTCCAATAAGAGTTCGAAAATCAGTATTTCAACCGGCTCAGCGTGTCTAGAAAAGCCGGGGCGATTCAGAATACATTAGATAGATAACTTCGCTTTTGATACCGAAACTCTGCTTCTGACACGAAGGGCTAATGGTTATGCGGCGAGGTATTATATACGTAATGTTCCCCTGCAAGAAGTGCGGCTTTGGCGAGAAAAAACACCTTCGGCCGGCAGGATTATTAAACCGGCAAGAGCGGTAATCGAGGCCTAGGGACCCGTGTTCACCGTGAAAGGCTGACCATCGCTTTCAGAATCGATTCCGTCGCCTTCAATTCATTACGTCCCCAGGACCGCCGACTTCAAGTAAGAATTTGACAAATGACGAATGTAGCCAAGTCGCGTAACACAAAATGCATTACTAGAAAGCGACGTGGTAGTCCTCTTTATGCGGTCGGGACTGGGAAACCTTACAGCAGGACACTTTGGTGCGCCCAATACTAGAAGTTTTCGCTAAGCATTTACCGAACAACAGCTTTATCTAAGTCCGAGTTCCGCAGCTGGGGGCGGTGGAGCTTCGAGTAAGGCAAGCCAGTCCGGTTTCGAAGGCTTCCGTCAGCGCCCTCACGCTACGACAAGGGCGGCTGATAATAAACTTAATTCCGCCTTAATTCTTGCTCTTTTCAATATTATTACCTATACATCGTGCAAGGAGCTCGCATTTCGACGCCGAATTTCTGGATGACGAAGACTGCAAGACTGAACTCGGCGAGGAGCGAACTTTTCTCAAAACTGCTGCAGGAGATGAGAACATGCTAGAGGTGAACCGTGATAATCAGGGCGCAGGATCCGAACGAGAGAACGAGCGCGGAGCCACGCCAGTAGTCGTGACCCGATCGTAACTATGACAATGGAATCATTTGGCGAGTTTAATCCTCCAGCCACTCGTCACGCCGATATCAGAGCCATGCTTCGCGTGGCACACGTCGCTCTCCAGGCTCAGAAGTACGAACTAGGGAGGACGTTGGCGAGCAAATGGCTGAGGGAAATTCCGAATTAGTTTCGTGGGTCGCGCAACTCCCTGCTCGGTTGCGGTTAGATATTCCCTTCGGCCGGGGGGAAACCAACAGCGCGACCTTGTGACGCCATGAATGAAAACAGGAGTTCTTAACATGACTATCATTGATTCCGCAATTATGTGGCCGAATGGAAAAATATACTTCTTCAGCGGCAGTCAGTATTATGGCTACGACATAGCGGCCGACAAAGTTGATCCAGGATATCCACAACCAATCAAAGGAAATTGGCCCGGATTGGACAACGCCTCCGTTGGAGGTATTCAGGGTGCTATTGTCTGGCCAAACGGAAAAGCATACTTCTTTAGCCGCGATCAGTATTATAGCTACGACATTGCTACTAACCGAGTTGACCCGGGCTTTCCGATGCCGACTAACTTGAACTGGCGGGGAGTGCTAGCCGGGCCACAATTAGATTACCGTATTGATGCTGCGATAATGTGGCCAGACGGAAAAGTCTATTTATTCCAATATGACCGGTATTACCGCTACGACATCGGCGCGAATAAAGTTGATCCCGGCTATCCGGCTTTGATTCAAGGGAACTGGCCCGGACTGTGGGTAACCGGACAACCTTTTACAGCTGCTTTCGTCTGGCCTGGGCAGCTTAAGGCATATTTCTTTCAAAAAACAGTTTATTTTCGCTACGATATTGCAAGCAATGCAGTTGACCCTGGCTATCCATTATCTATTCAAGGGAACTGGCCAGGATTATAGTCATTGCATGGTGGTGGGCAAGGAATGGTAAGGCTAGGAGAATTTGTGAGCGCCCGCTAGGAGATGGTAGTAATACCGGTGTTCCCACGAGATTACCGGCTCTCTTGCAGCGAGATTAAAGTTGGAGCAACAACCAAGACCGATAAGCATTGCTGCAATGAACTGGCATACGAATGGAAGAGATAACGGCAAAACGGCTGTGCATCATTCGATTTTTTCCGGTAGATCGTACGGTAGGTCGGGGACAGCTATACAAATATTAAGATGAAAATGGGTGGAGTCGTCTTCCAGCAACTCGGAAGTTCATAGTAAATAATTAGATTCTCGGTTCTCTAACCCGAAGCAACTCTGAGTCATTAACCACATGCCTCGGTGGGTTTTTGCCATGGAACCCTATTCCGATTGCCGGCATGTACTCTGAAATGGACTTTTACCCTGACCCAATGTAACCATTTACCGTCGATTTGACCAACATTCATGAAACAGCGGTTTATCTTCAAGGGTACCGGCAAGGGACGTGTATTTTCAATGGTAAGGTGAGCTCAATAGTGCCCATCCGCTGATTGCCCCCGGCGGAAAATCCGCTCCAAAATGATCAAAACGCTCCATCCCCTCGCGGCAGATTTCCGTCAATCAAGTATCCAATTTTTAGGATAGCAAGTCCTAAACGACCCATTGACGTCCACACTTTTCGCTTTTATCGCCGAGCTTCGTCTGTAGACCAGGTGTAGCGCTGAAGAAAAGGGTAACGCATGTTAAAAAAATTCTGGAAAAATCCTTGTACTACTCCCCAGATAATCTATCTTACTAAGTGTGCATAACAAAGAGGAGAGACATGAGCGAGGGTAGGACGAAGTGTATACGGATTTTGCTAATAGGATGTTTAGTAAAAGCATATCCAATTAACTTTCTGTAGTCCGATTGGTACCAATTATCAGGAGGATAAAATGACCGAAAGAGCGAACATGGCAACGATGACCGCGCGTTTTTCTCAGAAAGACGAAAGAACTAGCATAAAAATGGATACTCCCCCTTCCAAGAGAATTACCCTTGAAAGTGGGGACGGAATTGTAGGAATCACATTTGATTTGAAAAGCGTTAAGATGACAGAAGAGCAACAAGCTATCGTGGAAAAATTGTTCAGTCAAGAACCGATAGCAGTTGTGACTGAAGAGGACCATACTTATGAGCTGGAAAAAAACAAAGAAGGTCCAGCTAGGAAATACCTCACGCAAGCAGAATTTGAAAGTATTCGGCAACTTGGTGTCCGGTTGGGGACTAAAGGTGAGCTAAAGGCAGCACAATGCGATTTTTGTCTCCATTGTGTAAAACTTGAAGCATTACCCGAATGGAACGCTGGGATTTCCTAATTAGGGAAGGATAGAAACGAGAAAAAAGGGGCTTGCGACAAAACGTTATCGTCGTTTTAATCGTATGCCCCAGCGCTTTTCCTAGTTATCAAAGGATGAGCGCAACTATCATTAGCAGTTTTGTGAGCATGTTCTCGGGAGTAGTTGCCTATGTCCCTAGCATCTGAAGAAACATGTAGTACGCAGAAATTAGAATTTGAGCTCGATTCCATCATCTCTTCAAAGATGCAGCAAAGGGATCGGGTGGTAGAAATGATTTATCAATGTAGTACGGAAGAACAAGCTAAATATTACCAACTTCTTCTTGAACCTAAGTCCGAGACTCAAGTGAGGGTGAACGCATCATTGAGGTTTCTAGGTCCGTATCTCGCTTCAAGATTGTTAGGTACCGGATTTTTGTTACCGTTTGACAATACAGGAATGTATGCATTGGCTGATGCCGTGAGATCGTCATCACTGATAGATATTATTAGGTGGTATTTCGTCTTAAACAAATACACCCGCCGCGAAGCAACAAACACTACATTGGCGCGGCTTGTTGAACAAACGGGCGTGGTAATGAATACCCTCCTAACAATTTCCAACTTCCGAGATGCAGAATACGAGACGAGATTTTTGAGTAAATTGAATGCTGAGTGAACTTCATACACAATCCCTCAAGCGGAGCTTACTTCTAGGGCTAGGCTGGGTATGCGAACATTTACAACAGTTTGCGATAAATAAACAATCGGCTGGTCCGTTTTCAAAGGAAGACGTGGCGAGATTAAAGCCAGCCTCCGAATTGGCGCTCACTGTTTGGCTTTTGGAGAGATGCGGTATCAGTTTGCCCGCACTAAAGAACGTTTCAGATTGGGTTTGGCAGCAGTGCGATAATGGAGACAAAATAATGCACCTCCTATTGGCTCGAAACGATTTTCTGCCCTGCTGCACCTTATACGCATCAATGTTTCAGCTTGGTTATTACTCCGCCAACCTGCACGCAGCAATTAGAATGTTGTCTAGATCTAACATGGCAGCGGTTTTACCCTTACAACCTTGGGCTTACTTGGCGCTCCAATATAACCTTTGGAAGCTCGAACTATTGCCTTGGTCGAAAATAAACACTCGAAATATATACATAAAAGCGCGCCCTGAACCATGGGTTATCTCCGGGGAAATAGCCTATACAATCACACATGAGGTGTTTTATTTATCTGATTTTGGATTTCGACCTATGAAGAATCTTCAAATGCTAGAGTATCTACGTACCTGGACTCCTTATTGGACAAACATTTTTATTCAGGATAGCGACGACGATATTACCGGGGAATTTGCTATTGTATCTAGTTGCATTGATAAAGAAATGAGCTACATTAGCTCATTAGATACAGTGCTTTCGCACCAACATAGTGATGGATCAGTAAAAGGTCCAGCGGGTGCGGGAGGCTTCTTGTATTCCGAGAACGATTCTCCCACACGTCGCGAATTTCTTGGTACCTATCACACCACGCTGGTGATGTTAATGGCTGCGGCCCTAACATTGCGGCGGGCCCAGCTGTGCACTGACAGTTCGTAATTTTGGTTGGCCGGTGTGCTCCCGGAAATGCCACCTTTTGGAACAAATAAAGCTCATTCGCTTGGAGGTTTTAACGAAGTTATAGCTGGAAATTCCTCGCTTGTTCTCTCTTCGAAGTTCCTGCGCTAGCAGCCGACTCATGCAGACATCAAGAGTCGTTCTATCACCAGTTACTAAGGGACATTCTTCCGCGAACGCGAATTTCACTAACAACGGAATGGCAGTCATTCATTGCGGTCACATTGCAGATGTCGCTCAACGGATACGCCGTCATTCACCACGTCGTGACAGTTCCCCCCTGTTGTCGTGTATCCAAGAGTCATACAAGCGATGGAGAAAATCGTAAAGCACAAGTTCCTGTGCGTTCGCGGAATCGCAGAATATACGATTCGCCCACATGTGGAGGTAGCTGCCTGCTACTGTGGTCAAGGGCGATTCCATTCTTCCCGCAGCCTCGATTTGCCGGAGATGCGTCGCGAGATCAACGATTACATTTGACCGGGCGCAAATCGCTTCGCAGCCTTTTGCATATTCCTTTCGTGGAGATACGAACAAAGTTTCGATATTAGAACGAAGTCTGCGATATTTGTTTCCTATCTGACGGGTTAAGCCACTCTCGTTGGCGTAGAATGAGAGCAATTCTGTGCGACACGTATAGACAATATCTTTTTTTTGGACAAGGGAGAATCCAAGATCCTGAAGCAATCCATCCATTCCCAAGAGAGCAAGTTGCCATCTTGCTTCGGCATTTGCTCTGAATTCTTTAATGATGGAAAGTGCAGCTTCGCTATCCGCCTCAAAGATCTTCTCCCCAAAATCGAGTGCTTCCTTACCACCATAACGCTCTGTTTCCGGATCATACGTATCAATAACAACTTTTTGAACGAGATGGCGATTACAATTTACAATTGCAAAAATTTTGGGCGCTACTTCCTGCCACAGACGGGTAGGGTCTCCCCTCAGTCTAAGACGTAGATGTAATTCTGGATCGCTGTAGCGAATAAAAAACCAACGATCGATAGCCTCATCCTCTCTTAGTGTACGTATAAGGGACGGAATCGGGTTGGCTAGCAAACGGTCTAGAGAGGTTACGCCGCAATATATTTTTGCAAACAGCCATTCGCTTCCAGGATATTTTGCCCTATGAGATGGAACCGCGGGGGGACCCGGGAGTGTTACAAGGGGGGGCGCACCAGGGAAAGAAACCCTTCGAACGAAGGGCACAATGATTTCGTGATGGAACCCCCCCTCTTTTCCACTAACAAGAAGTTCATTGGGAGGAGGAAATATTTCGCTAAGAGTAATAGTATCTAGCTGTCGGGACGCACTTAAAAAACTTTCAATCGATAAAATGTTATCGAAATCTACCGGGAGATAGTTATTTGCTTCTATGAGCCAAACAAACCGATGCAACTTGATCTTGTAGCGCAGCTTTTGCATCGCCAAAAACCGCTGCTTTCCGTGAAGCGTGTAAATCATCTGCAGCATGCTATTCGGAATATTCCATTTAGCCAAAGATAAAATGAATTTACCGAAGCTCACTCGCGGCAAGAATGGGGCTGAGCGCATACTTCCCCAAGAAAAACTGAATTCGGGAGATAATCCTTGTTCTTCGACGCTCGCAAGAAACCGATAAATACTGAGCCCGTGCTTACGGAAGGCATGTGCGCATGTTAGATGCGGTACTACACGCCGGTTATGTTTTGCCGATCTGAGTTGAACTTCGCGGTCAACGACCGATACCAATAGATCGCTGAGATGGATTTGAGAGCTTTCGGGAGCACTTGAACCTCCAAAAATCGGAATTTCATACTCGCGAAGAATAGGACGGCAAATCACGTTTCCCACCCGCCCTTGCGGGAGGTGGACAATTTCCGCATGGATAAGCCTAGGATCATAACTTTCTTCTTTCTGAAGAGCAGACCGCACGTGTCTTTCAAGTTCTGGATCAGTCTGGCAAAAGCGGCCAAATAGTTTTCCCGATGTCGCCCCCACGGCCTTTTGCAAATGAATCTTGTATTCTCCACGCCCCAAGCCTTCATGGGAATGGGCTCCGATAGAAGCCATAACGCCGAGCCCTGGGGGGTAGGCGACTGCTTTTTTTGTTGATAATTCCTGAATATCCAACTCGGTCAGAACAATTTCTGATGACCCATCTTGAAGAGCCTCCCCTAGTTTTCCGAAAAGAAATTCCTCGCGATGACCCCAACGGATAATGTCTTGGGAAGACTTTTCAAAGGTAACGTCCGCAACCAACGGAGAAGCGCTGGTTTTACCATCTCCAACATCGAAACCTATTCCCGTTTCTTCATCTAGGGCTTCAAGCAAAGGGACTTCCCGTCCCTGATACCTCTGCTCGAACTGGCGAGCAAAGTTGCTAATAGGAGATTCTTGGGCAGGTGAAATATTTGCGAGTATTTCCAAACCTTTCCTTATCTCGTCTGTTATCGCTTTACCCAGCAGGAGACCCTTGTTCGGCTTATGTAGATCTACTCGGAAAAAATGCGTAGCATCCGCATCTTCATATAAAGACTTAAGCTTTACTGCGATCTGCTCATAACGCCTCGGTTCCACATCAAAGCCTTCGTAATCTAGCGCCTCAAGATCGTCGAGCACGTTTTTAAGCATATTAGCAATTGAGCCCCCCCCCTGCATAGTTCGAAGTTTCACAATTAGATCAGAAATAGGCTCCCTCCCTGTTACTGCTAGCGTTAGCGAATGGCAAAGCAGATTGGCATCTACAAGTTCCTGCACATATTCCTTAGCCTCGCTTATTTCTACATTCTTAAATGCTGCGACAATTGCAGCGGCAATTTCTTGCATTGTTGCGCCTTTACTTCGGCTCGCGAAATCAAGAGCCACGTATAGCTGAGGAGAGGGTTCTACATCCACAAGATGGAATGTTTGCAATTTTTTAGACATACGTTTTTCATAATAACGGAGACGCCCGCCAACCTCGTATGACGCAGGCGTGGCATGAAAACGGAGCTCGGGGAGAATCTCAGCAGTGTTTGAGAAACGTTCTATTAGCTCGTGGATATATCCCATATCGACACGCGTGTACCTAAATTGCTCAGAAAGCTCAGGTATCTGAAGATCCGTATGCTCGCCAATTACACCGACACTCGTTCCTGCAAAGAGGCCAAATGGAGTAGCTCGTCCCGCCATCCTCATGAAATAACGAACGATCGCCGATTCGACTTTCAGCGCAACTGCACTTTCATCTCCGTAAAGCCATGGTCCTAGGCGGGAATTAAGACCAGGCGAGGCGACGTATAGCGCTGCACGCATTTCGGGACGGCTCACAATTTGCCGTAACCGGTTTCGTAAAGTTGCCGTGTCTAAATTCAAAGCAGCTTCAACATCGGCACCTTCTTCGATAGCGCTACAGGCTAAAAGTCCTTGGGCCCACTTCTCAATCTCATCCCATGGGAACGTAGGAGTGCGAAGCATAAAGAATCCTGCAGAGACAAGGTCCTGATAATTGTCTTTCATCTGGTGCAAAAGTTGTTATATAGCCAGGGAACCCTAGTACAAGGATGTCATCGGAATTCGATATTTGGATAGACAAAAACCATTCTATGAAGCTCGCGAATCACTTAATACCTTTATTCATGCTTGAAGCGAGAAATATGTGCCATCTGGCCCAACCTTTTCGCATAAATAGCCGCCATAACGAAGGTGTTAGAACCCCTTGCGGGAAGGGTCTCGGCCAAAAAAAATTAACGTTCAACGCCCACTTCGATGTAACGGTAACTTGATGAAACCACCCAACTGGAATATAGAGTGAGTCGCCCGGCTTCAATCTGCATTGCCAGCCAGAGGCCTTGCGCCCCAATGGAAAACGGTCAAAATCAGGCAGGTTAGGATCAAAAAGGCAATGAGTTATCCCAAGACCTTGATAAAGGAACTTGGCTTGCCTTGGCGAAAACAGGATAAAATGCTTGTGACCCCTTACTTGAACATTACAGTTAGGCGCAATATCTGAATGAAGCCCTGATGATGTACCTAAAATTCCGCACCAAAAATTCACAACCGAAGGCCGACCTTTGTACCAGTTGGGAATCTCGATATCTTGCAGCAGTTTTTTTGAGAGCTCCTCAAGTTCTATATTTAAATAATAAGAAGCCTCAAATCCACTCTTGCATATCGCTCGCGTAATATCCGATACGTCGCTATATTTTTTTTCTATATTCCGGATGTCTGCGGCATTAGCTGTATCCAAAACCCAATCTAGATACTGCGTGAAAGCGACTTTGCCGCCTTGGGCTAGATTTTGATATATGTTTCGGGGCGGACCATCGGTCTCTCGTATCGGTATATATTGCTCCCCGATCGCCGACCTTAAATAATCTGGATCCCAAAGCTGAAGCGCCTTCCAACTTTTAACATTGCCAACCACAACCCGTGGTTCTCCGCCCCAGCGCGAAGGCCTGAACTCGTTAGCGGCAATTCGTGGTATTTCTCGCAATTCCATTTTTTGTCCAGAAAAGGCCGGCACGCATCGCGAAATGGGTCTAGTACTCTGACTATCGCGCTCTTTTAAGACAACTCACTACGCCAAGCACCAGAAGCGCTTTATCTTAACCTGGGTTTAATCGGATAACACTTTCCTAACTAATGATAGCAACGCTAGATTTCTAATCGAATTCATCGCGTTACCATCATTAGCACGTCGGAAGAAGCAGAATTACTTCACGGGCCGGGGCGGGTTAATGACGTCGTCACCAAGCTTGGCGCCTGGACAGCCCCAGAGACTAATACCCGTCTCGTTCATTCCAATAAGTTGGTCCCAAATTGTCAATTCTCGAATAGACTCGCGCTCCAGAGTCAGCTTCTTTTTTGGTGTTGGCGCGCCTTCCTTCTTTAGAAGAGACTTATCGGCCAAATCCATAATTCCCAACAGAACTGTATTCTCTTTCTGATTTAGCGTCCCTCTAAACTGATCAAGTTTTTTTGCAAAGCTCTCAATATCAACATCGGTTACTGGTTCAGGTTTCATAGCGGCAACTCCAATTGTGGTTTAGGAAATTTAAACATAGCTTATTAATATCGCGTGTCAAGACTACTTCTTCCGCCGCTGCGTAAGCTTCGCCGTCTGGTAGACATGCAATAAGTAGAACTTT